>NZ_JBHFEI010000005.1:0-338514 GCF_041928815.1 Ensifer soli | reverse complement strand
TTAAATCAAACCGCTAGCGAGCCGCAAAATCCGTTCTTACAAAGCCTAAAAAGTCTCAAATCATTCGACGACGGACAACCGAGGCTTGGCAATCTGGAAGAATTGGAGCGGGTGAGGCGATTCGAACGCCCGACCCCAACCTTGGCAAGGTTGTGCTCTACCCCTGAGCTACACCCGCTCATCCTGCACGGCCCGGGGTAACTGCGTGGCCGTGGGCCGCTGCCATCCGGCGGCGACGGGGGCTATATGGCCTAAGGCATTTTGAATTGCAACAGGGAAATGAAATGTCCGCGCGAAAAAATGCGAACTCCCGTGCTGGCGTCGAATCGGCGCCCTGATGCGGCCGGCGGCATTGCGGAGGTCCGCCATTCGCCGTAAGGCCAGATGCGGGGAGATGTCCGCCGCTGCCGCCCTGAACGTGCGTCCGGCCGGAACGCGGTCGCTCGGCCCCGTCGCAATACGGCGAGAACAGCAGGGAGCATGGGTCGTGATCGGGTTTCATCGACGCGTGTTTCGAACTTCGGGAGCAAGCCACGAATGACCACACCCAAGACGGCCGAGGCGCTCTTCGCCTTTCTCGACGCGCTCGGCATCGCCCATTCGACGAAGCGGCATGCGCCGGTGTTCACCGTCGCCGAATCGGTCGCCCTTCGCGATGAAATCCCCGGCGCCCACACCAAGAACCTGTTCCTGAAGGATCGCAAGGAGCAGTATTTCCTCCTGACGGTCGAGGAGCATGCGACCGTCGACCTGAAGACGGTGCATACGATCATCGGAGCGGCCGGCAAGATCTCCTTCGGCAGGCCGGAAAAGCTGATGGAGTATCTCGGCGTCATTCCCGGCGCCGTCACTGCCTTCGGCGCCATCAACGACACCGAGGGCAGGGTGAAGATCGTCGTCGACGCGGATCTGATGGGCTCGGAGATCGTCAACGGCCATCCGCTGTCGAACGACGCCACCACTTCGGTCGCTCCCGCCGATCTCCTGCGTTTCCTGGAGGCCACGGGCCACGAGCCGCTTGTCTTGAAAGTCACGGCCTGACATACGATCTTCGGGCCTGAAGGATCGACAGCGCCGGGAGTGCGGCGAAGCAGGAAGGATTGCGAAGCATGAGCGGCAGCCAGAACCCCTATGGCGGATCATTCGGAGCGCAGATGACCGGAACGGTCAATTATGGCGCGCCGGCCGCAGCCGCGGCGCCGCCGGCCGGAGACCTGATCAAGGACACGACGACCGCGACCTTCTCCCGCGACGTGCTCGAGGCCTCGCGCCAGCAGCCCGTGCTGGTCGACTTCTGGGCGCCCTGGTGCGGCCCCTGCAAGCAGTTGACGCCGATCCTCGAAAAGGTCGTGACGGAGGCCGCCGGCCGTGTCCGGCTCGTGAAGATGAACATCGACGACCATCCTTCGATCGCCGGACAGCTCGGCATCCAGTCGATCCCGGCCGTCATCGCCTTTTCCGCCGGCCGCCCCGTCGACGGCTTCATGGGCGCCGTGCCGGAAAGCCAGATCCGCCAGTTCATCGACCGCATCGCCGGTCCGGCGGTCGACGAGCGCCAGGCGGAGATCGACGCGGTTCTCGCCGAGGCGGCGGCGCTTGCCGAAGCGGGCGATCACGAGAACGCGGCCGGCCTCTTCGGTGCCGTTCTGGATGCCGAGCCCGGCCATGCGGGCGCGATCGCCGGGCTCGCCGGCAGCCTGGTCGAGCTCGGCAGGCTCGAGGAGGCCCGCGGCGTGCTCGACGGCGTGCCCGAGGAGGCAGCGAAGGATGCGGCCGTGGCCGCCGTTCAGAAGAAGCTCGGCCTCTTCGAGGAGGCGCGCAAGTTCGGCGATCCGGCTGAACTCGAACAGCGCCTTGCCGCCGATGCGGACGATCACGACGCGCGTCTGAAGCTCGCCAAGATCCGCAACGCGCTCGGCGACCGGCAGGCGGCGGCCGATCATCTGCTGACGATCATGAGGAAGGACCGCGCCTTCGACGACGACGGCGCGCGGCGCGAGCTCCTGCAACTGTTCGAGGTCTGGGGCGCCAAGGATCCCGTGACCATCAATGCCCGGCGCCGGCTCTCCTCCATGCTGTTTTCCTGACCGGAGCGTCCGGGCGGACCTTGAGATTTGCGCCCGGAAGCCCATTTCCATGATGTCGAAGCCGGAGGCCGGCTTCGCGGGGAGGGCGGGTGTGATTCCCGCCGGAAATGGACGCCAGAATGCAGATCGGCAACGCACGCTACCTCGGGGCGAAGGATCTTCCGACGACACTGCCCGTCTTTCCCTTGACGGGCGCCCTGCTCCTGCCCGGCGCCCAGCTTCCCTTAAACATCTTCGAGCCGCGCTATCTCACGATGTTCGACGATGCGATCGCCGGTAACCGCATCGTCGGCCTCGTGCAGCCGGCGTCGGGCGTCGTTCGGGAGGGTTCCGGCGGCGTCCAGATCGACGATCTCTGTCAGGTCGGCTGCATGGGACGGATCACCTCGTTCGGTGAAACCGGCGACGGCCGCTACCTCGTGTCGCTGACCGGCATCTGCCGTTTCCGCCTGATCGAGGAGGTGGCGTCGGCAGCGCCCTACCGCACGTTCCGCACAGCCCCGTTCCTCGGCGACCTCGACTTTCCCGAGGATGACAGCCAGGTCGATCGGGCCTCGCTGCTGGCGACGTTCAAGGCCTATCTCGACGCCAACAAGCTCGAGGCGGACTGGGAGAGCGTCGAGCGGGCGAGCAACATGACGCTCGTCAACTCCATGGCGATGATGTCGCCCTACGGGCCGGCCGAGAAGCAGGCGCTGCTTGAGGCGCCGGATCTCAAGACGCGGGCGGAAACCCTGATCGCGATCACGGAAATCGTGCTGGCGCGCAATTTCGGCGATTTCGATTCGACGCTGCAGTAGGAGTACGACAATGGACGGCAGGACGAGCACGGTCGATCCGAAGCTGCTCGAGCTTCTCGTCTGCCCCTTGACCAAGGCGCGGCTCTCCTATCATGCCGACACCAACGAACTGGTCTCGGAGCGCGCAAGGCTCGCCTATCCGATCCGCGACGGCATCCCGATCATGCTGGTTTCCGAGGCGCGCAATCTCACCGACTGAGCGCTTCGGGGGCGGCACGGTTCCCGCCGGCGGCCCCGTCAGATCGGCTGGCCGGCGAGCAGCTTCGGTCCGCCGCCGGCGACGCCCGCGGCCTGGCGCATGAACATCGCCTTCAGCGACGGCATCCGGTCGACGAGGCCGAGGCCGACGTCGCGCAATACCCGGATCGGCGTCACGTCGTTGGAGAACAGCCGGTTCAGCACATCCGTCGTCACGCCCATGCGCACCGTGTCGAAACGGCGCCATTGCTGATAGCGTTCGAGCACGTCGAGCGCACCGATGTCGAGGCCGAGGCGCTCGGCGTCGACGATCGTTTCGGCGAGCGCGGCCGCGTCCTTGAAGCCGAGATTGAGGCCCTGTCCGGAGATCGGATGGATGCCGTGCGCGGCATCGCCGGCAAGGGCAAGGCGCGGCCGGACGAAGTCGCGTGCGAGCGTCAGGCCGAGCGGAAAGGCACGGCGGCCGCCGGTGACGCGGAGCGTTCCGAAGACATGGCCGAAGCGGCGTTCCAGTTCCTCCTCGAAGACGAGGTCGTCGGCGGCGACCAGGCGCTCGGCATCGGCCGTCCGCTCGGTCCAGACCAGCGACGAGCGGTTGCCGGGAAGCGGCAGCGTGGCGAAGGGGCCGGCGGGGAGGAAATGCTCGTTGGCGACGCCCTCGTGCGGCCGTTCGTGCTCGACTGTGCAGACGATGCCTGACTGGCCGTAATCGATGTCGACGGTGCGGATCCCGGCGGCGCTGCGCAGGGCGGAACGGACGCCGTCGCAGGCGACGAGCAGCCGCGCGCGTTGCGTTGTCCCGCCGGTCGCAACGGTGACGCCGTGCGGCTCGACGGAGAAGCCGGAGACGGGCGTCGAGGCGGAGAGCGGAAGGTCCAGCGCGGCACAGCTGCGGCGCAGCGCCCCGACCAGCACCGGATTGGGCACCATATGGGCAATGGCGCCCCCTGGCTCCTCCGTCGTCTCGAAGGTCAGAAAGACCGGGCGCACGGGATCGGCGGTGCGCGAATCGGTGATCACCATGCGCCGGATCGGCTCGGCGTCGCGCACGATATCCTGCCAGAGGCCGAGCGCATCCAGCATGCGCGCCGCCGCCGGCGCGATGGCGGAGGCGCGGCCGTCGCGCTGCCAGGCGCCCTCCGGTGCCCCGTCGACGACGCGGACGTCGAGATGCGGCGCGGCCTTCTTGATGGAAACGGCAAGCGACAGGCCGACATAGCCGCCTCCCGCGATCAGGACATCGATCATCGTCTCATCTCCGCATGCGGGGTCGCCCGCTTGAGCATCGCGTCCCGGCATTATAGACCATCCGCCATGCCGTTCCTACCCGAGGAGGGTCAGCCCGAATGCCGCACCTTCAGACCAAGGCGCAGGCGATGGCGACGCTGGTCGCCACGCTCGACCTCGAGACGCTGGAGGCCGATCTGTTCCGCGGCGTCAGCCCGGATGTCGGCTGGCAGCGCGTCTTCGGCGGCCAGGTGATCGGCCAGGCGCTCGTCGCGGCGCAGCGCACCGTTGCGGCGGAGCGCCCCGTCCATTCGCTGCATGCCTATTTCATCCGGCCGGGCGACCCCTCCGTTCCGATCCTCTACGAGGTCGACCGCATCCGCGACGGCGCCGGCTTCACCACGCGCCGCGTCGTGGCGAGCCAGCACGGCAAGGCGATCTTCGCGATGTCCGCCTCCTTCCAGATCGAGGAAGACGGGTTCGAGCACCAGATCGCCATGCCGGACCTGGCCGACCCAGACACGCTGCCGGGCGAGGACGAGTTCCGGGCGCGCTATCTCTCCGCCGCGCCGCCGGCGATCCGCGCCTATTTCGAGCGGCCGCGGCCTGTCGAGATCCGGCCGGCCTCGCTTTCGCGCTATGTCTCCCGCGACGGGCGCGACACGGTGCAGAATGTCTGGATCCGCGCCGCTGCCGCCGTTCCGGGCGACAGCGCCCTGCAGGCCGCCGTGCTCGCCTATCTCTCCGACATGACGCTGCTCGACACCGCGCTCTATGCGCATGGCACCTCGGTCTTCGATCGCGACCTCCAGGTGGCGAGCCTCGACCACGCCATGTGGTTTCACCGGCCGTGCGACCTCTCCGACTGGCTGCTCTACGCCCAGGACAGTCCGAGCGCGTCCGGCGCGCGCGGCATGACGCGGGGCAGCCTCTTCGACCGGGGCGGCCGGCTGATTGCCTCCGTCGCCCAGGAGGGGTTGATTCGGAAAAAGGCAACTGAGTAAATTTTGATCAAAAAAACAAATTTGCATATTTTTTAGACGTTTGTTCCGGTGTTTTTCTGGCGCTTTTCCGGGCGTTTTTCGCCAATCGTGACTTTTTCATGTCTTATCAGCCGGTTAACAGCACCGGCGCCAGTTGGCACGCCCCTTGTATAGCAAGGGGCGGCTCGGCGATGCGCACGCGCATGTCACGGCTTTGAAAGACGGCTGAAGCGCCGGCGTGAACACGAAGGATGGGAAACCAGATGAAAATTGTGATGGCGATTATAAAGCCGTTCAAGCTCGATGAGGTTCGCGAAGCCCTCACGGCGGTCGGCATTCAGGGCCTGACCGTCACCGAGGTCAAGGGGTACGGCCGGCAGAAGGGCCACACGGAAATCTATCGCGGCACCGAATACGCCGTCAGCTTCCTGCCCAAGCTCAAGATCGAGATCGCCGTGGCGAGCGAGATCGTCGACAAGGCGGTCGAGGCGATCGCCGCCTCCGCCAAGACCGGCCAGATCGGCGACGGCAAGATCTTCGTCTACTCGATCGACCACGCCGTGCGCATCCGTACCGGCGAAACCGACACCGAAGCGCTGTAAGCCAAGACCGTTCAGGGAGCTTTTTATCGATGTCCTCATTTAAACTTGCCACCTCTCTCGGACGCCTTGGCGCCGGCGCCCTCGCCGCGACGCTCGCGCCCGTCGTCGCCTTCGCCCAGGACGCCGCTCCGGCCGCCGCCGAGGCTGTCGCCGCCGCGCCCGTGCCGGACAAGGCGGATACGGCCTTCATGTATCTCGCCACGATCCTGGTGCTCTTCATGCTGATCCCGGGCCTCGGCCTGTTCTATGGCGGCCTCGTGCGCGCCAAGAACATGCTGTCGGTGCTGATGCAGTGCACGGTGATCGGCGCCGCGATGATGATCGTCTGGGTCGTCTACGGCTATTCCTTCGCCTTCGGCGGCTCGACCAGCGCCTATTTCGGCGGCTTCGGCAAGCTGTTCCTCTCCGGCGTGACGCTCGACAGCACGGCCGCGACCTTCACCGACGGCGTCGTCATCTACGAATACGCCTTCATCGCCTTCCAGATGACCTTTGCGGCGATCACGCCCGCGCTGATCGTCGGCGCGTTCGCAGAGCGCATCAAGTTCTCCGCGGCGGTGCTCTTCTGCATCCTGTGGGCGACCTTCGTCTACTTCCCGATCGCCCACATGGTCTGGGACGCCTCGGGCCTGATCTTCAACATGGGCGCGCTCGACTTCGCCGGCGGCACCGTCGTTCACATCAATGCCGGCATCGCCGGTCTCGTCGGTGCGATCATGGTCGGCAAGCGTACCGGCTACGGCAAGGACATGATGGCCCCCCACTCCATGACGCTCACCCTCGTCGGTGCCGCCATGCTGTGGTTCGGCTGGTTCGGCTTCAACGCCGGTTCGAACCTCGAAGCCTCCGGCGGCGCGGTTCTCGCCACGATCAACACCTTCCTTGCCACCGCCGGCGCGATTGTCGCCTGGTGCCTTGCGGAAACCTTCACCCGCGGCAAGGCCTCGATGCTCGGCGCTGCCTCGGGCATGATCGCCGGCCTCGTCGCCGTCACCCCGGCCGCCGGTTCCGTCGGCCCGATCGGTTCGATCGTGCTCGGCCTGATCGCCTCGCCGGTCTGCTACATCTTCTGCTCGACCATCAAGAACAAGTTCGGCTATGACGACACGGCAGACGTGTTCGGCGTTCATGGCGTCGGCGGCATCATCGGCGCCGTCGCCACGGGCATCCTGACGGCCCCGGTCTTCGGCGGCACGGGCGCCGAGGACTTCTCGATCGCTTCGCAGACCTACACCCAGATCGTCGCGGTGCTGATCACCATCGTCTGGTGCGCGGTCGTCTCGGCCATCCTCTACAAGATCGTCGACGTCGTCGTCGGCCTGCGCGTGCCGGTCGAGGCCGAGCGCGAAGGTCTCGACCTGTCGTCGCACGGCGAAGCGGCCTATCACAGCTGAGAATTCCGGCGCCGCTCCAAGAGGCGGCGCCGTCCACCGTCCCGTCGCGGCCGAAAGGCCGCCCTTCGCCCGGATCCAAAAGATCCGGGCTTTTTTCGTCGGCCGGGCTCTACGCCAAGGCAGATCTCGGGCGTCATGGTTAATTCGGCATTAACCGTCTTCGGCCTAGGGTGATGGCTGGCGCAGGCATGCGCCGGATCTTCCAACCGGGCGACAGACATGACGATGAGGAGCAATCCGGCAGCGATCGACAACCGGGCGACGCGCTTCGTTCTCTCCACCTTCCTGTGGCGCCAGGCGGTGGCGCTGACGGGCTATGCGGTCTTCATCGGCCTGGCGCTGGCGATCGCCGCGCTGTCGACCTGGAACGTCGCCGATCCGAGCCTTTCCTACGCCACCGACATGCCGGCCTCCAACATCCTCGGCCGGCCGGGCGCGATCTTCGCCGACCTGATGATGCAGTTCTTCGGCATCGCCAGCGTGCTGGCGCTCCTGCCCGTCGTCGCCTGGGCCCTCGTGCTGATCGGCGGCAAGCCGTTCGACAAGGTGATCAAGCGGGGGATCTGCTGGTTCCTCGGCGCCGTCGCCGCCGCCGCCGCGCTGAGCTGCGTCCCGGCGCCGGTGACCTGGCCGCTGCCGAACGGCCTCGGCGGCGTCTTCGGCGACATGATTCTCCGGGTGCCGGCGCTCTTCACCGGCGCCTTCCCGACCGGCGCCTTCGCGCTGACGCTGGGCGGCCTGCTCGCCGTGCCGGCCGCGATCCTGCTTGTCTACAGCGCCGGCCTCTTCGGCGTCGCGCCGCCGTCCGCTCCCGTCACGGAGGAGCGGATTCCGGCGAGCAAGGCGCGCACGGTCAAGCCGGACGATGCCGACGACGACGGCGAGGGGCCCTTCGTCCTGTTCATGGGCGCGATCGCCCACATGCGCTACACCGCCTCGGCGCGGCTGCGCCGCGTCTTCGGCGTCGCCGGCGCCCTGCGTCGCCGCGAGATCGAGGAGCCCTACGATTTCAACGACGACGAGTTCGGCACGCTGAACGAACCCTCCCGCCCGCGTTTGGCCGCCGACCGGATCGAGCCATCGCTCGACGGCTCCCCGTCGCGCCCGCGCGGCGAACGCCGCGACATCGCGTTCGACGACGACACGGTCGCCTTCGACGACGATCCGGACGAGGACGGGCCCGCCCCGTCGCCCATGCGGGGCAAGCCGGCCGCGCGCGCGACATCGACGCGGGTCGCCACGCCTTCGCCCCGACCGGAGATGAGCCGCCGCTTCCCGGACGAGGACGAGGGCGGGGAGGGGCGCTTCGCCCTGCCCTCGATCGCCTTCCTCGCCGAGCCGAAGCTTATCGGCCGGGACGCCACGCTCTCCGCCGACGCGCTGGAACAGAATGCCCGCATGCTGGAAGGCGTGCTCGACGATTTCGGCGTCAAGGGCGAGATCATCCATGTCCGCCCCGGCCCGGTCGTCACCCTCTACGAGCTCGAGCCCGCGCCCGGCATCAAGTCCTCGCGCGTCATCGGCCTTGCCGACGACATCGCCCGCTCGATGAGCGCGATCGCCGCCCGCGTCGCCGTCGTGCCGGGCCGCAACGCGATCGGCATCGAGCTGCCGAACCAGCGCCGCGAGACCGTCTACTTCCGCGAGATGATCGGCAGCCGCGACTTCGAGACCAGCAATGCCCGCCTCGCCATGGCGCTCGGCAAGACGATCGGCGGCGAGCCGGTCATCGCCGATCTCGCCAAGATGCCGCATCTCCTCGTCGCCGGCACCACCGGCTCGGGCAAGTCGGTGGCGATCAACACGATGATCCTGTCGCTGCTCTACCGGATGACGCCGGAGCAGTGCCGGCTGATTATGATCGACCCGAAGATGCTCGAACTCTCCGTCTATGACGGCATTCCCCACCTGCTTTCCCCCGTGGTCACCGATCCGAAGAAGGCCGTCGTCGCGCTCAAATGGACCGTGCGCGAGATGGAGGAACGCTACAAGAAGATGTCGAAGATCGGCGTGCGCAACATTGACGGCTTCAATTCCCGCGTCGAGCAGGCGCTGGAGAAGGGCGAGGCGATCTCGCGCACCGTGCAGACCGGCTTCGACCGCCAGACCGGCGAGGCGATGTACGAGACGGAGGAGTTCGACCTCCAGCCGCTGCCCTACATCGTCGTCATCATCGACGAGATGGCCGACCTGATGATGGTCGCCGGCAAGGACATCGAGGGCGCGATCCAGAGGCTCGCCCAGATGGCGCGCGCCGCCGGCATCCATGTGGTGATGGCGACGCAGCGCCCGTCGGTCGACGTCATCACCGGCACGATCAAGGCGAATTTCCCGACGCGCATCTCCTTCCAGGTGACGTCGAAGATCGACAGCCGCACCATCCTCGGCGAGCAGGGCGCCGAGCAGTTGCTCGGTCAGGGCGACATGCTCTACATGGCCGGCGGCGGCCGCATCCAGCGCGTGCACGGCCCCTTCGTCTCCGACCGGGAGGTGGAGGACATCGTCGCCCACTGGAAGTCGCAGGGCGCGCCCGACTATCTCGATGCCGTGACCGAGGAGGACGACGAGGAGGGCGGCGCGCTCGGCGGCGGCCCGGGCTCGTTCGAGGAATCGGACGACCCCTACGACCAGGCGGTCGCGGTCGTGCTGCGCGACGGCAAGGCCTCGACCTCCTATGTCCAGCGCCGCCTCGGCATCGGTTACAACCGCGCCGCCTCATTGATTGAGCGGATGGAGCGGGAAGGCATCATCGGCGCGGCCAATCATGCGGGCAAGCGCGAGATCCTGGTTCCGACCGAGGACGGGATCGTCGGCCGCTAGCCCATGTCCGGCGATCACCGGTTCACAGGGAATGCTCTATGTCTCTGTTTCCACGGATTTTCGGGACGCACACTCCGATCCGGATCTGACGGGAGATGCTTCCGTGCTTTCCGGGCCGCAGCGGATCGCTCCGGAACCGGAGACCGCCCCCGATCACGGGCAGGCGCATTCGGCAGGACAGGCGGTGGCGCTGCCGGCGCCGGCATCGAAGGCGCGCAGGCCTTGAAGGCGCCGCACTTGCGCGCCACATCATCGACGAACACGAAGGAGACGTTCACCATGCATACCGAAGCGACCGGGTCCCCCCTCCTTGCCGCGTCGTCGTCGCGCCGCCGCTTCGTGGCCGGCCTCACGGCGTTCGGCATGCTGGCGGCCTTCGGCGTGCCGGATCTCGCGCTGGCGCAGCAGAACACGATCGCCCAGAGCATCGCCGACCATTTCGCCTCGGTGAAGACGATGAGCGGCGAATTCGTCCAGTTCGGGCCGCGCGGCGAGCAGACGGGCGGCAAGTTCTACATCAGCCGGCCGGGCAAGATCCGTTTCAACTACGAGGATCCCTCGCCGATGCGCGTCATCGCCGACGGCAAGGCGGTCGTCATCGGCAATCGCAAGCTGAAGACGTGGGATCTCTACCCCTTGTCGAAGACGCCGCTGAACCTTCTCCTCGGCGACAAGATCGATCTCAGCAGCAAGACGGTGCGCCAGGTGAAGGAGGATCCCGACCTCATCACCATCGTGCTCGGCGACCGCAGCATCTTCGGCGATTCCACCATCACGATGATGTTCGACCCGAAGACCTACGAATTGCGCCAGTGGACGATCACCGACGCGCAGAAGAAGGACACGTCGGTGATGATCTTCAACGTTGCCACCGGCCTCAAGCTCGACGACCGCGTCTTCGCCATCCCCTATGACGAGGTCCGAAACTAGGGTTTTTCCAGTCAAATCCGCATCGGATCTGACGTCCGGACAATGCGTTAAAACAGAGAGATAGAGCCTTTCCGGAGGGGCGCTCCCTGCGGCGCAGGGCCATGGCGCAGCATTTGAACAACCTGGCATTCCGTTGGATCCGGTTCAACGGAGATCTGTATATCGTCCTCCCTATGCCGGCGGACGCTCCCCGCGGCCTCGCCTTTTTCCCCATGACGCGCCAAGCGCGATCGCGCCCCGGCGGAGCCTTGCGCCAACCGGAAGGCATGGGCGCCTCGATCGGAAGCGTGCAGCAGCGCGCGCCGCACGTCCGCCGCATCGCCCGCGCGTCCGCTCCTCAGCCGGGCGCGGTTACCCTGCTCCTGCCGAGCGACTGGATCGCATCGAGATAGCGGGCATAGACTACATGGAGGATGAGGCCGGCGGCGACGAAGGCGGTGCCGATCGGTGCGTTTCTGTCTGTGACGAAGACGACGACCTGGCCGATCATCGCGAGGATCGTGCCGAAGATGAACACCGGCAGCGAATGGCGGCCGATCGCGACCAGAGGATGGTCGATCCTGAGCGCCGCAGCGCGGTTCAGCGGCGCAACGACCGCGATCAGATAGGCGAGCGCCAGAACGTGCAGGAGGCGCGGCGTCGACAGGAAGGTCTTGTCGAAGCCGGTGAGGACGGCCGGCAGCCCATAGGAAAGATCGATGTCCCACCAGGAGAACACCACCCAGACGAAGGACAGACCGACATAGGCGGCGGCGAGCGCGATCAGCGCCGGGTGGCGCGGCAGCGCCCCACCCCGCCGGACATGGACCATCGCGGCGATGCCGATGACGAACAGGAACTGCCAGGAGAACGGGTTGAGGAACCAGTAGCCCTCGTCCATGAAGTTCGGCGGCACGACGGGGCCGATGCCGGCGACGAGCCAGAGAAGGCCGGAAAGGACGATCACCAGCGCCATGCTCCGGTTCATGAGGAAGAGAATGCCCGGCAGCATCAGGAACAGCACCGCATACATCGACAGGATGTTGTTGTAGCCGAGCTGGTGGCCGAGCAGCACCATGGCGACGACGCCCTGTTCGGTGTGATCGACCATGGGCCGTATGTTGATCTCGCTCAGGATATCGGGCCGGCCGAAATAGAGCGCCGCGCCGGCGAAGATCGCCAGCGTGACGATGCTGGTCATGATATGGGCGACATAGAGCGTCAGCGCCCGCCGCCAGATCCGGACGGTGACGGCGAGCCGGTGGCCGGCGGTGAATTTCGGCGCATAGGCGAGCCCGACGGCGAGCCCCGAGATCAGCACGAAGGCCTCGGCCGAATCGGAAAAGCCGGCATTCTTGTGGGTCAGATATTCGAAATACTGGCCTGGGACGTGGTTGATGAAGATCGACAGCAGGCAGAGCGCCCGGAACACGTCAAGGCGCGTGTCGCGCGGGGGAGGAATCGCGGTGACCCTCGGCTCCGCGGCGGTTTTCTGAAGCATGGTGGTCCGGTCGCTCCTCGCATGAGGGCCGCGCGACCGTATCGACCGGACATTCGCCCCCGGAAAACAGGCCGGAGGGCGGAGGTCCGGCCGGGGTCAGCGTGCCGTCAGCAGGTGACCTTCGTCGGGATTTGTGACAGTTTTATTGATCGTCACCGTGGGTGCGACGTTTTTACCGTTACCCGTCACCACGATCTCAAGGTCCTGCCCGTCGAGCCGGAGGCGTGCCGTGTAGCCGTCCCAGGCGGTGGGCAGTACGGGACGGACGAATAGGCGGTCGCCCTCCTTGCGGATGCCGAGAATGCCTTCGATGCCGACGCGATAGAGCCAGCCGGCGGATCCCGTATACCAGGTCCAGCCGCCGCGGCCGATCAGCGCGCCTTCCCCATAGATGTCGGCGGCGACCACATAGGGCTCCACCCGGTAGGTTTCGGCGGAGGCCGGATCGAGCGCATGGTTCACGGGGTTGATCATCGAGAAGGCCTGGTAGGCCTCGTCGCCGCGGCCGAGCTCGGCGAGCGCCAGCACGACCCAGGTGGCCGCATGGGTGTATTGCCCGCCATTCTCGCGCACGCCCGGCGGATAGGCCTTGATATAGCCGGGATCGCGCGGGGTCTTCTCGAAGGGTGGCGTGAACAGGCGGATGATGCCGTGTTCCGCATCGGCAAGCGTCGTCATCACCGCGTCCATCGCCTTTTGCGACCGCTCGGGCTCGCCCTCGCCGGAGAGCACGCTCCAAGACTGGGCGATCGAGTCGATGCGGCATTCCTCGTTGCGCGAGGCGCCGAGCGGCGTGCCGTCGTCGAAGGTGCCGCGCAGGTAATGGCCGCCATCCCAGCCCGTCGAGGAGAGCGCCGCCTTGAGGGCATCGAGATGGCTGGTCCAGCGTTCGAGGCGCATGGTGTCGCCGCGTTGCTCGGCATGCGGCAGGAAGGCGCGCAGCGTCGCCGCCAGGAACCAGCCGAGCCAGACGCTGGTGCCGCGCCCCTCGATGCCGACGCGGTTCATGCCGTCGTTCCAGTCGCCGCCGAGAATCAGCGGCAGGCCGTTGTCGCCGCGGCGGGCGATCGCGAGGTCGAGGGCGCGGGCGCAGTGTTCGTAGAGATCGGCGGTGTCCTGCGAGACGTTCGGCTGGAAAAAGCTGTCGTGTTGACCAGGCTCCAGCGCCAGCCCCTCGATGAAGGGGATCGCCTCGCCAAGAATGCCGGTCGTGCCGGTGACGGTGCAGTAACGCGCCGCCGCATAGCCGAGCCAGACGACGTCGTCGGAGATCAGGGTGCGCACGCCGGCCCCCGTCCCCGGCAGCCACCAGTGCTGCACGTCGCCCTCAGGGAACTGCCGGCCGGCGGCGTTGAGGATCTGCCGGCGGGCGAGGTCCGGGTCGTGGATCAGGAAGGCGAGCGTGTCCTGCAGCTGGTCGCGGAAACCGTAGGCGCCGCTCGCCTGATAGAAGGCGGAGCGGGCAAGGATGCGGCAGCCGAGGCTCTGGTAGGGCAGCCAGCCATTGACCATGTGGTCAAAGGCGCGGTCGGGCGTCTCCACCTGCAGCGTGCCGGCAAAGCCGTCCCAGAACCGGGCCGCTGCCTGGCACACGCCGTCCACGTCGAGCGCCTTCGCCTTTTCCAGCAGGCCGGACGCGCCTTCCGCGTCGTCGGCATCGCCGAGAAGGAGGGTGAGGTGCTTGACGTCGCCGGGGGCGAGCGTGACGTCGAGGGCGATCACCGCCGCCGGATCGCCGGCGGCATCGGTGGTGCCGGAAAGCGCATCGCCGTTCAGTACCGCCATCGGGGCGACGATGCTGCCGGTCCTGCCGATGAACTCGCGCCGGCTCGCCGTCAGGCTCGTCACCGGGGCGCCGGTCGCGGCGAGGAAGGCGGTGCGGCCGCCATAGTCGATGCTGTAGGGGTTGGTGGCGAAAAGGGCGTCCTCGCCCCCGCTCGACAGCACGAAAGGCGCGGTCCGGGCGCGGTTGTTGCCGAGAACCCATTCCACCGCCGCATAGACGCGCAGGGTGCGGGCACGCTCCGTCCGGTTTTCGAGCGACAGGCGGGTGAGCTTCACCGGCAGGTCGCGGTCGACCGTCTGCGTCGCGGTCAGGCGGATGCCCTCCTGCTCGCTTTCGAAGGCCGAGACGCCGAAACCGTGGCGCGCCTCGAACAGGATGCCGGGATCGCGCGACAGGGCTGCATAGGGCGTCAGCACGGCGCCGCTGACCATGTCGCGCACGAAGATCGCCTCGCCCGGCCGGTTGACGACCGGGTCGTTGGTCCAGGGCGTCAGCTGGTAGTCGCGCGAGTTGCGGCTCCAGGTGAAGCCGGCGCCGTCGGCGGCGACGTGGAAGCCGAAATTCTGGTTGGCGATGACGTTGATCCACGGGTGGGGCGTCGTCTCGCCGCCCGTCAGGCGCACCACATAGGTGCGGCCCTCATCGGAGAAGCCGCCATGGCCGTTCCAGAAATCGAGACCGTCTCCGGCGACCGCGACCGGCGTCGCGGGGGCTAGCCTGCGGGCAGGCGCCGGCAGGGCGTCCGTCCCCGCCTCGTCCTCGCCGGTTTGGCCTGGCAGCGTGAAGGAGAAGAGCGAGCCCGCCCGGGCGATCTGGTCGGCGAGCGTGCCGTTGCGCGCATGGAAGACGGCGCGCGCGGCGGCCATCAGCGTCGCCAGGGTCGCCGCGTCCATCAGGTCGCGGCGCACGGCGAAGATATGCTGGCGCGGCCCGTCGGAGAGCCCGCGCAGCCGCAGGTTCTCGCACATGCCGTCGATCGCGTGCTGCATGTCCTGCGCATAGGAGGAGGCGCGTTCGTTGACGATTACGAGGTCGGCGGTGACGCCGCGGGCACGCAGATATTCCTGCGCGCGCAGCGCCTCGCGGGCGATGCCGAGGTCGACGTCGTCGTTGATGCGCAGCACGAAGATCGGGAAATCGCCCGAGATCGCCAGCGGCCAGAGCGCCGACTGGCGGCCGAGGCCGGCGCGCACGGCGGCCGGATCGGCGCGAAGCTGCATGTCGGGATAGGTGAGATAGCGGCCGAGCGTCTGGAAGCTCGCCGCCTCCTGCGAGGTCACGCCGACCTGGCGCATCTGCACCTGGCTGCGGGTCCAGGCATGGACCATCTCGTGGTTGAAGCTGTCGGGATGGCGATAGCGGTCGACGGCACGGTCGACCTCGGCGCGCGACGGCGCGGCGATTGTCCAGAAGAGGACGCTCACCTTCTTGCCGGCCGGAACGCGCACGCTGCGGCGCAGCGCCATCACCGGGTCGAGCGTGAAGCCGTCCGTGCCGGACAGCGCGACGCCCTCGTCGAAGGCGCGCGCCTCCGCGAGCGTGCGGCCGACGCCGATGAAGGCGCGCCGGTCGGTCTCGGCCTCCGTATGCCGGCTGCTTCCGGCATTGTCGGTGATCAGGTGGGCGACGGCGATGTCGGGATCGGAGGGTGAACGCTTGTTGCGGGAGACGTGGATCACGTCGCCGCGCTTGCCGATCTCGGTCTTGAGGAACATCTTCGAAAACAGCGGATGGGCGCTGTCGGCATCGTCTGTCGACAGCACCGGTTCGGCATAGGAGGTGACCTCGATGAAGCGGTCCTCGGAGCCGGTGTTGAGAAGCGTCACGCGCCGGCCCTCGGCATCGTGCTCGGTGGCGACGATGCATTCGACCTCGCTCGTCAGCGTGCCGACCGTCTTGATGAATTCCGCCTTGTCGTCGCCGAAGCGGACGGTCGCCTTCTCGCCCTCGGCACGGCGCGGCTCCGCGCTTGCCGACCACCACGCGCCGCTCGCCGTGTCGCGCAGGAAGATGAAGGTGCCGTAACGGTCCTCGGACGGGTCGGGCTTCCAGCGCACGACCGACTGGCCGTTCCAGCGCGAGTAGCCGGCACCGCCCGAGGTGAGCATGATCGAATAATGGCCGTTCGACAGGAAGACCGTCTGGCGTTCCTTCGACAGCGGATTGACGATGGTGCGCACTTCCGGGCGCAGGAGATCGGCCTGGCCCTTGCCGAGCGTGCCCGGATCGTTCTTGGCGTTGATGATCGGAATGTCGCGCGGCGCCTTTTCCTGCAGCAGCAGTTCGGCCGCCTCGATCACTGGGTCGGCATGGAAGAGCTCGCGCAGCCTCCCGTTGAAGACGACATTGGCGACGGCGGCGATCGACATGCCGTGGTGGTGCGCCATGTAGTTGCGCACGACGGCGCAGGTCTGGCCCTCCGGCACGCGGGTCGGGGTGAAGTCGACGGCGTCGTGGAAGCCGTATTCGCCGAGCGCGCCGAGCGCCTGCAGCCGCTTGAGGTTGTCGAGCGCCGCCTTCGGATCGTACATGGAGGCGAGCAGCGAGGCATAGGGCGCGATCACCGCGTTCTGGCCGAGTCCCCGTTTCAGGCCGAGCTTCGGCACGCCGAAATTGGTGTACTGGTAGGTCAGCTCGTGGTCGCGGGCGTTGAAGGCGGCCTCGGAGATGCCCCAGGGCGTGCCGAGCCGGCGGCCGTGGTTGATCTGCTCGACGACGACGAGATTGTTGGTCTGGTTGAGGATGCCGCCCTGGCGTTCCTGCATGACGAGCGGCGGCATCAGATATTCGAACATCGAACCCGACCAGGAGACGAGCGCGCCGCGCGCGCCGATCGGCACGATCGGCCGGCCGAGCTTGTACCAGTGCTCGGTCGGGAGATCTCCCTTGGCGATGGCAAAGAGGCTCGTCAGGCGCGCCTCGGAGGCGAGCAGGTCGTAGCAGGCCTCGTCGAGCTCGCCGGTGGCGACGCGGTAGCCGATCGACAGCAGCCGGCGCTCGCGGCGGAAGAGGAAGGAGAAGTCCATCGAGAAGGCGAGGTCGCGCGAGCGGTCGCGCAGCACCACCAGGCGCTGGCGCAGCGCGTCGATGGCGGCGAGGTCGAAGACGCTGTCGGAGATATGGGCTTCGCAGGTGTTGACCAGCGACTGTGCCCAGTCGACGATCGCCGCGCTGTGGGCCGTCCGGATCTCGTGGTCGAGATTGCCGGCGAGCTTGTGGATGTCGCGGGCGAGCACGGCGAGGTTGATGACGCGCAGCGACGCGAATTCGCGCTCGCGCTGCACGGCGGCAAGCGCGTTGCGGAAGCCCTCGATGCGCTCGTCGATCTGCCGGCGCAGCGGCCGGATGGTGCGCCGGTCGTCCGGCAGGCCGGCGAGCACCTCGGCGAGGATCTCGGCGACGTCGCCGATGCCGTCGAGGCTGCCCTGGACATGGGCGGACGGCGCCTCCGCCCATTCGCGGCAGAGCGAGGATACGGCGATCAGGTGGCCGGCGAGATTGCCGCTGTCGACGGCCGAGACGTAGCGCGGCTCCATCGTGTCGAGCGTGTCGGTGCGATACCAGTTGTAGAGATGGCCGCGGAACTTCGGCATGCGGTCGATCGTGCCGACCGTCTGCTCCAGACGCCGGATCGTCTCCTCGAAGCCGATCCAGCCGAAGTCGCGCGCGGAGATCACCGACAGGAGATAGACGCCGATATTGGTCGGCGAGGTCCGCGTCGCGAGCACGGGGTTGGGGATTTCCTGGAAATTGTCCGGGGGCAGGAAATTCTGCTCCGCATTGACGAAGTGCTCGAAGTAGCGCCAGGTGCGCCGCGCGATCCGGCGCAACGCCTCGGAGACGTCCTCGGGAACGGCGAGCGTGTCCTCGGTCTCGGCCGACTGGCTGACGAACCAGGCGATCGCCGGCGAGACGATCCAGAGCGCCGCGAAGGGAACGCCGATGAAGGGCAGGCCGGTGTCGGAGACGGCGGCGAGCGCGACGGAGGCGATGGCGAGCGCCGGGGCGGCCCACATGGCCCGGTAATAGTCGAGCACGCCGCCATGGCCGGCGCTCTGCACCTGGGCGGCGGTGCGCCATTCCAGCATCAGCTTGCGCGAGACGAAGGTGCGGTAGAGGGAACGGACGATCGCGTCCGCCATCATCGCCGCCGAATGGGCGATGAAGACGATGCGCAGCGCGACCTGCGCGTTCGCCGCCTGGATTTCCGAAAGCACGGCATGCAGGTGGGCCCGGGCGACGATGTCGTTGCGGCGCGGCAGCAGGCCGTTGATCAGGGAGAGGGTGGGCGCGACGAAGAGCGAGAAGATCAGCACTGCCTGCCAGACCAGCGCTTCGGCCGGCTGCATGTAGTACCAGCCCATCACCGAGGCGACGAGCCAGGCGCAGGGGATCAGCGAGCGGCGGAGATTGTCATACATCTTCCAGCGGCCGAGCATGGAAAGCCCGTTGGCGGGGTCGACCATATAGGGCAGGAGCTGCCAGTCGCCGCGCGCCCAGCGATGCTGGCGCGACATCTCCACCTCGTAGCGCGTCGGGAAATCCTCGACGAGCTCGACATCGGTGACGAGGGCGCAGCGGGCGAAGGAACCCTCGAGCAGATCGTGGCTCAGCACCGCGTTCTCGTCGATCCGGCCCTTCAGCGCCGCCTCGAAGGCGTCGACATGGTAGAGGCCCTTGCCGGTGAAGGTGCCTTCCCCGGCGATGTCCTGATAGACGTCGGAGACGGTGAAGACATAGGGATCGACGCCGCGGTTGATCGAGAAGATGCGCTGGAAGGCCGAGGCGTTGCTTCCGGTCGTCAGCGAGGGCGTCACGCGCGGTTGCAGGATGCTGTAGCCGGCCGTCACCTTCTGCGTCTTCGCGTCGATGACCGGGCGGTTGATCGGATGGGAGAGCTTGCCGACGAGCTTGGTCACCGCGTCGCGCATCAGGCGCGTGTCGGAGTCGAGCGTCATCACGTACTGGACGCCCCTCGGCAGCACCGTCTCCTTGTCGAGGATGAAGGTCGTGTCGCTGTCGCCGCGCAGAAGGAGGTTCAGCTCGTGCAGCTTGCCGCGCTTCCTTTCCCAGCCCATCCACACGCCTTCGGATTCGCTCCAGAGGCGGCGTCGGTGCAGCAGGAAGAAGCGGGTGCGCCCGTCATGGCGGTAGCGCGCCGAGAGCGCCTCGATCTCGCTGCGCGCATAGGCGAGGACGTCGAGGTCGGCCTGCGTCTCCTCGACCGGGCTGTCGGCCCAGTCGCTGAGGAGTGCGAAGGAAATCTCGCCCTTCGGGTTGGCGAGGTAGTGGACCTCGAGATTGCGCACCAGTTCGTCGACATGGTCGCGCCGGGAGATGAGACAGGGCACGACGACGAGGGTGCGGGCATCGGCGGGAATGCCGTCGAGGAATTCGTAGCCGACGAGCCGTGTCGGGCGAACGAGCAGGGTGACAAGCGTGTTGAAGAGGCCGGTCGCCGCCTCGGAGGCCGGCAGGGCGACCAGCAGCAGCATGATCAGCGCCGCGCCGGACGGAATGTCCATGGCGCTGATGAAGGCATAGACCGCGACCATCGCCAGAATGGTGAGGAGGACGTTCGGCCCGGCGATCGCCAGCCATTCGAGCTGGCGGCTGAAGCGCAGGACCTTCTGCAGCACCGTCGGGCGGTAGCCGATGCGGGCCTCGAGCGCGAGACGCCTGCGGCCGACGAGCATCATGCCGACATTCGGCGCGGCATCTTCGGCCGGACCGGCCTCCATTTCCGCAACCATGGCAAGCGCGGTGCGGGTCACCTCGATCTCGCTGTGGCCGGAGCGCTTGGCGAGCTTCTCGATCGTCTCGCGATACTTGTTGCGCGAGCCGAAATCGAGGCGGGTATAGTCCGATCCCTCGCGCAGCGCCGCGTCGATGACGCTGACGCTCTCGACCCAGACCGCCCATTCGGTGTCGTCGATCTTGCGCAGGCTGCGCACGATGTTGCCCATCGTGACATTGCCGGAGGAAAGACGGTTCTGTTCGGCGACGAGCGCGCTCTCGATGTCGCTGCCGCGGTTCTCGAGCTGCTCTTCCAGCCAGTTGATGACGATGCTCGCCGATTGCGAGCCGTCGCGCAGCCGGTAGAGCAGCTGGGCGACGAAGGTGTTGTCGGCGGTGTCGGCGACGAACTGCGGGAGAAGCGCCTTCAGCCGGTCCGGATCGTTTTCGCGCGCGATGCGGTCGGCGGCCTCGTTCGCCTTCTGCCGCATGGCGCGCGAGCGGTCGACGCGGATGGCGATGCGGCGCAGGTTCTCGATCAGTACGAAGCGCAGGATCGAGGGCAGCGCCCATAATTCGCCGATCTTGAAGGCCTTGTGCGCCTGGAACCCCTCGACCATTTCGGTGAGGCTCTCGCGCGAGACGGTGCTGTGGGTATGGGCGACGTAGAGGAAGGCCATCGCCATCGTGCGCGGGATCTCCGCGCCGCCGACGGTGATGGTCGGCAGTTCGCGGTAGAACCTGCGCGGGAAATCGCGCCGGACCTCCTGGATCGCCTCCTCGATGACGTAATGGTTGTCGAGCAGCCATTCGGCGGCGGGCGTGATCGTCGCCCCGGCCTCGACATCGGCGGAGACGACCTTGTAGACGCGGAAGATCTCCCGCTCGTTCTCCTTGTGCCGGGCGCGGAAATCGAAGGGGCGGAAGCCGGGAAGAGCCGTGGCGCCGTTCTGCGCGAGGTCCTCGCCGAGCTGGCGCAGTTCCTCGACCGTGAAATAGGTCGCGCGGATCGAATCGTTGAAGTCCATCGGCCTGGACTCCTGGTCGCGGGGGGAGGCGGTCGGCGTTGAGAGCGGCGGCATGGGTTCTGTATCTGGGTCCAGGCGGGGTTGATCGGCAGGAACGTCGACGGCATCGTGCCGGCCCGACTGTCGTTTGGGCGGCATCCTTCGTGCCGCGGCGTCGTCAGCCATGAAGCGTCACCGCCAGGAGCGGCGCGGCGCATGCCTCGGCAGCGCCGCCACGACGACAGGGCGGACCGGAACGGGGCCGCGGACACTCGGGCAGGCAATGCCACGCTCGTTATCACGGCCGCGTGAGGGATGAAAACGGCATTTTTTGGCCGGGGTGCGGAATCTGCGGATGAGGCCGGCCTCGGATGCGTGCGTCGTCACGGTCCGGCCGCGGCCGGGTGAGGATCGTCGTTCCATCATGCGCTTCCGGTGTTGAGGGAGAAATCGTCGATTGCACGCGCAAGACAATGCGCAAGGCGGCGATCGGTTCCCCGTGCATCCGGATGAATCAGTCCGGCGGCAGGATTTCCTCGACCTCTCCGGCGATCCAGCGGCGGAAGGCCTGGCTTGCCGGGTTCTCCATTTTGGCCTCGGGAACGACGGTGTAATAGGCGTATTCGGTGCGCATCGGCAGGTCGAAGACGATGGCGAGCCGTCCCGATGCCAGCTCCTGGCCGATCAGGTAGCGCGGCAGCAGCGCGAAACCCAATCCCGCGACGGCCGCCTCGATCACCATCGAGAACTGGTCGAAGCGGTGGCCGGTGAAGCCGCCGGAAAGCGACAGGCCGCGCGCCTCGAACCATTGCGCCCAGAGGCGCGGCCGTGTGGCGAGCTGCAGCAGCGGCTGCCCGTCGAGCGCGGTGGGCGTCCGCTCGGACAGGCGTTCGATCAGCGCCGGGCTCGCGACCGGCACGATGATCTCGCTGCACAGATAGGTGCAGGTGGCATGGGCCCAGACCGGCTTGCCGTGGTGGATGGCGAGATCGACATTCTCGTCCTCGAAGCTGAACGGCTTCGAATGGGAGACGATGTTCAGCACCGTGCCCGGATGGCGGGCGAGGAAATCCGGTAGGCGCGGCGTCAGCCAGCGGCTGCCGAAGGTCGGCAGGCAGGCGATCGACAGCGAGGAACGCGCCTGCACCGAGGTCATGGCGCGCACCATCAGGTCCTCCGACTGGGCGAGCAGCCGGCGCACCTCCGGCAGCAGCCGCTCTCCCGCCGCCGAGAGCACGACGCGCTGGCGCACCCGCTCGAACAGCAGCGCGCCGATCTGGATCTCCAGGTCCTTGATCTGGCGGGAGACGGCGCTCTGTGTCAGATTGAGTTCGCTTGCCGCCCGGGTGAAGCTGCCATGGCGCGCCGCACATTCGAACGCCTGCAGCGTGATGACGTCTGGAACCAGCCTTCGGCTCAACTTCATTCCGGCCTCGCATGAACTTAGTCAGAAACGTCGCGATCAAAGCATAATTCCATCCTATATGATCGCGAAATCGAATGATCGCTGTTTTGCGCTGAAATTTTTGGGTCCGGACCATGCAAGAGTTGAATTTCGTGTCGCCCGACGACATCCGCGCCGCCTTCTCCGCCGCGATGTCGGCGATGTACCGCGCGGAGGTACCGGCCTACGGCACGCTGATGGATCTCGTGAAGGCGGTGAATGCGGAAACGCTTGAGCGCGATCCCGCCCTTGCCGGCCAGCTCCGCCAGACCGACGGGCTCGAGCGCATTTCCGGCGAGCGCCACGGCGCGATCCGGCTCGGCACGCCCGCCGAGCTGAAGATGATGCGCCGCGTCTTCGCGGTCATGGGCATGGAGCCGGTCGGCTATTACGACCTGAGTGCGTCCGGCGTGCCGGTCCATTCGACCGCCTTCCGCCCCGTTGGCGCCGCCGCGCTCGCCCGCAATCCGTTCCGCGTGTTCACCTCGCTGCTGCGCCTCGACCTGATCGCCGATGCCGGGCTGCGGGCGGAGGCGGAAGCGGTGCTGGCCGCGCGGTCGATCTTCACCGCCGAGGCCGCCGCGCTCACCGCCACCTTCGAGGCGAAGGGCGGGCTGACGCGCGCGGAAGCTGACCGTTTCGTCCTCGCGGTCCTCGAAACCTTCCGCTGGCACGACCGGGCCGCCGTCCCGGCGGCGCTCTATCGGCGGCTGCATGCGGCGCACCGGCTCGTCGCCGATGTCGTCTCCTTCCGCGGACCGCACATCAACCATCTGACGCCGCGGACCCTCGACATCGACGCCGTGCAGGCGCGCATGCCTCACCACGGCATCGCGCCGAAGGCCGTCGTCGAGGGGCCGCCTGCGCGCAACTGCCCGATCCTCTTGCGCCAGACCTCGTTCAAGGCGCTGGAGGAGCCCGTCTCCTTCCGCGACGCCGACGGCACCTGGACGCCCGGCTCGCACACGGCCCGCTTCGGCGAGATCGAAAGCCGCGGCATCGCGCTGACGCCCAAGGGCAGGGTGCTCTACGACACGCTGCTCGATCGTTCTCGCGCGCTCGTGCCGCCGAAGGCCGACGGTTCCAATGCCGACGCTTACCGCGCGGCGCTGGCCGACGCCTTCTCGCCCTTTCCCGACACGTGGGCGGAGATCCGCGCCGAAGGGCTCGGCTATTTCGAATATTCGCTGACGGACACGGCGTTCGGGGCGCCTGCCGCCGGCATGGACCTCGACGCGCTGGTCGCGGCCGGCTTCGTCCGCTTCGATCCGGTGATCTACGAGGATTTCCTGCCCGTCAGCGCCGCCGGCATCTTCCAGTCCAATCTCGGCGACGCGGCGGCGCAGGCCTTTTCCGCCGACCCGAACAAGGCGCGCTTCGAGGACGAGCTCGGCGCCGCCGTGCTCGACGAATTCGCCCATTACGCCGCGATCGAGCAGGCCTCGATCGACCGGTGCCTGTCGCGCCTTGCCGGCGCGATGGCGGCGGAGTGAGGCCGGTGGCGCATACGCTCGACCAGACCGTCCTCGATGCCTTCGAGGCGATCCTCGGATCGGCCGGCGTGATCACCGCCGAGGCCGACCGGCGCCCTTACGAGACCGGCGCCCGCTATGACGCGGGCAGGGCGGCGGCCGTGCTGCGGCCGCGCAGCACGGCGGAGGTTTCGGCGGTCCTCGCCGTCTGCGTCCGCGACGGCATCGCCGTCATCCCGCAGGCGGGCAATACCGGCCTCGTTTCCGGCTCCACCCCTTCGGCCGCCGGAGGAGACGTGGTGCTCAGCCTCGACCGGCTGGCGCGCAGGTTCGACCTCGATCCGGTGAACCGAAGCCTCAGGCTCGATGCCGGCTTCCGCCTGTCCGACGTCAACCGGATGCTGGAGCCGCACGGCCTGTTCTTTCCGATCGACCTGTCGGCCGATCCGCGCATCGGCGGGATGATCGCCACCAATACCGGCGGCTCCCGGTTCCTGCGCTATGGCGACGTGCGCCGCAACGTGCTGTCGCTCACCGTCGTGCTCGCGGATGGCGACGGCACGATCCTGCAGCTCGGCTCGGACCTGCGCAAGAACAATACCGGCGTCGACTGGAAGCAGGTCTTCATCGGCACGTCGGGCGCCTTCGGCATCGTCACCGAGGCGACGCTGTCGCTGGAGCGGCTGCCGCGCCAGAGCGCTACGGCCTATCTCGTGCCGTCGGGACCCGAGGCGGTGCCGCTGCTGCTCGCCCAAATGGAAGAACGGCTCGGCAGCCTGCTCAGCGCCTTCGAGGGCATGTCGCGCAATGCGGTCGCGGCCGCGCTCGACCATGTCCCGTCGCTGAAGAACCCGTTTCGCGGCGGCGAGATCCCGGATTACCTGATCCTCGCCGAGATCTCGCGCACCTCGGCGCCGCGCGAGGGGGAGGAGCCGCTCTCCGACATGCTGGAGGCGGTGCTGGCGGAGATCTGGGAGCAGGCCGAAGCCCCGCTCGCCGATGCCTTCGTCGGCCCGCCCGAGGAGATGTGGGCGCTGCGCCATGCGCTCTCCGAAGGAGTGAAGCACAAGGGCCGGCTGATTGCCTTCGACCTCTCCTTCCGCCGCGGCGACGTGACCGCCTTCTGCGCCACGCTCGGCGCGGAGATCGCCGAGGCCTTTCCCGGCATCGCCGTCTGCGACTTCGGCCATATCGGCGACGGCGGCGTGCATTTCAATCTCGCCGTGCCGAAGGACAGCCCGCTCTGGAGCGATCCGGGCTTCGAGGCGCGCCTGCGCGACCGGGTCTTCGAGGCGACGGTCGAGCGTTTCGGCGGCAGTTTCAGCGCCGAGCATGCGATCGGCCGCAAGAACCAGAGCTATTACGACCGCTACACGCCGGAGACTATCAAGGCGATGGCCGAGGGGCTGAAGGCGATGACCTCGCCGGGCACGCTCGGCAGCGTCCGCTTCGGCCGCGCGGCCGTCGACAACCGATAACCCGATGGGAGACGAACACATGGACAAGGCATCCACCAAGGCGACCATGGCGGCGGAAGCCGCCGCCATCCTCGGCCGGCTCGGCGTCGCCGAGACGCTTTATACCGGCGGCGGCATGGTGTCGCGCAGTCCGGTCAGCGGCGAGGCGATCGGCCATCTGGCGCCGGTCTCGGCGCAAGATGCCGCCGCGGCCATCGGGCGCGCCGACGCCGCGTTTCGTGCCTGGCGGCTGGTGCCGGCGCCGCGCCGGGGCGAGCTCGTGCGCCTCCTCGGCGAGGAACTGCGCGCCGCCAAGGCCGATCTCGGCCGGCTCGTCTCGATCGAGGCCGGCAAGATCCCCTCGGAAGGGCTCGGCGAGGTGCAGGAGATGATCGACATCTGCGACTTCGCCGTCGGCCTGTCGCGCCAGCTCTACGGCCTGACGATCGCGACCGAGCGTCCGGGCCACCGGATGATGGAGACCTGGCATCCGCTCGGCGTCGTCGGCATCATCTCCGCCTTCAATTTCCCCGTCGCCGTCTGGTCGTGGAACGCGGCGCTGGCGCTGGTCTGCGGCAATTCCGTCGTCTGGAAGCCCTCGGAGAAGACGCCGCTGACGGCGCTCGCCTCGCAGGCGATCCTGGAACGCGCGATCGCCCGCTTCGGCGACGCCCCGGACCATCTCTCGCAGGTGCTGATCGGCGACCGCGCCGCCGGCGAGGTGCTGGTCGACCATCCGAAGGTGGCGCTCGTCTCGGCGACCGGCTCGACGCGGATGGGCCGCGAGGTCGGCCCGCGCCTGGCCAAGCGCTTCGCCCGCTCGATCCTCGAGCTCGGCGGCAACAATGCCGGCATCGTCTGCCCGAGCGCCGATCTCGACATGGCGCTGCGCGCCATCGCCTTCGGTGCGATGGGCACGGCCGGCCAGCGCTGCACGACGCTGCGCCGCCTCTTCGTCCATGAAAGCGTCTACGACGCGCTGGTGCCGCGGCTGAAGAAGGCCTATGCGAGCGTGTCGGTCGGCAATCCGCTGGAAACGTCCTCCCTCGTCGGCCCGCTGATCGACAAGGCCGCCTTCGACGGCATGCAGAAGGCGCTCTCCGAGGCGAAGGCTCAGGGCGGCACGGTCACCGGCGGCGAGCGCGTCGATGCGGGGTCGGCGGACGCCTATTACGCCCGTCCCGCGCTGGTCGAGATGCCGGCACAGGCGGGGCCGGTGCTGGAGGAGACCTTCGCGCCGATCCTCTACGTGATGGCATACAGCGACTTCGATGCGGCGCTCGCCGACCACAACGCCGTCTCCGCCGGCCTGTCCTCGTCGATCTTCACCCTCGACATGCGCGAGGCCGAGACCTTCCTCTCGGTGGCGGGCTCCGACTGCGGCATCGCCAATGTCAATATCGGCACCTCGGGCGCGGAAATCGGCGGCGCCTTCGGCGGGGAGAAGGAGACCGGCGGCGGCCGCGAATCCGGCTCCGACGCCTGGCGCGCCTATATGCGCCGCGCCACCAACACGATCAACTATTCGAAGGCATTGCCGCTCGCCCAGGGCGTCTCCTTCGACATCGACTGACCGGCCCGCCGGCGCCGGTCACGCGACCGGCGTCGACAGCAGCCAGAGGCCGAACACGGTGTAGAACACCATGACGGCCGCGAGCGGGAGCTGGCTCCGGCTCGCGGCCGTCGCCGTCTTCAGGGTCCGGAGCGCCAGCCCGTGGGCAAGCACGACGCCGACGACATGGCCGGCGGCGATGATCGCCGTCTGCGCCGTCCAGAGCCGGCGCGCGCCGTCGAGATGGGTCATGAAGGAATCGGAGACGTGGATCCCGGCGGTGCCGAACAGGTCGGCGCCGGTGCCGAGCGGATCCGAAAGGGCCGCAAGGAAGAACTGGCCGTTGACGAGCAGAACCGGCAGGTAGTGGGCCGCATGGAAGGCGATCGAGATCGGCACGATCGAATAGACCAGCGCGCCGGCGGGCAGTTCACGCCCTCCGGCGAGGGCTGATCCGAGGCGGACGGCGGCGAGGAAGACGGCCGGGAGCAGCGCCGCCGCCGCGAGAAGGCCGATCGTGTTGGCCTCCACGACCGCGCTGCGGCCGGGAAACTCCAGCGGATTGATGCCGAGCCGGCCGAGCCAGGCGAAGGTCGCGGAAAACCCGTCGAAGGTGACGCTCGACAGCGTGACGAGGAGGAAGAGCGTGCCGCCGGGCGGCAGGGGCGGTGCGGAGAGGCAGTGGCGTCCCGGCATCACGAGGGCGAGCCTCGGCCTTCGCCGGCACCGCACCACCGCCAGCGGCGACAGCATGCCGATCAGCCGGTAAAGGATCGAGAAGGGTTCGGCGAAGCGCATCCAGGCCGCCTCGCCGAAGATGGCGATGCCGCCGGCATGGACGAGCCACCAGAGCGAGACGGCCAGCGCCAGCCCGCGCGGATCCTGCGGCGACAGCGACACCAGTTCATACCAGGCGAAGGCGAGGAAGAAACCGGTCGCCGGCACGTAGCGCAGCCGCCGGGGGAGGGGAAGGCGCGCCTTTCTGCCGATCGGCCGTCCCGTCGCGCGGCGCAGCAGCGCGAAGGCGCCGGTCCACGGGTTGAGCCAGGGCCAGAGGTTGCCGGTCAGTGCCTGCAGCAGCGTCAGCCCCACCCAGACGATCGACCACAGCGTCAGCGGCAGCAGGTTCCTGCCCGGATCGGTCGGGCCGACGGCGCCGACCGTTACGAGGGTGACAAGGACGGCGAGGCTCGCGGCGCTGGCGAAGGCGCGCGACGGCGGCCTGAACGGCACGAGGACGAGCCGCCACCGGCGGAGGCGCTCGAAAAGCGTTGCCGGCGCGAGCATCAGCACCAGGAAGGAGGCGGCGACGGCGAGCGCTGCTCCGGCGGTGGTGAAACCGGTCGGCAGCAGCATGACGAGCCCGCGTTCGCTGACATGGGCCGAGGCCGCCTGCGGCGGCAGCAGGATCGCGGCGAGCGCGGCCGCAAGCGCCATCATCGGCCCCGGACGGCGGACCTTGTCCGTCCGTTCGCGGGAAAAGACGGCGGCGGCAAAAAAAATCGTCCTGCGTCCCGTCATGGCTGCCACCCGCTTTCCCCAGCGCTTTGGTTTGCGCACGAATGCGCGCATCCGGTCGTGTTCCCCGGCGCCGGATGCGCCCGTCATCGCGGCGCCGGTGCGATCGCGCGCCGGCAAAGGCCGGCAGATGGCCGCAAAAGCCGTCCTTCCGCAAGAGCCACCTCTGCGGCCGGCCGCCGTCGGCAGGCCGGCCGTCTTTGATGCATCGCGGCGAAATTCGTTTGCGTGGCAGCAAATTTGCGCCTTGCCACCCTTCCTGCCTCGATTCCCGGCCGCTCTGGCGCTTCGATGACGCCTGTGGCAGGAGAAGGGCCGGCGGAAAGCCGGCTGCGAAGCGATTGATTTTGCTTCGTTCGCAGACGAACGAATGCGTTCCGGCGGATGAGCCGCGGCACGTCCTGTGCAGGGAAGGAAAAAACATGACGACACGGATCATCACCCCGGCAAGGGGCCTGACGCGGCGTTCGACGCTCATCGGCATGGGGGCTGCGGCGGGCGCGGGGCTTGTTGCCGGCGCGGCTCCCGGCTTCGTCCGCTACAGCCAGGCGCAGACCTCCGCGCCGATCCGCATCGGCCTGCAGCTGCACCGCACCGGCATCGGCGCCTCCTATGGCCGCTGGTACGACCGCGTGACGGCGGCGGCGGTGAAGCGCATCAACGAGGAAGGCGGCATCAACGGCCGTCCGGTCGAGATCGTCGTCGAGGACGACGGCACGGACCCCCGGCGCGGCGCCGAGGTGGTGGAGAAATTCGCCACCCAGCACAAGGTCGACGTGACCTACGGCACGCTCTTTTCCCACGTCGTCACCGGCTCGGCGCCGCGCGCGGGCGAACTGAAGATGCCCTATGTCGTCGTATCCGAGGGCTATCACGTCGCCTCCGGCGCGCTCAACCGCTACTGCTTCCAGCCGGGCATCACCGACGTGCGCTCGCAGGTCATGTCGATGGCGCCGTGGATCGCCGGCACTCTCGGCAAGAAGGTCACGATGATCTTCCCGGACTACGCCTTCGGCCATGACCATCGCGACTATTTCTCTGAAGCCATCAAGGCCCAGGGCGGCGAGGTGCTGGCGCTGATCGCCATCCCGCCGACGGAATCCTCCTTCACCCGCTATTTCCCGCAGATCCCGGCGGAGACCGAGGTGCTCTACCACGTCATGGTCGGGCCGGCGGTGCTGACCTTCGTGCAGGAACTCGGCCAGTTCTACGGCGCCAACCGGCCGCAGATCTTCGGCTTCATCGACAGTCTCGAGGCGGTCGACCTCGTCACCCCCCAGCTCGAATTCCTCGAAGGCACCTATTTCTGGGAGGGCATGCCGCGCTACGCCCAGAAGGACCAGACCGAGCACGACAAATTCTACCGCGCCGCCATCGGCGTCGACGACAACGGCGCGAGCACGGCGGATCCGAAGGACATCTCCACCTATGCCCACATGTTCGGCTGCTGGGAGACGCTGTTCGTCATCAAGCAGGCGATGGAGCTCAGCGGCTATTCCGGCCAGACGGCGAAGGACAAGCAGGGCTTCGTCGAGGCGATGGAATCGCTGACCCGCTTCGACGAGGGACGGGCGCATCCCCAAGGCGACAAGCTCTTCAACGGCCGGAACCACCAGTGCTACGGCCACCAGTACATTTCCAAGGTCGTCGACGGCCGGCTCGACGTGGTCCACAGGACGGCGATCGAGGACGGCCTTTACGAGGTGACCGCCGACTACACGACGATGCCGCTCTGACGGAGGGCGTTCCGGCCGGGATGCCGCTCCGGCCGGAGCCGGAGACGCGCGCTGTCGGGCACGGGCGAAACCGTCCGACGCGCCGTCACGGCGCCGCGATCCGCCGGCGCCGGCGATTTCATTTTCGCCGGATGTGCCCTACCTTCTCGTTTCCGAGGGCGCTGTCCGCCGGGGCGACCCTGCGCCGGCCTGATATGCGCTCGCTTCAACCGCCCGCCGGGCACATTGCCACAGGAGACCGGACGTGGCCTTCGGCCCATACTTGCTCCTCGCCACGCTGGAAGGGCTGGTGCAGGCGGCCGTGCTGATGCTGACGGCGCTGGGCCTGAGCCTCGTCTTCGGCGTCATGCGTGTCGTCAATGTCGCCCATGGCGAATTCTACATGCTCGGCGCCGTCGTCGCCTGGTTCGTGGCGGCGGAATTTCCCGGCCATCCGGCGCTCGGCTTCGCCGCCGCGCTCCTCGTCGCGCCGCTCGTCGTCGGCGCCCTCGCCCTCCTTGCCGAGCGCGCGGTCCTGCGCCGGCTGAACTACGATCCGGAAGCGACCATCGTCGCGACCATCGGCATGCTCTATATCCTCCAGCAGAGCGTGCTGATCCTGTTCGGCCCGGATGCGCGCCCGGTGCAGGCGCCCTTTTCCCTTCGCGTCCAGCTCCCCTGGTTCGGCTATTCCGGCTACAATCTCTTCGTCATCGCCGCCGCCTTCGCGCTTGTCGGCCTGTTCTGGTTCGTGCTGACGCGCACGCGCATCGGCCTCCTGATGCGCGCCACCCAGTTCGACCGCGAGACGGCGGAGGCCTTCGCCATCCCGGTCGGCCGCGTCTATGCCGGGGTGTTCGCCGCCGGCGCCATGCTGGCGGCCGTCGCCGCCGTGCTGATCGTGCCGATCCGGCAGGCGCATTACCTGATGGGGCTCGATCCGCTGCTGCTCTCCTTCATCGTCGTCATCATCGGCGGGCTCGGCAGCATCCGCGGCACGGTGATCGCGGCCCTCGTCATCGGCCTTTCCGACGGCATCGTCTCGGTGTTCTTCTCGCCGACGCTCGCCAAGATGATCTCGACGCTCGCCGTCGCCCTTGTGCTGGTGTTCAAGCCGGAGGGGCTCTTCGGAGTGAAGGCGCGATGAGGCTCAAGGTCCTTCTCCTCCATGCCGGCGTGCTTCTCCTGCTCTTCGCGCTGCAATTCGTGCTGCCGGCCTATCACCAACTCGCCCTGACGCGGATCATGGTGCTCGCCACCTTCGCCATGGGCTACAACCTGCTGTTCGGCTATACCGGGCTGCTCAGCCTCGGCCATGCGATGTTCTTCGCCGCCGGCCTCTACGGCGCCGGGCTTTCGGCCTATCATCTCGGCTGGAGCGTGCCGGCGGCCTTCCTCGCCGGCATCGCCGCCGGTGCCGCGCTGTCGCTCGTCATCGGCCTCGTCGCGCTGCGCACCAGCGGCGTCGCCTTCATGATCGTCACCATGATGTTCGCGCAGGTCGCCTATCTCTCGACGCTCTACTTCACCAACTACACGCGGGGAGACGAGGGGCTGGTCATGCCCGCCGCCGCCCGTGCCTTCACGCTTGCCGGCCATCGTTTCGACCTCACCGATCCGGCGCTGCGCTACAATCTCGCGCTCCTGCTGCTCGCGCTGACCATGGCGGTGGTGCTCGCCATCGTGAAGGGACCCTCCGGCCGGCCGCTGGTGGCGATCCGCGAGAACGAGCCGCGCACGCTGATGCTCGGCTACGACACGTTCCGGCTGAAGCTCAGGGCGCTGGTGCTCTCCGGCACGATCTCGGCGACGGCGGGTGCCGCCTACGCGCTCCTCTTTGCCTATGTCGGCTCGTCCTTCGCCGCGATCTCCTATTCGATCGACGCGCTGCTGCACACGCTGCTCGGCGGGGCCGGCACGGTGCTGGGTCCGCTTGTCGGCACGCTGGTGATGTTCTACCTCGTCGACCTGATCAGCGCCCATACCAGCGCCTACCTCCTGGTGACCGGCGTGGTGCTGGTCGCGCTCGTCCTCTTCTTCCCGAAGGGCCTGCTCGGGACGGTCCGGGAAAGGTGGCTGCCATGGCTGCCGTGACACTCCTGTCGACACGCGGGCTGACGCGCCGCTTCGGCGGGCTGACGGCGGTCGACGCCGTCGATTTCGACCTTGCCCAAGGGGAGATCCGCGCCCTGATCGGCCCGAACGGCGCCGGCAAGACCACCTTCGTCTCGCTTCTGTCGGGCCGCATCGCGCCCGACGCCGGCACCGTCACCTTCCTTGGCCGGGACATCACCACCGAGCCGGCGCACCGGCGCGTCGCCGCGGGCATCGCCTATACGTTCCAGATCACCAGCATCTATCCGCGCCTCACCGTCCTGGAGAACGCAGCCCTTGCGGCGCAGAGCGCCCTTTCCCGGAAAAACGGCCTTCTCGGCCGTGTGCCGGAGGCGACGGTCACCGCGCGGGCGGGCGCGGCGCTGGCACGCGTCGGCCTGTCGGAGCGCGCCGCCACCCCGGCGGGCGCCCTGTCCTATGGCCACCAGCGCCTGCTCGAGGTGGCGATGGGGCTCGCGCTCGAGCCGAGGCTCCTGATCCTCGACGAGCCGACCCAGGGGCTTGCCGACGGCGAGATCGAGGCCTTCTGCGTCCTCGTCCGCGAAATCGCGCGCGATGCCACCGTGCTCCTCATCGAACACAACATGCCGGTCGTCATGCGGCTCGCCGACCGCATCACCGTGCTCGACGGCGGCCGGGTTCTCGCCAGCGGCACGCCGGCCGAGATCCGCGCCGACGCCGCCGTGCAGGCGGCCTATCTCGGAGGGTGACCATGCTGACCATTGCCGGACTGGACGTCGACCATGGCGCGAGCCCGACGCTGAGGGACGTGTCGCTGACGGTCGCGGCCGGCGAGGTGCATTGCCTTCTCGGCCGCAACGGCGCCGGCAAGACGACGCTGCTGCGCGCCGTCATGGGGCTGATGCGGGCGCGCTCGGGCAGCATCCTGTTCGAAGGGCAGGAATTGACGGCGCTGCCGGCCCATGCGGTGCCGCGCCTCGGCATCGGCTATGTGCCGCAGGGTCGCCGCCTCTTTTCCGAACTGACGGTGCGGGAAAACCTCGAGATCGGCCTGATGGCGCGGCGGCGGCCGCGGGCGGCGCTGGAGGCTGCGCTCGCCCTCTTTCCGAGGCTTGGCGAACGGCTGGGCCAGGTGTCCGGCACGCTCTCCGGCGGCGAGCAGCAGATGCTCGCCATGGCGCGTGCGCTCTGCCTCGAACCGTCGCTGATCCTGCTCGACGAGCCGACCGAAGGGCTGATGCCGTCGATGATTTCGACGATCCGCCAAGCGATCGAAACGCTGCGCGGCGGGGGAAAGGCGATCCTGCTCGTCGAGCAGCGGGTCGATGCGGTGCTGTCCGTCGCCGACCGCGTGACCTTCCTTGAAAACGGCCGGACGCGGGCAAGTCTTCCGGCCTCGGCGCTCGGCGCCGATCCGTCGCTCCTGTCGCGCTATGTCGGGATCAGCTGATCTTCTGCAAGAGTTCGTAGAGCATCATCTGCTCGGCCGGCGTCAGCGGCTCCAGCGCCTTTTCGGTGATGGCGAAAGCGGGTCCGAGGTTGCGGCGGATCGCCGCGACGCCCTCGGGGGTGACGGAGAGGACACGGCGGCGCCCGTCCGTCTCGTCGGGCTCGGCCCGCACATAGCCGCGTAGCACGAGGCGATCGACCACGCCCTTGATGGTGGCGACATCGAGCGCGATCTCGCGGCCGAGCTTGTTCTGCGAACAGGGCTGCACCTCGTAGAGCTTGATCAGCGCCGCCCATTGCGTCGTCGTCAGCCGGTCGCCGATCATGCTGGTGAAGATGCCGACATAGCGCTGGTTGGCGAGGCGCAAATGGTATCCGACCTGCTCGAGGAGCCGGTACTCCTCGATCCTCGTCCTGTCGCGCTCCTCGCCCGCCGCTTGCTCCGTCACGCCGCGCCCGCCCTTTCGCTCCTGCAATTCCAGAGGTTTAGGCCCCGGCCGGCCGTGCCGCAAGCGGATTTCGCCACACAGGCGCAAACAATCGGGCCGCCCGACGTTCCCGCGTCCGGAGCGCGCTTGATCTCGGCGCCCGGTCTCCTTAAGCCCTGCCCCATGCCGTACCCGATCCCGAATCGGCGGCGCCGGGGTCCTTGCCCTCGGTTCCGCCCGACTGCCCCGTTGCGCCCTGCGCCGTCCAGCCCGGCGCAAGCCGTCGCGCCTAGCCTGCGGATCCTGCCGGAATGCAAGCCGGCCGCGACGGGACGAAGAGATGTCGAATGAATTCGAGCCGCAGGCCGGCCTTCACGAGAGCCTGCTGGCGCTCTACCTCGAGGAAAACGACGCCGATGCGCTGACCGACATCCTCGTCGGCGCGCTGACGGATGCCCATCGCATCCTCTGCGACGCGCTTCCGCAGCCGAGCGTCCACTGACGCCCTTGTCCCGATCGTCCCATCGCTCTCCAGGCGGCCTTCCACGCCTGTTGCAGGGATACATCTGGTATACCGAAAATCGCCTGAAGACGGCCGGGTCCCGTCTTTTGTGACGCCCGCACGCCGGACAAGGCTTGGGCGGGAGGGGTTGCGACGTTAAGCTCAGGCGACGATGCCTTCTCTGGACAATGCCATGCCCCGCGCTGATGCTTCCTCCCTTTCCTGCCGACCTTGCGCCGGACGCCCGGAATGACGGCGCTCACTCTCCTCCAGCCCGGGCTGATGATGACGGTGCAGGATCGCGGCCGGCTCGGCCTGCTGCGGTCCGGCGTCTCCCGCTCCGGTCCGATGGACGCCTCCGCCTTCGCGATCGCCAATGCGCTGGTCGGCAACGGCCCCGCGGCCGCCGCCCTCGAATTCGCCGTCATCGGCGGACGCCTCTCGGTCGACAGGCCGGTGCTGGTCGCCGTGACCGGGGGTGCCGTCGACATCCGCATCGACGGGCGTGCCGTGCCGGGCTGGGAGAGCCATCGGCTGTCGCCGGGCGAGGTTCTCTCGATCGGCGCGATGCGCGGCGCGGTCTGGGGCTATGTCGCGGTTTCCGGGGGCATCGACACGCCGCCGGTGCTCGGCGCCCGCGCGACGCATCTGCGCACCGCCGTCGGCGGCCTCGACGGGCGCGTGCTCGCGGGCGGCGACGTGCTGCCGCTCGGGGAGGGAGCGCCCGGGCCGGCGCGGCGCCTGACGGCGATCTGGCGCCGCAGCGGCGGGCCGGTGCGGGTGATCCCGGGTCCCCAGGCGGATCATTTCGACGCGGCCGGCTGGGCCGTCTTCCTTCGCCAGGCCTTTGCCGTCTCGTCCCGCCGCGACCGCATGGCCACGGTGCTCGAAGGGCCGCCGGTCGTCGCGGCGAAAGGGCACGACATCGTCTCCGACGCGACGCTCGCGGGCTCGATCCAGGTGCCCGGCTCCGGCAACCCGATCGTGCTGATGGCCGACCGGCAGACGACCGGGGGCTATCCGAAGATCGCCACGGTCGCCTCGGTCGACCTGCCGCGCCTGGCGCAGATGGTCACCGGTGCAAGGCTCCGCTTCGCCGCGATCGATCAGGCCGAGGGCGAGGCGCTTCTTCTGGCGGAACGCAAGGCGCTGGCCGACGCGATCGACAGCCTCGCCGCGTCATGAGGAGCCTCGGATGAAATGCCTGATCGTCCAGCCGGTCCATGCGGACGGCCTAGCCCTTCTGCGCGAGGCCGGCGTCGAGCCGGTCTCCTGTCCGTCGAGCGACATGGACACCGTCGCGCGCCTCGTGCCGGGCTGCGATGCCGCGATCACGCGCGACGCGGGCTTTTCCGCCGCCGCCTTTTCCGCCGCCGACAGGCTGCGCGTGGTCGTCGTCCACGGGGCCGGCCATGACGCGGTCGACAAGGAGGCCGCCAGCGCGCGCGGCATCCTCGTCTGCAACACGCCGGGGGCCAATGCCCGCTCGGTTTCGGAAATGGCGCTCGGTCTGGCGCTCGCCGCCGCCCGGCTCATTCCGGCGGCCGACCGGGCGGAGCGGGCCGGCGAGCACGGTTTCCGTGAGCGGGCCGGGACCGTCGAGCTTTCGGGCAAGACCGCGCTGATCGTCGGCTGGGGCGCGACGGGGGCCGGCCTCGGGCAGATGCTCGCTGCCGCGTTCGGCATGCGCGTGCTCGTCCATTCGCCGCGCGTTGCCGATCTCGGCGGTTTCGAACGCGCCCTCTCGCTGGAGGAAGGACTGGCGGCGGCCGACCTCGTCTCGCTGCACACGCCGCTCCGGCCCGAGACCCGCGGCCTGATCGGCCCGGCGGCGCTGGCGCGGGTGAAGCCCGGTGCCCTGCTCGTCAACACCGCCCGCGCCGGTCTCGTCGACGAGGCGGCCCTCGCCGAGGCGATCGCGGACGGCCGCGTCGCCGCCGCCGGCCTCGACGTCTATTCCCACGGCGCGCCGCAGGGGCCGCTCGCCCGCTCCGGCCGGGTGATCTTCACGCCGCATCTCGGCGGCGCAACGGGCGAAGCGCTGCGCCGCGTCGCCATCGGCAGCGCCCGCAACGTGCTCTGCGCCCTTGCCGGCACCCGGCCGGCGACGGCACTCAACCTGCCGGACTGGAGCCTCGCATGACCGATCCCGTCCGCGACACGCTCGAACGGCTGCTTGCGCGGATCAACGCGATCTCCGCCCCCGGCCCCGGCTTCACCCGCCCCTCCTACAGCCCGCTCGAAAGCGCCGCGCACGGTGTCGTGGCCGAGGCCGCCGGGCGGCTCGGGCTCGACGTCGGCCGCGATGCCGCGCTCAACCTCTTCGCCCGCCTGAAGGGGCGCGACCGCGATGCGCCGGCGCTGCATGTCGGCTCGCATCTCGACACGGTTCCGGCCGGCGGCGCCTTCGACGGGGCCGCCGGCGTCGCCGCCGCGATGGCGCTCGCCGCGCTCTTCGTCGAAAGCGGGGAGCCGCCGCCGGTCGATCTCGTCGTCACGGCGACGCGGGCGGAGGAGAGCGTCTGGTTTCCGGTGTCCTATGCCGGTGCGCGCGCCGGTCTCGGCCGGCTCCGGCCGGACGAGCTTGCCGCGCCGCGCGCCGACAGCGGCCGGTCGCTCGCCGATCACCTGCGCGAGGAGGGCGGCGATCCGGAGGCGGTGCTGGCCGGTTCCGGCCTGCCGCCCGCGACCTTCCTCGAATTCCACATCGAGCAGGGGCCGGTGCTGGCGGCGGCCGGCGAGGCCTTCGCCCTCGTCACCGGCGTACGCGGGGGATTGCGCTACCGCGCCGCCCGGATCGACGGCGTCTGGGCCCATTCCGGCGGCGCGCCCCGTCATCTGCGCGCCGACGCCGTCTTCGCGCTCGCCGATCTCGTCACGGCGCTCGACCGGCACTGGGGACGGGTGCTCGACGAGGGCGGCGATCTCGCCGTGACCGTCGGCCGCGTCGATGCGGCAAGCCCCGACCACGCCTTCGCCAAGGTGCCGGGCCGGCTCGATTTCTGCCTCGACCTGCGCAGCGACGACGCGGCCCTGCTCGATGCCTTCGACGGTGTCCTGAGGCGGGAGATCGGCGCGATCGAGGCCGCGCGCGGCGTGCGCGTCATCCTCGGGCCCGCCTCGCGCAGCGAGCCCGCGCCTCTGTCGCCGGCGCTGATCGACGGGCTCATACGGGCGGCGGGCGGCATGCCGCCGCGCCGGATGCTCTCCGGCGGCGGGCACGACGCGGCCGCCTTCGCCGCCGCCGGCTGGCAGGCCGGCATGGTGTTCCTGCGCAACTGGAACGGCAGCCACACTCCCGACGAGGCGATGGACCTCGACGACCTCGCCGAGGCCGTCCGCCTCGTCCATGCCGCCTTTCGCGACGGTCAGATCGCCGCGCCGCGCGCCCGCCCGATATAGATCTCGCGCAGCCTGCCGGCGACCGGGCCGATCGTCCCGTCGCCGACCGGCGTGCCGTCGATGCGGGTGACGGCGGTGACGAAGGAGGTGGCGGAGGTGATGAAGGCCTCGGCGGCCGCCTTCGCCTCGTCAAGGGTGAAGGCGCGCTCCTCCAGCCGGTAGCCGGCTTCACCGACGAAATGCAGGACCGCCTTGCGGGTGATGCCGTGCAGGATCGCGTTCGACAGCGGCCGGGTGACGAGGGTCCGGTCGCCGGTGACGATCCAGGCATTGGCGGAGGACGCCTCGGTGACGACGCCGTCCTCGACGAGGAAGGCATCGTCGGCGCCGGCCTTCACCGCTTCCTGCTTGGCGAGCGAGGGATAGAGGAGCTGCACCGTCTTGATGTCGCGCCGACCCCAGCGGATGTCGGGCAGGCTGATCACCGAAAGGCCGCGCCGGGCAAGCGGGCTGTCGATCACCACCTTTTCCTGCGTGAAGAGGAGGATGCCGGGCGGCGTCGCGGCCGGCGGGAAGGCGAAGTCGCGGTCGGCGACGCCGCGCGAGACCTGCAGGTAGATCAGGCCTTCCTTAAGGCCGTTGCGGTCCACGAGCTGCCGGTGGATCGAGAGCAGCGTCTCGCGGTCGACGCCGGCCGGCGTCATCGACAGCGCCTCGAAGGAGCGTTGCAGCCGGGCCATGTGACCGTCGAAATCGACGAGCCTGCCGTCGAGCACGCAGGTCACCTCGTAGACGGCGTCGGCGAAGAGGTTGCCGCGATCGAAGATGGAGATCCTCGCCTGCGATTCGGCGCAGTAGTCGCCGTTGACATAGACGATGCGTTCGGTGCTGCTCATGTCGGTCATTCCTGAGGTGGGATCGAAACGGTCAATAGCCGCGCCGGCGGTCGACGGTGGCGGGAAGGGATCCGGTGGCGCGGAACGCACGGATGTTTCCGGCGACGATCGCCGCCGCCGTGTCGCGGTCGGTCGGGGCGGAGATGTGCGGCAGGACGGTCACGGAAGGATGCGCCCAGAACGGATCGTCGGCCGGCAGCGGCTCCACGTCGAAGACGTCGAGCACGGCATGCCTGAGCGTGCCGGCGTCGAGGGCTGCGATCAGGTCCGGCGCGACCAAGACCGGCCCGCGGGCGAAATTGATCAGGCAGGCGCCTTTTGGCAGGTGCCGCAGCACGGCGCCGTCGACGCGGCCGCGCGTCTGCGCCGTCAGCGGCAGCAGGCAGACGAGGATGTCCGTCGAGGACAGCATCGCCTTGAGGCCCTCCTCGCCCGAAAAGGCGGCGACGCCGTCGAGGTGTTTTTCCGTCCGGCTCCAGCCCTGCACCCGGAAGCCGGCCTCGATCAGCCGGCCGGCGGCGGCGGCCCCGAGCGTGCCGAGCCCGAGCAGGGACACCGTCGTGTCGCCGGCGCGGCGGTAGGGCAGCGGGTTCCAGCGCCGCTCCCGCTGCTGGCGGGCATAGTCCGGCATGTCGCGGAAGAGGTAATAGGTCCAGGCCAGCACCGCCTCCGCCATCGTCGCGCTCAGCTGCGGATCGACCAGGCGGACGATCGGCACAGGCAGGTCGGCGAGCTCCAGCACCAGCCGCTCGACGCCGGCCCAGAGGCTGTGGATCCAGACGAGGTTCGGCAGGGCCGAAACCTCGGCCGGGTCGGGATTGGCGACGATGGCGATGTCGACGCGCGCCCGCGCAGCCACATCAAGGTCGCGGAACGGGACGATGGTTTCGTCCGGCAGCGCCGGGCGGAGCCGGTCGAGCCAGGCGTTTTCCGCCTCCGCGCCGGCGCGGGTGACGAGGGCGATCAGGCGCTGCATGGGCGATCCTCCGGGGAAGGGTGAAACGGGAGGCGGAAGGGACGGACGGCGATACCGGCCGCGTCGAGCTTGTCGCGCAGCCGGCGGGCGATGTCCACCGCCCCTTGCGTGTCGCCATGGATGCAGAGCGTGTCGGCGCTGACCGGCAGCCTTTTGCCGCCGACCGTGGGGACATGGCCGTCGAGCACCATCGACAGCACCTGGCGCAGGCTTTCCTCGGGATCGTGGATCACCGCGCCGGCGAGCCCGCGCGGCATCAGCATGCCGTTATCGGCATAGCGCCGGTCGGCATAGACCTCGCAGACGACGGTGACGCCGGCCGCCTCCGCCGCCCGCATCAGGGCGGAATAGGGCATGGCCACCAGCGCCAGCGTCGGGTCGACGGCGCGGAGCGCGCCGACGCAGACGGCGGCGAGCGCCGGATCTTCCGCCGCCATGTTGCCGAGCGCACCGTGGGTCTTCACATGGGTGATCGGCCAGCCGAGGCTGTCGGCCATCACCTTCACCGCGCCGATCTGGTAGACGAGCTGCGCCTTGAGATCCTCCGGGCGCTCGCCCATGATCCTGCGGCGGCCGAAACCGTAGAGGTCCATGAAGGAGGGATGGGCGCCGACGGCGACGCCTGCCGCCTTCGCCAGGGCGAGCGTCGCGCCGATGACCGGCGGATCGCCGCCATGGAAGCCGCAGGCGACATTGGCGCTCGTGATCAGCGGCATCATCGCCGCGTCGTCGCCGATCCGGTGAGCGCCGAAGGATTCGCCCATGTCGCAGTTGAGGTCGATGCTGGCCGTCATGGTGAAACCATTCCCGTCGCGACGGGTGGGACCGGCAGGAAGCCCCGGTTTTCTGGAAATACCTCGGGTATACCAAGAGCGCCTGTGCTATGCGAGAGGATATCCGCCTGCTGCGGCAGGTCGGGCGACATGTGGACACGAGCGGAGGCGAGACGGGGATGCAGCGGGCGGGCGGACAGGCGGCGAGTTCGGCGGATGATCCGGTGGTGCTGCCGGCGGGCGACCAGGCGATCGTCCTCGAATTCGGCACGGCGATCGACCCGGAGATCAATGCCCGCGTGGTCGCGCTCGACCGCGCGCTGGCGCGAAGGCCGGTCGCCGGCATCGTCGAGACGGCGCCGACCTACCGCTCGCTGATCGTCTGCTACGATCCGGAAGTGACGCGCGGCGCCGATCTCGGCCGCCGCTTGGTCGAGCTCAACCGGACGATCGAGGCGGGGCGTGAGGCGGCCCGCCTCTGGCACGTGCCGGTGCTCTACGGCCATGAGGCCGGCCTCGATTTCGAGGCGATGGCGCAGATGAAGGGGATCACGACGGACGAACTCGTCGCCCTTCATTCCGGCGCCACCTACCAGGTCTACATGATCGGCTTCACGCCCGGCTTCGCCTATCTCGGCGGCCTGCCGGAGATCCTGCACACGCCGCGGCTGAAGGTGCCGCGCCAGCTGACGCCGGCCGGCGGCATCGGCATCGGCGGCATGCAGGCCTCGGTCAATTCCGTCGCCTCGCCGAGCGGCTGGCGCTATCTCGGCCGGACGCCGCTGAAAAGCTTCGACACGCGGAGAGAGATGCCCTTCGTCTTCGAGGCCGGCGACCGCATCCGCTTCCATCCGGTCGGTCCCGCCGAGGCCCGGCGCCTCGATGCGCTGAGCGAGAAGGGCGAGATCTGCGCCGAATGCGAAGAGGCGTAGGCCAGCGCCGGCGAGGCAGGGCCGTCGGGCGGCCGGGATGCTCGGAGGTTTCCCCTTCACCGGACCGGCCTACCTGGCGAAGACGCCGTCGAAATCCTTGAAACCCTTCACCTCGATCGGGTTGCCGCTCGGATCGAAGAAGAACATGGTGCGCTGCTCGCCGGGCTCGCCCTCGAAGCGGACGACGGGAGGAATGTCGAAGGCGATCCCCGCCTCCTCCAGACGCGCCGCCAGCGCGAACCAGTCGTTAAGCGGCAGCACCACGCCGAGATGGGGCATCATCACCAGGTGGTCGCCGACCTTGCCGGTGCGGGTGGTCTCGAACGGCGTGCCGAGATGCAGCGAGATCTGGTGGCCGAAAAAGTCGAAATCGACCCAGGTGTCGGTGCTGCGGCCTTCCTCGCAGCCGAGCACGCCGCCATAGAAGCGGCGGCAGTCGTCGAGGTCGTTGACGTGGTAGGCGAGGTGGAAGAGCGAGCGCATGGGGCTTGTCCTTGTCATGGAGTTCAGGCGGAAACGGGCTGATCAGATCTCGCTCAGCTTGTCGATGATGCTGGTCTTCACATTGTCGATATGGCCGCGGATGCCGTTTCTGGCCGCCTCCGCGTCGCCGCGCCGCAGCGCGTCGATGATGGCGAGATGTTCGCGATGGCCGACCTCGAAACGTTCCGGCACGCGGAACATGTTGAACATGTGCGTCTTCAGCCGCAGCGTCTCGATCATGCCGGCGAGGACGGCATTGCCGCTGTACTGCGCGATCATGCCGTGGAAGCGGCTGTCGATGCGCCAGTCGTCCTCGGCGGTCGGCGTGTCGCTGGCGAGCAGCAGGATGATGTCGCGTTCGCTGGCGTCGAGCTCGGCGGGCGGGATGCGGCCGATCGAAAGCCGCGTCGCCTCCATCTCGAGGACGGCGCGCACATGCAGCGTCTCGATCAGCTCGCGGGTGGAGAAGGCCTTGACCACCAGGGCGCGGCCCGGCGTGCGGTCGAGAAAGCCCTCGTTCTCCAGCCGGTTCAGCGCGTGGCGCAGCGGCGTGCGCGAGATCTTCAGGAACTCGGCGAGCGGGCGTTCCTGCAGCACCGTGTTGACCGCCAGTTCCCGGCGGATCATCATGTCGAGCAGGCGCTCATAGGCCATTTCGCCGAGGCTGCTCACCTTCTCGTCACCGAAGATCTCCGGTGCCGTGTCGCCGGGGCTTGCCATGCGTCTCTCCCGTTCCGTCATCCCCGGGCACCCATAGCGATGCCCGGGCCCCTGGTCAGCCCTTATTCGATCGTCCGGATCGGTTCCTTCGGCGCCGGATCGATGCCGATCAGATCGGTGGTCAGCGTCGCATAGGTGCCGTCCGCCGTCATGTCGGCGAGCGCCTTGTTTACGGCGGCCACGAGGTTCGGCTTGCCCTTCTTGAAGGGAAAGCCCTTCTGCACGTGGCTGACATAGTCGTCGGTCATCTTCAGCGGCATGTTCGCGGTCTTGATCGCATAGGCGGCGGCGATCGCGTCGGTGATGACGGCGTCGACATTGCCGTTGACGAGATCCTGCATCGCGTCCGATTCCGCCTTGTAGCCCTTGACCGTCGCGCCCTTCTCCTCGGCGATCGCCGTCCAGCTGGAGGCGACCAGCGCGCCGACCGTGCGGCCCTTGAGGTCGGCGGCGCTCTTGATGTCGGACCCCGTGCCGACGACGACCCGGCCGCCCGATTCCAGCCAGCCGTCGGCGAAGGCGACCTGCTGCTGGCGCTTCTCGGTGATGTCCATCGCGGCGCTGATCACGTCATACTGGTCGGCCTCGAGCCCGACGAGCAGCGAATCCCATTTGATCAGCACGGGCACGTATTCGAGGTCGAGGCGCTTCGCCACCTCCTTCATCACGCGGATCTCCAGCCCGTCCAGCGTGCCGTCCGGCGCGCGCATGCTGAAGGGCGGATAGGTACCCTCGGTCGCGACCTGGAGCTTTCCGGCCTCGAGGAGTTCGAGGTCGGCGGCCGCGGCGGCGGAGGAAAGGGCTGCGGCGGCAAGGGCCGCGAGCGCGAAGGCGAATGTCTTCAGTGTCATCTGTCTGTTCCCTTGTTGTTGTCTGTCGTCATTCTGCATGCGGCCGGACGGCTCGGGACCGCCCGGAAGCGAGGAGGGCGAGAAGCTCGGCCATGACGGTGGCGGCGAGCAGCGCGGTGATCTGGCCGGGCCCGTCATAGAGCGGGTTCACCTCGACGACGTCGCAGCCGACGAGGTTGATGCCATGCAGCGCGCGCAGGAGCTTCAGCGTCTCGCGCGCCGTCGGCCCGCCGGATTCCGGCGTCTGCACGCCCGGCGCGGCCGCGGGATCGATCACGTCCATGTCGAAGGTGAGGAAGGCGGGGCGACCGGCGGTGCGCGCGGCGATCCGGTCGGCGAGCGCGGCAAAGCCGATCTCGAACATCTCGTCGGTGGTGACGACGTCGTAGCCGAGCTCGATCGACTGGCTGATGTCGGTGGCGCGGAACAGCGATCCGCGCAGGCCGATCTGGATCGAGCGATGCGGATCGACGATGCCCTCCTCGACGGCGCGGCGGAACGGCGTGCCAGCGCTGTACTGTTTGCCGGCGAAATATTTATCCCAGGTGTCGCTGTGGGAATCGAACTGGATCAGTGCCAGCGGCCCGTGTCTGGCCGCGACCGCCCGCAATTCGGCGAGCGTCACGGAATGGTCGCCGCCGATGCCGCAGGGCACGATGCCGGCCTCGACGAGGGCGGCGACCGACTGCCCGATGCGCTCGAGCGATTCGACCTCGTAGCCCGGCACCACCGCGGCATCGCCGACATCGGCCATGCGCAGCGCCTCGAAGACGTTGAGATTGCCGCGATAGGGGTTGATCGGCCGGAGCATGATCGACATGGCACGCACCGCGTTCGGCGCGAATCGGGCCCCGGTGCGGAACGGCGCGCCGGAATCGGAGGGCAGGCCGATGATGGCGGCGTCGAGCCCTTCAAGGGTCGTTGCCTGCGGCAGGCGCATGAAGGTCGGCACGCCGCAGAAGCGGGGGGTTTCAAGCGAGTCGATCGGCAGTACGGACATGGCGGTTCCCGGTGAAGATCAGCGCTGGACGGCGTAGCGCCGTTCCAGGAAGGCGGCGAGCTGGGTCAGGATGGTGGTCAGAACCAGGTAGATCAGCGCGACGGCGATGTAGAAGTCGAAGGGGCGGAAGGTCGCGGCGATCAGCGTCTGGGCGTAGAGCGTCAACTCGACCACGGTGATGGTCGACAGCAGCGAGGTGTTCTTCAGCGTGGCAATCGCCTCGTTGGTGAGCGAGGGCAGGATGATGCGGAAGACCTGCGGCAGGATGATGCCGCGCATGGTGTCCGCCGGGCTGAAGCCGAGCGCCAGCGCCGATTCCGTTTGGCCGCGCGGGATGGCGGAAAGGCCGGAGCGGATGATCTCGGCGACGTAGGCGCCGCTGTTGATGCCGAGCGCCAGCACGCCGGCGGCAAAGGGCGACAGCCGGATTCCGACCTGCGGCAGGCCGAAATAGATGATGAAGATCTGGATCAGCGTCGGCGTGCCGCGGACGAACCAGATGTAGAAGCCGGCCATCGCGCGCAAGGTCCGGTTCGCCGACGCGTGGCCAAGGGCGGCGGCGAGGCCGGCGATCCAGCTGACGAGGATGGTGGCGAAGGTCAGCCAGAGCACGGTCCAGGCCGCGTGGAGGAAGCCGGGGCCGTAGATGCCGGTCTCTTCGATCAGCCGCTCCATCAGTGCGGTCCCCTGCCGGCGGCCGCACCCGGCACGAGGTCGTCGCGCAGGATGCGGTGCAGGAACTGGCGCAGGCGGTCGCTTTCCGGCGCGCGCAGCACGCTCGCCGGGTCGCCGCTCTCGGCGATGACGCCGCGATCGAAGAAAAGCACGCGGCTCGACACGTCGCGGGCGAAGGCGATCTCGTGGGTGACGAGCAGCATCGTCATGCCCTCGGCGGCGAGCGAGGCCATCAGCACCAGAACCTCGTGCACCAGTTCGGGATCGAGCGCGGAGGTCACCTCGTCGAAGAGCATCAGCTTCGGCCGCATCGCCAGCGCCCGGACGATGGCGACACGCTGCTGCTGGCCGCCGGACAGGCGGTTCGGATAGGTGTCGCGCTTCTCCAGGAGGCCGATGCGCGCGAGCAGCGCCTCCGCCTCCTCGGTCGCCGCGCGGCGCGTGAGCTTGCGCAGCCGCATCGGCGCGTAGACGACATTGTCGAGGACGGTCATGTGCGGCCAGAGATTGTAGCTCTGGAACACCATGCCGATCCGGCTGCGCAGCGCCTGCAGCTGGGCGGGCTGCGGGTAGAAGCGCGACTCCCTGCAGAAGTCGAATTCCGCGCCGTCGAAGATCATCGTGCCGGATTGCGGCATTTCCATCGCGTTGATCGCCCGCAGGAAGGTGCTCTTGCCCGAGCCGCTCGCGCCGATGATCGAGACGACCTCGCCGGCCTCGACGTCGAGCGAGACGCCCTTCAGCACGGCGTTCTCGCCGAAACTCTTGCGGATGTCGCGCAGGCTGAGGAGCGGGCCGGCGGCACTCATCGGCGCGCCTCCGCCGGGGACGCGTCGAGGATGTCGCAGGCGATGTCGCGCGGCCTGCGTTCGGCACCGTTGATCGGCGTCACGTCCTGCGGGCAGGCCGACAGCACGAGGACGATGTCCATCTCGGCCCTCAGCGTCACGTGGTCGCCGGGCTTCGAAGCCGGCGGCACGCGGTCGACCCGGCCGTCCGGGGCGACGGGCACGTTCATGAAGAGGTTGAGGGAGGCCGGCGTGAAGGGCAACGTCAGGCCGAGCGCGCCGATCGCCTCGTGGAAATTGTCGGTGCAGCTGCGATGGTAGCCCTCGCATTTCAGTTCGCGGTAGATGGCCGCGTTGCAGGGGCAGAGCAGCGTGTCGTGGCGGCCGGGCGAGGTGTCCTCGACGAGCGTCGCCATCGGCCGGCGCACGGTGCTGACGCAGGCCATCGCGCGCTCGACGAAGATGTTGCTGTTGACGGAGCGCGTGTGTTCCATCGAGGCGTATTCGAAGGGATCGTCCGCGGAGAGCATCCAGGTGTCGACCACCTGCGATCCGTGGATGTTGCGGATGCGCGCCTGCTGGCCCCGGCGCAGGCGGAAGGCCATCCCCGTGCCCGCCGGAACGATGTGCCGCTCTCCGTTCATGCCGATCCTTCCCTAAGGGTGCGATGTGCGGACATTTGACGACTATGCTCGCGTGCCGCTCGGATAGTCTTGAGCGTTCACGGAGAAACATCAATCTAGACTGGAGATTATCTGGTATACCGAGGGAATTCAACATAATTTTCATCTATATTTAGATTGTTATTTCGGCATTCTGCCCAGACTTTGTGCGGCGGATTGCGCAGCTCTTGGGCATCACGAGCCGGGTGGCCTGCGTCCGGAGGCGTGTCGTCGTCTTGCTGCCTCAGTCTCCATCAAAATCGGCCGTCACCCCGCGAGGAGGTTGCCTTGGCGTATGAGTCGCCGTTAATTGACGCATCGCGGGAGCGCAGGGCCGTCCTTGTCGCCGGGAGGCGCGTGTGAAGGGCATGGATCAGTCGATCGCAAACCGGGATCTCGACAGGCGCGACGTCATTCTGGCGGCGGGCCTTGCCTATGCCGCGTTCGCCCTGCTCGGCATCGCGATCCAGGAAAGCGCCGAACCCCTCTCCTCCCTCTGGCTCGCCAATGCCACGGCTGTCGGCATCCTGTGGGACCGGCGGGAGGCGCGTTTCGGCGGTATCGCGGCCGTCGGCGCGGCAAGCCTCGCCGCCAATCTGCTGATGGGGCACACGCTCGCGCCCTCCGTCTTCTTTTCCGCCGTCAACCTCGTCGACGTGACGGCGGGGCTCCTGCTTTCGGAACGCGTCGTGCGGGTCACCCCGTCCGCGCCCCTGACGCCGCTCGGCTTTCTGGCGCGGGTCGTGATCGTCGGCTTCGTCGCGCCGGCGCTCTCCGGTCTTGTGGCGATGGTGCTCGGTCGCGCCGCCGGCTTCCCGGCCGGTTCGGGTTTCTTCATCGACTGGTGGCTCGGGGCAGCCCTCGGCGCGATCGTGATCCTGCCCGTCCGCCTTGCGCTGACGCGCGAGGCGGTGCGGGAGCTCCGCCGGCCGCGGGCGCTCGCGGGACTGGTGTTCTGGACCTTCGTCTGCGCGTTGACCGCCTCCCTCTCCCTCACCCATCTTGCCTATCCCTTCATCGTCATGCTGCTGCCGCTTTTGCTGGCGGCCCTCGTGACGGGCCCGCTCACCCTCGCGATCGCGGCGGCCACTTGCGTCACCGCCATCGTCGGGATCGGCTGGCTCGACATGCACAGTCCGCCGGCCTTTCAGGCCTATCCGCTGCGGGGAAACCTGCATGTCTTCGCAGCGCTCGTCGTCGTGGCGCCGGTGACGGCGAGCATCCTGATGGACACGCTGCGCCAGCAATACCGGCGCCTGCGCGAGATCGAGAGCCGCTGGGCTGTGGCGCTCGAGAGCGGCAACCAGGGGGTCTGGGATTTCGACGCCGGGACCGGGTCGACCTACACCTCGCCGGTGTGGAAGCGCATGCTCGGGCTTGCCGACGACGCCGTCGGCGGGCATCCGGACGCCTGGCTCGCCTTTCTCCACCCGGACGATGCCGGACGCGTGCGCGAGGCGCATCGGCGGTCCATCGAGGAAGGTGACGACGCCTACGAGGAAACCTTCCGCATGCGGCATGCCGATGGGCGCTGGATCTGGATCCTCGACCGGGCGCGCGTCATCGAGCGCGACGTCGCCGGTCGCGCCCGCCGGATGATCGGCACCCATACCGACATCACCGCGCAGAAGGAGGCCGAGGAACAGCTGAGGCTCCTGTCCCGGCGCATGCAGCTTGCCACCCGCGCCGGGGGCGTCGGCATCTGGGAATGGAACGAGACGCGCAAGCACCTCACCTGGGACGACCAGATGATGGCGATCTATGGCATCGACCGGGCCGGGTTCACCGGGACGGCGGCCGACTGGGAGGCGCGCCTCCATCCCGACGACCGCGAGCGCAGCATCGTCGAGTCTGAAAGGGGCCTCAGACACGGGACGCTGGTCGATTCGGAATTCCGCATCGTGACACCGGCGGGACAGGTCCGGACGGTGCGGTCGCTGTCTTCGCGCGTGACGCTGCCGGGGGTGGGAACCCTGCTCATCGGCTGTACCTGGGACATCACCCCGGCCAAGAAGGCGGAGGAACGGCTGCGGCTCGCCAATGAGAGCCTCGGCCATTTCGCCGCGATCGCCGCGCATGATCTCCAGGCGCCGCTGCGCCACATCGCGCTGTTCGCCGGCCAGCTCGACGACGACATCGGTGCGACGCTTGGCGGCGAACAGCGCGATGCGCTGCGCCATATCGCCGCCAGCGCCGAGCGGCTGCGCGTCCTCGTGAAATCCCTCCTGGCCTTCTCCGCCACCACCGATCCGCAACCTGTCTGCGCGCCGGTCGCGCTGCGCACGGTGGTGGATGCGGCGATCGCCCATCTCTCCGCCGAGATCGTCGCAAGCCGCGCCCGCATCGATATCGGCTGGCTGCCGGTCCTGCCTGTCGATGCGGTGCTGATGACCCAGGTGTTCCAGAACCTCATCGGCAATGCGCTGCGCTACGGCCGGCCCGAACGGCCGCTGATCCTCATCCGCCATGACGAGGACCGCGGCTTCCATCTCCTCTCCGTCACCGACGACGGACCGGGCATCGATCCCGCCGGCGCCGAAACGATCTTCGAGCCCTTCGTCCGGATGCCGGGCGCGGGACCCGGCGGGCTCGGCATCGGCCTTTCGCTCGTCCGGCGCATCGTCCAGGCCCATGGCGGCCGCGTCTTTCTCGACACGGACCACCGGCCCGGCTGCCGCATGGTCGTCGGTCTGCCGTCGCCGGCCGACGGTCGCGGGATGCCGGCCTCCCTGACGGCGGGCGAGGAGGCCCTGTCGCCATGACCACGGACGGGCGGACCGATCCGCCGCCATCCGCGAGCATGCCCGCCGTGGCGACAGGCGCCGAAGCCGGCCCGCTGTTGCCGCGCCTCGCCGATTACGACGCGCTGTACCGTGCGTTTGCCTGGCGGCTGCCGGCCCGCTTCAACATCGGCCGCGCCGTTAGCGACGACTGGGCCCGCCGTGACCCGGGCCGCGTCTGCCTGGAGCATTTCAGCCCGGACGGCGCCCATGCGCGCCTCACCTATGGCGAGTTTTCCGCGCGTTCCTCCTCGCTCGCCCATGGGCTGGCGGCGGCGGGCATCGGCCGCGGCGACCGGGTGGCGATCTTCCTGCCGCAGGGGTTCGAGGCGGCGATCGCCCATGCGGCGATCTACAAGCTCGGCGCCATCGCCCTGCCGCTGGCGCTGCTCTTCGGCGTCGAGGCGCTTGCCTTCCGGCTCGCCCATGCCGAGGCGCGCGCCATCGTCACCAGTCCCTTCGGCTTTGAAAAATTGTTGTCCGTGCGCGCCGACTTGCCGCATCTCGAAACGGTGGTCGTCGCCGGCACCGGTGCTGCGGCCCCGGAGGGGGCCTCCTCCTTCGAGGCGCTGGCGGGCGGCCATCCCTCCACCTTTCCGGTGGCCGACACGACGCCGGACGATCCGGCGATGATGATCTACACTTCGGGCACGACCGGCCCGCCGAAGGGCGCGCTGCATGGCCACCGCGTCCTTCTCGGCCATCTCCCGGGCTTCGAGTTCCACCATGATTTCCCGCCGCAGCCGGGCGACCGCCTGTGGACGCCGGCCGACTGGGCCTGGGCGGGCGGCCTGCTCAACGCGCTGCTGCCGGCGCTCTCTCTCGGCATTCCGGTCGTGTCCTCGCCCGGGCAGAAGTTCGATCCCCTTCTCGCCTTCCACATTCTGGAGGAGATGGAGATCCGCAACGCCTTCATCCCGCCGACGGCACTGCGGCTGATGAAGGCGGTCGAGGCCCCGCGCGACCGCTTCCGGCTGGTGCTGCGCAGCATCGGCTCGGCCGGCGAGATGCTCGGCCGCGAGACCGTCGACTGGGCGCGCGCGGCGCTGGGGCTGACCGTCAACGAGTTCTACGGCCAGACCGAATGCAACATGGTCCTGTCCTCGGCGGGCGCGCTCGGCGTGGCGAAGCCCGGCGCGATCGGCAAGGCGGTGCCCGGCCACCGCGTCGCCGTGATCGGCCGCGACGGACAGGTTCTGCCGCCGGGCGCCGTCGGCGAGATCGCCGTCGCCCGGCCGGACCCGGTGATGTTCCTCGGCTACTGGCGCGACGAGGCGGCGACGACGGCGAAATTCATCGGCGACTGGATGACGACCGGCGACCTCGCCACCATGGACGCGGACGGCTACGTCACCTTCTTCGGCCGCAACGACGACGTCATCACCTCGTCCGGCTACCGGATTGGTCCGGGCGAGATCGAGGACTGCCTCGCCGGCCATCCGGCCGTTCAGATGGCGGCGGCGGTCGGCAAGCCCGATCCTGTGCGCACCGAGATCGTCAAGGCCTATGTGCTGCTGAAGCCCGGCCACGTGCCGGGCGAGGCGCTCGCGCAGGAGATCCGCCAATGGGTGCGCCTGCGCCTGTCGCAGCACGAATATCCGCGCGAGATCGCCTTCGTCGACGCCCTGCCGCTGACGACCTCCGGCAAGGTCATCCGCCGCATCCTGCGCGACGCGGCGGCCGCGGAGGAGCCGGGGCCGCGCGAAAACGGGTGATCCGCGTTCCGGCGGGAGGAGAGGTGCGCCCGGCCTGCCCGGTGAACACGAGGATCACCCGACATGCTCCTGCGTTCCGTTTTCGAACGCGCCGTGCCGCGCCGGATCGATCCCGCTTCGGCCGGACATGCGCTCTCTCCTTTTGTTTCGCCGCATTGTCCGACGCCGAAGCGATCCCGCTTCGGCTGGACATGCTCTAGCGCCGGGCGAGGGCGCGGATCTTGTCGCGCAGCAGCCGGGCCATGTTGCGGGTGTTGCGGTAGAGATGGAGCTGGCCGGCGACCTGGCGCACGTCGCGGTCGCGGTTCTGACCGAGGCCGACCACCAGCGTTCCCATCTCGTCGCGCTCCTCCCAGAAGCGGCTCATCACCGGATGGTCGGGCACGGCGCAGCTGTCGGAGCGCATGATGTTGGCATCGTCCAGATGCCATTCGGTCAGCTCGCTGACGAGGAGCTTGCCGGGCGAGAACTTCGCGTAATCCTCGTTGAAGGCGGTTTTCCAGGTATAGGCATCGCCGCCCATCAGGAAGACGATCATCGAGGCGATCGCGGTGCCGTCGACGTCGAGCGTGTGGATGCGGACGCTGTCGGTCTCGGCGAGGTTGGTGATCGCCTCGCGGGCGAAGGCGGCGCGGTAGCGGTCCATCACCATGGCGCTGCGCTGGCGGCCCTTCCAGCCGCTCGCCTCCAGCGCCAGGAATTCCTCCATCCGGACGCGGATCTCGGCCGGGTTGCGGGCGACGTTGTAGCGGACCTCGCCCTTCGATTCGAGCAGGTGCCACTGGCGGCGCAGCTCGCGCAGATGCGAGGGGCGGATCGCCTTGCGCAGGTAGCTCGGCCCGTCCTCGAGGCTGTCGAGCATCGGCCGCTGATAGGTGTTGGTCACCGTCAGCGGCAGGTTGCGGCCGATGGCGACGGCGCGGGCGAGCTGGGCGAACTTGCCCTTCAGGCGGATGTCGGGCAGCACCAGCACGCCCGGCAGGCCCGCGTCCCGGCTGGCGAGCGCCTCGTAGAGATTGTCGACCGTCTCGGCCGCGTCTTCCGCGTCGAGAAGCGGTACGCCGAGCGGGCCGAAGGGATTGGCCCAGCCGCGGATGATCGGGCTGCCGATCGAGAAGCCGGGCTTTTCCACCGAGAACGGCATCAGGAAGCGGATGCGGCCGCTTTTCTCCTTGACGTCGCGGATCAGCGCCAGCCGGATCACGCGGTCTTCCAGCCGCGGCATGGCCGGGGCGAGGAAGCGGCCGGTGAAGAACACGTTCGGTTCGAGGGCGCGGTTGGAGAGGAAGTCGAGCTCCTGCTGCAGGTCGTAGCCGGCCTTGGCCGGGTAGACGCAGAACTGGCGTCCCGGGCGGCCGACGGCGACGCTCGTCTCGGCCTCCGGCGTCGCCATGGGCGGCGCGGCGAAGCTCGCGATCAGGCGGCTGGTGCGGCTGTCGGGATCGGCGGGATTGACGGGCGGTGACATCATCTTGGTCCGGCCTCCGTTGTGCGGGCCATGGCGTTCGGATTGGCAAAGGCGAAGAGCACGATGCCGAAGGTATGGCGCACGGCGAGATGCAGAAGGATCGCCTCGACCATCAGCGCGCCCGCGCCGGCGGCGGCGGCACCTTCCAGGCCGAAGCGCGGGATCAGCACCATGTTGAGCGCGATGTTGACGGCGAGCGCCACCGCATAGAGCGGCACGCAGAGATTCTGGTGGCCGGCCATGGTGAGGAATGCCTCGCCCGGCCCGACCAGCGCCTTCGCCATGATGCCGGCGAAGAGGATGACCATCACGACATAGCCTTCGGTGAAATCCGGCCCGAACAGCGACAGGAGGAACGGTCCGGCGGCAAGGACCGAGAGGCCGACGCCGAGCGAGGGCCAGAATGTCCAGCGCGCGCTCTCGACGGCGATGACGGCGAGCTGCCGGCGGTCCGGATCGGCCATGGCGGCGGAAAAGCGCGGCGCCACGGCCGCCTTCACCGAGAACATGACGAAATGGACGAGCGCCATCGTCTTGGCGGCGGCGAAATAGACGCCGACGCGGTCTGGCTCCAGATAGAGGCCGACGACGACGGTGTCGGAATTGGTGAGCAGGAAGCCGAAGGCCTCGACGACGAAGATCGGTACGGCCGCCTTGAGCCAGAGGGCGAATTCGAGGCTGCGCGGCCCCTGCTCGTAGCGCCGTTCGAGCCGGCGCGTCAGGATCAGGAACTGCGTCACCGTGGTGAGGTAGGTGGCGCCGAGCGCCGCCGCCATGGCGGTCGCGGCGGTGTGCGGCTCGCCGAGCGACACGGCGAGCACCATCAGCACCAGAATCAGTACGGGACGGATGATGTAGGTGGGGCTCAGCGCCTGCACCGGCCAGCTGTGCGCCCGCGCTGTGCCCTCCATGATGTCGCCGAGCGCGACCATCGGCAGGCAGAAGAGGGCAAGGAACAGCGGCGCGACGTAATAGGCCTCGATCAGCGGCGCGAGGAGATGCAGTGCGGCGAGGCCGACCACCATCAGTCCGGTCGCCGAGACGAGGGCGAAGATGCGGGTGGCGGTCGTCAGGCCCCGGATCTCGGCAACCGCGTCGCGGGCGTGGTAGAGCGGCAGGAAGCGGATGATCGCCGAGTGGAAGCCGAGGCAGGACAGGTTGCCGAAAAGGACGGCGAGCACCCAGACGAAGACGAAGATGCCGTATTCGAAGCCGCCCATCATGCGGGCGAGGATGATCTGCGAGACGAAGGCGATGGCCGCGCTCACCACGCGGATGGCGAAGGCGACGAGCGCCATGCGCTGGGCGAGGTGCCGGGGATCGCTGCTGCGGATCAGCGCCGGCAGCTTGCGCAGCACAGGCGAAAGCCGCGCCCGCATCACCGCGGGCAGGATCCGTTCCGCCGATTGAAACACCGCCATGAGCAAGACAGCCCCGCGCCAAACGCATCACCAGAGCCGTAGTCATGCCAGAGCCGAGTTAACAAATCATAGGAAGGTGCTGCAATCTTTTCGGGATTTTCCTTTTATGAACCCGTTTTGAGGGTATTTCCTTAAGTAAAAAAAGCCGGCCTCGCGGGCCGGCCTTGCCGAGGCGGCCAATCCCGATGCCTCAGGCCTCGAAAGCGCCGTGGCAGTGCTTGAACTTCTTGCCCGAACCGCAGGGGCAGGCCTCGTTGCGCGAGACGAAACCCCAGGTTGAGGGATCGTTCGGATCGCGCACGGGCGGCGACATTTCGTCGTCGCCGGTCAGCGGGTCCTCGTGATGGGCCTGCATCTCGGGCAGGTCCGGATCGGCCGGCGGCGCGTCGCGCACCAGCTCGACCCGCATCAGCTGCGAGGTGACGGCCTGGCGTAGGTTGCCGAGCAGCGTCTGGAACAGTTCGAAGGCTTCCGCCTTGTATTCCTGCAAGGGGTCGCGCTGGGCATAACCGCGGAAGCCGATGACCGAGCGCAGGTGGTCGAGATTGACGATGTGCTCGCGCCAGAGATGGTCGAGCGTCTGCAGCACGACCGAGCGCTCGACATAGGTCATGATCTCCGGCCCGAAGCGCTCGGCGCGCTCCGTCACCGCCGCATCGACCGCCGCCGTCAGGCGCTCGCGGATGTCGTCCTCAGCGATGCCTTCCTCGGCGGCCCATGCATCGACCGGCAGGTCGAGGTTGAAATATTGCCGCACGTCCTCCTTGAGGCCGGCGATGTCCCACTGCTCGGCATAGGCGCGCTCGGGGATGCGCCTTGCGACGACGTCCTCGATCACCTCGCGGCGCATGTCGGCGACGGTCTCGCTGACGTCCTTGGCGTCCATCAGCTCGATGCGTTGCTCGAAGATCACCTTGCGCTGGTCGTTGAGCACGTCGTCATATTTCAAAAGGTTCTTGCGGGTGTCGAAGTTGCGCGCCTCGACCTTCTTCTGTGCCCGCTCCAAGGCCTTGTTGATCCAGGGATGGACGATCGCCTCGCCTTCCTTGAGGCCCAGGCGCTGCAGCATCGAATCCATGCGCTCGGAGCCGAAGATGCGCATCAGGTCGTCCTGCAGCGACAGGAAGAATTTCGACCGGCCGGGGTCGCCCTGGCGGCCGGAGCGGCCGCGCAGCTGGTTGTCGATGCGCCGGCTTTCATGACGTTCGGTCGCGAGAACGTAGAGGCCGCCGGCGGCGAGCGCCTGCTGCTTCAGCCGCTGCACCTCCTGGCGGATGCGTGTCTCTGCTTCCGTCCGGTCGGGGCCGGGCTCGACGTCGGCGAGCTCGCGCTCGAGGCGCATGTCGAGATTGCCGCCGAGCTGGATGTCGGTGCCGCGGCCGGCCATGTTGGTCGCGATCGTGACCGCGCCCGGCACGCCGGCCTGGCTGACGATATAGGCTTCCTGTTCGTGGTAGCGGGCGTTCAGCACCTGGAAATCATCGAAGCCGTCGCGCTTCAGCAGCGCCGCGAGCGTCTCCGATTTCTCGATCGACGTCGTGCCGACGAGGACGGGCTGGCCGCGGCTGCGCGCATCCCGGATCTCGGCGATGATCGCCTTGTACTTCTCCTCGACGGTGCGGTAGACCTCGTCGTCCTCGTCGATGCGCTGGATCGGCAGGTTGGTCGGCACCTCGACCACTTCGAGGCCGTAGATGTTGCCGAACTCCTCCGCCTCCGTCGAGGCTGTTCCGGTCATGCCGCCAAGCTTCGCATACATGCGAAAATAGTTCTGGAAGGTGATCGAGGCGAGCGTCTGGTTCTCCGGCTGGATCTGCACGTGCTCCTTGGCTTCCAGCGCCTGATGCTGGCCTTCGGAGTAGCGCCGGCCCGGCATCATGCGGCCGGTGAACTCGTCGATGATGACGATCTCGCCGTTGCGGACGATGTAATCCTTGTCTCGGGTGAAGAGCTTGTGGGCCTTCAGCGCGTTGTTGACGTGGTGGACGATCGCGACATTCTCGATGTCGTAGAGCGTCTCGCCCTTCAAGAGGTTCGCCGCGCGCAGGAGGTTTTCGAGCTTCTCGGTGCCGACCTCGGAGAAGTTCGCCGAACGCTGCTTCTCGTCGATCTCGTAGTCGTCCGGCGTCAGCTGCGGGATGAAGGTATCGATCGTGTTGTAGAGTTCGGAGCGGTCGTCGAGCGGTCCGGAGATGATCAGCGGCGTGCGCGCCTCGTCGACCAGGATCGAGTCGACCTCGTCGACGATGGCGAAGAAATGGCCGCGCTGCACCATCTGGCCGCGCTCGTATTTCATGTTGTCGCGCAGATAGTCGAAGCCGAGCTCGTTGTTGGTGGCGTAGGTGATGTCGCAGGCATAGGCCGCGCGGCGCTCCTCGTCGGAAAGTCCATGGACGATGACGCCCGTGGTCATTCCGAGGAAGCCGTAGAGCCGGCCCATCGTCGCGCTGTCGCGCGTCGCCAGATAGTCGTTGACGGTGACGACATGCACGCCCTTGCCGGCGAGCGCGTTGAGGTAGACCGGCAGCGTCGCCACCAGCGTCTTGCCCTCGCCGGTCTTCATCTCGGCGATGGCGCGCTCGTGCAGGATCATGCCGCCCATCAGCTGCACGTCGAAGGGCCTGAGCCCGAGCACCCGCTTGGCCGCCTCGCGCACCACGGCGAAGGCGGGCGCCAAAAGGTCGTCCAGCGTCTTGCCGCCGGCGAGCTCGGCGCGCAACGCGGCGGTCCTTCCCTTCAGCGCCTCGTCGGAGAGGGCCGACATCTCGGCCTCGAGCGCATTGATCTCGGCGACACGGGAACGGTAGCTGCGGATGCGGCGGTCGTTCGCCGAACCGAACAGTTTGCGGGCAAGCCCGCCGAGGCTGACCATCCGGATGGTCCTTTCTCTGGTGCGTGTCGGCGTCCGGAGGTCACGTTTCAGCCGGCGATCGTCGCGCGCAATGCCTGAAAATGCCCGGAAACGGTTCTGGACGCGGGTTTGCGTGACAGATAAGAGGGGGGTCGAATGATGTCAACGGCATCGACCGGGACCCCAAGCTATCAAATGGCCACATTGTGATGATGTTGAGCCGGGCGGAACGCGGGGATCGGATCGCGCGGCACGACTGTGAAAGGTTTTGAACATGCTGAAATTTCTGAGGCTCGCCCTCGTGGCGTCGGTGGCCGTGGCCGGGCTTGCCGCGCCGGTCCTGGCCGAGGACAAGCCCGATCCGGTGGTCGCCACCGTCGGCGGCGAGGAGATCCGCCAGTCGGACATCGATCTCGCTATCACCGGGCTCGATCCGCAGCTCGCCCAGCTTCCGCCGGAACAGAAGCGCGTGGCCGCGCTCTCGGCCATGGTCGACGTCAAGCTGCTTGCCCAGAATGCCGGCAAGGAGGGGCTGGAAAACGATCCGACCTTCAAGCAGCGCATCGCCTATCTGACCGAGCGCGAGCTGCACAACGCCTATTTCAAGAAGCATGTCGTCGACGCCGTCACGCCGGAGCAGGTCAAGGCGCGCTACGACAAGGAGATCGCCGCCATCCCGGCGCAGGAAGAGGTGAAGGCCCGCCATATCCTGCTGAAGACCGAGGACGAGGCGAAGGCGGTGATCGCCGAGCTCGATGCCGGCAAGGACTTCGTCACGCTCGCCAAGGAGAAGTCGACCGATCCGAACAAGGACGACGGCGGCGACCTCGGCTATTTCACCAAGGGCCGCATGGTGCCGGAATTCGAGGCGGTCGCCTTCACGCTTGACAAGGGCGCCTATACGAAGACGCCGGTGAAGACCCAGTTCGGTTATCACGTCATCCTCGTCGAGGACAAGCGCCCGCAGGCGCCGCCGGCGCTCGAGCAGGTCGAGCAGCAGGTGCGCCAGCTCGTCATGCGCGACGCCTACATCGCGCTCCTCACCGATGCCCGCAAGGCTGCCGGCGTCGAGATTTCCGACCCGGCGCTGAAGAAGGCCTATGACGAGGCCAACGAGGAAAAGCCGGCGAACTGATCCGCCGGTCACACGCCCGTCACGCGCGGGATGAGAGAAGAGAATTGAGACGGGGCCGATCGGCCCCGTCGACCGTTGATCGAACCGCCGAGGACCAGATGTCGACCGCCGTTTCCCCGCTCGCCCCGAAACTTTATCCCGACATGCCCGTGCTGCGCGGCGTGCGCATGGCGACGGCGGCAGCCGGCATCAAATACAAGAACCGAACCGACGTGCTGATGATGGTCTTCGACCGGCCGGTGGCGGCGGCGGGCGTCTTCACCCGCTCGAAATGCCCCTCCGCGCCGGTCGATTTCTGCCGGGCGAACCTTGCCGGCGGCGTCGCCCGCGCCGTCGTCGTCAATTCCGGCAACGCCAATGCCTTTACCGGCCGGCGCGGCCGCGAGGCGACCGAGATGACGGCGCAGTCCGCCGCCGCCGCCGTCGGCTGCGCGACGGGCGAGGTCTTCCTCGCCTCGACCGGCGTCATCGGCGAGCCGCTCGACGCGACGAAGTTTTCCGGCGTGCTCGACCGCCTCAACGAAACGGCCAGCGGCGACTTCTGGCTGGAGGCGGCCAAGGCGATCATGACCACCGACACCTATCCGAAGGTCGCCACCGCGCGGGCGACGATCGGCGGCGTCGCGGTCACCATCAACGGCATCGCCAAGGGCGCCGGCATGATCGCGCCCGACATGGCGACGATGCTCTCCTTCGTCGTCACCGATGCCGACATCGCGCCGGCCGCGCTGCAGGCGATGCTCGCCGAGGGCGTCGGCCCGAGCTTCAATTCGGTCACCGTCGACAGCGACACCTCGACCTCCGACACGCTGATGCTGTTTGCGACGGGTGCCGCGGCCGAGGACGGGCAGGCGCGCATCGAGGAGGCGCAGGATCCGGCGGCCGCGGACTTCCGCCGGGCGCTCAACGCGCTCCTGCACGATCTCGCGCTCCAGGTGGTGCGCGACGGCGAGGGCGCGCGCAAGATGGTCGCCGTCACGGTCGAAGGGGCGGAAAGCGACGCGGCGGCCAAGCGCGTGGCGCTGTCGATCGCCAATTCGCCGCTCGTCAAGACGGCGGTCGCCGGCGAGGACGCCAACTGGGGCCGCGTCGTCATGGCCGTCGGCAAGTCCGGCGAGAGGGCAGAGCGCGACCGGCTGGCGATCTGGTTCGGCGACGTGCGTGTCGCCGTCGACGGCGAGCGCGATCCGGCCTATTCGGAAGCCGCCACGACGGCTGTTATGAAGGAGGAGGACATCACCGTTCGCGTCGATCTCGGCCTCGGCGCGGGGCGGGCCACCGTCTATACCTGCGACCTCACCAAGGACTATGTCGAGATCAACGGCGACTACCGGAGCTGACCGGGATGGGGCAGGGGGCCCCTCGCGCGAACCTTGCGACGGTGCGCCGGCTGGAGGCGGCCGGGTTTCGCGCCTGGCCGGCGCGCCAGTCGCTCTATGACGGCACCTGGCTGCTGCGGCTGACGCCGGATCACGCCTCGAAGCGTCTCAACTGCGTCAATCCGCTCGATCCCGCCGACGGTGCCGAGGCCGCTCCCCGGCTCGCCGAGGCGGCGCGGCGCTTCGCCGCTGCCGGGCAGGTGCTGACGGTGCGCCAGTCGCCGCTCGCGCCGGCGCCGCTCGTCGCGCATATGGCCGCGGCGGGCTGGCGGTCCTTTTCCGAAAGCATCGTCATGGCCGCCGATCTCGGCCGGGCGGAGCCGCCCGGCGGGGTCGACCTGCTGCCGGTGCGCGATCTCGACCGCTTCGCGGCGGCGCGGGCGCGAATCGAGGGCGAGGCCGACGGCGGCGCTGCGGCGATCGCCGCGGTCATCGGCCGGATCGAGGCGGAGACGGGGCTTTTCCTGCTCGACAACGACGCCTTCGGCCCGGCGGCCGTCTGCCTCCTCGTCCATGACCGCACCCTCGCCGGCATCCTCCAGCTCGCCGTCCATGCCGGCCTGCGGCGCCAGGGCACCGGCTCGGCCATCCTGTCGGCCGGGCTGCGCTGGGCGCGGCTGCGCGGCGCCGAGGCGGCGTGGCTGCAGGTCGATGCCGTAAACCTGCCCGCGCTCGCCCTCTACCGCGCCTTCGGCTTCGAGGAAATCTACCGCTACCGCTACTGGAGGCCCGCGCCGTGACCGATGCATCGAAAGACAGGAAGATCGTTCTCGTCGCGGCCTGCGCGCTGATCGACGCCGACGGGCGCGTGCTTCTGGCACAGCGCCCCGAGGGCAAGGCGATGGCCGGGCTCTGGGAGTTTCCCGGCGGCAAGGTCGAGCCGGGCGAGACGCCGGAGGAGACGCTGGTGCGCGAGCTTTCGGAAGAGCTCGGCATCGTCACCCGCGTCCCCTGCCTCGCGCCGCTCACCTTCGCCAGCCATGGCTACGACGATTTCCACCTGCTGATGCCGCTCTATGTCTGCCGGCGCTACGACGGGGTGGCGACGGGCCGCGAGGGGCAGGCGCTGAAATGGGTGCGGCCGCAGGCGCTGCGCGACTATCCGATGCCCGCGGCGGACGAGCCGTTGATCCCCTTTCTCCTCGACCTCCTGTGAGCCCGGCGCCGGTATCCGAAGAAATCCCGTCCGGGAATTAACCCCTCGTTTATCATTCCCGCGCATGATGGGTGCGTGAGGCTATCTGGCAACAGTTTCGACATGGATCGTCGAGACGGCCGGACGGGCCGAGGGCGGCCGGCGGACGGCCAGCTCCTCCCCCGATCGTGAGAGGCTGGGAATGGTGGACGAGGATTTCTGGAGAACGGTTCAGGAAAAGGACCTGGTCGCGGCGCAGTCGCGCCGCACGGGCGCGCTGAACCTCGCCCTGCTCTTCGGCACGGCGGTGATCGCCCTCAGCCTGATCCTGACGCCCATGCTGTCGTCGAAGGACGACAGTCTGTTCGCGCGGGCGCCGCTCGCCTATGACGACGTCGTCACGGGATCCGTGCCGAAGGACAGCGGCAAGACCTACACGATCCGCCGCAGCATTCTCGAGGAAACGCCGGGCGCCGTCTGCATCATCGACGGGGAAGGCAATTCCAGCGGCTGCTGAGGGGCGCCGGTCTGTCTGGCCGTGAATCTGTCTGGCCTTGAAGGAGCAGGGGCGCCGTGATGAGCATTCTTCGCCGACTGATCAGGGACCGCTCCGCGGCGACCGCCGTCGAATACGGACTTCTGACCGCGCTGATCAGCATCGCCATGATCAGCGGCATGACCGCGTTTTCGACCGAGATCCAGGCGGCCTTTGACGCGATCCGGGAAGCGATCGTCACCGCGCGCGACTGACGCCCGAAGCATGATCCGGCCGGAGCCAAGCGCGCTTCGGCACGATGACGCTGCGAAACAGAGCGTTCCGAGCGCCGTTCCGTGTCAGCCGGATCGAGCCGCGGCCTGCGGCATTTCCCGTAGAAGCGGGATCGCTTCGGCCTCGGACACTGCGACAAGAACAAAAGGTGAGAGCACGTTCGGTGAGCCGGTGGTCACCGAACGTGCTCTATCCGTCGTCCTTGAGTTTTTTCTCCACTGTCGACAGCGCGTCGGCCAGTCTGCGGCGGGCCGAGCCGGGACGCAGCGGCTTCTGCTGGCTCTCATGCGGCTTCCAGGCCGAGGCGTAGATGAACGAGAAGGTGGCGCGCACCCGCCCGTCGGCGTCGGAGTAACGCTCCGCATAGATCTCGGCCGCGCGCGCCAGCACGTCGCGGCGCAGCGGCCGCCGGCTTCGCGCGGCGAGCGGATTGCTCATGCCCATCGCCCTCAGGTCCGCCATCAGCGGGAAGAGGGAATCGTAGCGCACGGTGTGGTGCTCGGCATCGACGACCGGAAGCGCCAGGCCCGCCCGTTGCAGCAGCGCGCCGACCTCGCGGATGCCGGCGAAGGGGATGACGCGCGGGCTCGCGCCGCCGGTCAGTTCGGTCTCGGCGGCAAGCAGCGCGTCGCGCAGTTCCTGCAGCGTGCCGGCACCGGGGATCGCCGCGAGGAACAGGCCGTCGGGTGCCAGCGCCCGCGCCACCTGCACCAGCACCCCCGGCGTGTCGTTGGTCAGGTGCAGCGACAGCGGCGAGACGATCAGGTTGGCGCTTGCCGCGGGGAGCGGTACGGTGTCGGGGCGTGCGATCTCGACCGGGTCGTCGGCCGTGCCGAAGGCGGCGTCGGCCTCGATGCGGGTGACACGGCCGACCTTGCCGGACTGGCGCAGCAGCCGCGCCGTCAGTCCGGTATGGCCGTTGAGCTCGACAGCATGGTCGAAATGGCGCTCGACCACGCCGAGCCGCTCGACGAGTTCGCCGGCCGCCAGCCGCAGCAGGAAATCCTCGCCGCCAGCGCGGAGCGCCCGGCGCCGCCGCGCGGCGATGAAGCTCTGGTCAAACAGGATTTCCACGATAGTCTTCTCCAGGCGCGATGATGGCGAGCGAATGGGGCGATGACGGCGGGAAGTCAATCCATGGCCGGGGAAGACGGCGAAAAACCGGCGGCAGCCTCGCAGGCGGCGGCAGTGTTGCGCTGGCTCGCCGCCTGTCTCTATCCGCCGGTCTGTCCCGGATGCGGCCGGCTCACGGGCCGGCACAGCGCGCTCTGCGCCGGCTGCTGGCAGGAAATGCCCTTCATCGCCCGGCCCTATTGCGAGATCCTCGGCCTGCCCTTTGCCCGCGACCATGGCGAGGGTGCCGTGAGCCCGCTTTCGATCGCCGCGCCGCCGGTCTTCGACAGGCTGCGGTCGGCCGCGCTGCACGAGGGGGTGGCGCGGCGGCTCGTCCACGGGCTCAAATATCGCGACCGCACCGATCTCGTCGAGATGATGGCCGGCTGGATGGTGCGGGCCGGCGGCGACATCCTGCCCGCCTGCGACGCCGTCGTCGCCGTCCCCTTGCATCCGTTGCGGCTGATGGGTCGGAAGTTCAACCAGTCGGCCGAACTTGCCCGCTCGGTGGCGCGCCAGGCGGGCAAGCCTTTCCTCGCCGACGGGCTCCAGCGCCATCGCCACACGATGCGCCAGGTGGGCCTCGGCGCGCGCCAGCGGGCGGAGAACGTGCGCGGTGCCTTCGCCGTTCCGGCCGCGGCCGCGCCGGAGGTCTTCGGCCGGGCGATCGTCCTCGTCGACGACGTCTATACGACCGGCGCCACCGTCTCGGCCGCGACACGGGCGCTGAAGCGCGCCGGCGCGGCAAGCGTGGCGGTTTTGACCTTTGCAAGGGTGATGACGGCTCCTATATGATGGCGGTTGGACGAAACGGGGGCCGCGACAGGCGGCGGGATCGATGGCATCGGTGGATATCTATACGCGTCAGTTTTGCGGCTACTGCTCGGCGGCGAAGAAGCTGCTCGAGACCAAGGGCGTCGCCTTTGTCGAGCACGACGCCACTTATTCGCCGGAGATCCGCAAGGAGATGATCGCGCGCGCCAATGGCGGCTCGACCTTCCCGCAGATCTTCATCAACGGCACCCATGTCGGCGGCTGCGACGATCTCCACGCGCTGGAGCGCGCCGGCCGTCTCGATCCGCTGCTCGCCGCCTGAGGATCCCTGCCCATGCCCTTCGTCGCCGCCGCCATCCAGATGTGTTCGGGCACGCAGCCCGCCCGCAATATCGACGCGATGGAGCGGCTGGTGCGGGAGGCTGCATCGCAGGGCGCGACCTATGTGCAGACGCCGGAAATGACGGGTGCGCTCGTACGCGACCGCGCGGCGCTGAAGGCGATGCTGAAGGGCGAGGCGGAGGATCCGGTCGTCGCTGCCGCGCGTCGTCTCGCCGTCGAACTCGGCATCCATATGCATCTCGGCTCGACGGCGATCGCCGTCGAGGACGGCAAGGTCGCCAATCGCGGCATCCTGTTCGGCCCGGACGGGGCGCGGATCCTGGCCTACGACAAGATCCACATGTTCGACGTCGATCTCGACGGGGGCGAGAGCTGGCGGGAGAGCGCCACCTACCGGCCGGGAGAGACCGCCCGCATCGCGCGGACCGCGCTCGGCACCCTCGGCTTCGCCATCTGCTACGACCTCCGCTTTCCCGAGCTGTTCCGCCGGCAGGCGGTCGCCGGCGCCGAGGTGATGACGCTGCCGGCCGCCTTCACCCGCCAGACCGGCGAAGCCCATTGGGACGTGCTGGTCCGGGCGCGGGCGATCGAGAACGGCGCCTTCGTCGTCGCCGCCGCGCAGGGCGGCCTGCATGAGGACGGCCGCGAGACCTTCGGCCATTCCATGATCGTCGATCCCTGGGGGCGGGTGCTCGCCTCTGCCGGCGGCATCGGCGAGGCGGTCGTACTCGCCGAGATCGATACCGGCGCGGTGCAGGCGGCCCGCGCGAAGATCCCCAACCTCAGGAACGCCCGCGCCTTCGCGCTCGAGGACGTCGAAGCGCCGCGCCCGACGGGAGAGGCTGCGGCTTGATCCACTTCAGTCTCGCCTGCGACAACGGCCATGGCTTCGACGGCTGGTTCGCCTCCGGCGCGGATTTCGACGCCCAGTCCGAGCGCGGTCTCGTCTCCTGTCCCGTCTGCCAGTCGGCGCGGGTGCGGAAACGGCTGATGGCGCCGGCGGTGGCGGGCACACGCGAGCGCGAGGAGCGCCATGCGCTCGCCGTGGACGCCCAGCAGAGGGAGGCGCTCGGCAAGATCCGCGCCCTCGTCGCCGCCATCCGGGAAAATTCCGACGATGTCGGAGAGCGTTTCGTCGAGGAAGCGCGCCGCATCCATTACGGCGAGGCGGAGGCGCGCGGCCTAATCGGCAAGGCGACCATCGACGAGGCCCGGGAACTCAGCGCCGAAGGCATTTCCGTCGCGCCGCTGCCTTTTCTTCCGGACGACGTCAACTGAGAACGGCTCAGGCGGCCGGCCGGCGGGCGACCAGCATGTAGTTGACGTCCATATCCGGCGAGAGCGCCCAGCGGTTGGCGAGCGGATTGAAGAAGACGCCGGTTCGCGCCGTCACCTCCATGCCGCTTGCCGTGATCGGCCGTTCGAGTTCCTCCGGACGCACCAGCTTCTCGTATTGATGCGTCCCGCGCGGCAGCCAGCGCAGCAAGTATTCCGCGCCGATGATCGCGAGCGCTGCCGCCTTCATCGTGCGGTTGATCGTCGCGACGAACATCAGCCCGCCCGGTTTGACCAGGCTGGCGCAGGTCTCCATAAAGAAGCCGACATCGGCGACATGCTCGACCACCTCCATGTTGAGGACGATGTCGAAACGTTCGCCCGCCGCCGCCAGCGCCTCCGCCGTCTCCGCGCGATAGTCGACGGCAACGCCGCTGCCCTCGGCGTGGATCCGGGCGACGGCGATGTTCTTCTCCGAGGCATCGGCGCCGACGACGTCGGCCCCCATGCGCGCCATCGGCTCGGAGAGCAGCCCGCCGCCGCAGCCGATGTCAAGCAGCCGAAGGCCGCTCAAAGGGCGCGGGCCGTGCGGATCGCGGCCGAAATGGGCGCTGGCCGTGTCGCGGATATAGGCGAGGCGCACCGGGTTGAAGCGGTGCAACGGCTTGAACTTGCCGGTCGGATCCCACCATTCGGCCGCGAGCGCGGAAAACCTGTCGACTTCGCCCTGGTCGATCGTCGTGCGCGCCGTGTCGCTCATGAAAGGTCTCCTTTGCGTCGTCTTCGTTGAGTTGACCCTCGCCGCGCGGAAGTCAAGGCGCCACGATGCCGCTGTCTTCGGGCGTCGGGGCGGAAAAAGCGGGGCAACATTGCATCGGTCATTTCTCGCGTCTTGAAACGTGAACGCATTGATGCCTACATTTACCATACGATCCGGCGACGACTGCGGATCGTGATGTGCTTGTTTGGTCACTTGGAAAGGAAGACCCCTGACAACAGTACACGCCAAGGGAAACGCCTTCGGCGCCTTCCCGAAAAGCCCGGATCGCGGCTCCGACGCTGCCGATCGCGCGCTTCAACTGGTCCTTGAAAGCCTCGAGGACTCCAAGGCGGAAGATATCGTCACCATCGACATTGCCGGGAAATCCGCGCTGGGCGACTACATGGTCGTGGTCTCCGGGCGCTCTGGGCGGCATGTGTCGGCGATCGCCGACCATCTCCTGAGGGATCTCAAGGAGGAAGGGTTCGGGTCGCTGCGCGCGGAGGGCCTGGAAACGGGCGACTGGGTGCTGATCGACACGGGCGACATCATCGTCCATATCTTCCGGCCCGAAATCCGGGAATTCTACAACATCGAGAAGATGTGGGCGGCCCCGGATATGGAGGACGGCACGCTGCTGCATTGACGGCACCGTGCAATCCGTGAAGGACATGCTCCTGTGGCCGGATGACGGCATTCGACAGGGGGCGGACGAGGCATGCGGATCGGACTTTTTGCTGTCGGACGCCTGAAGGCGGGTCCGGAGAAGGACCTCGCGGCCCGCTATCTCGACCGTTTCGCCAAGGCCGGCCCCGCCGCGGGCCTCGACCTCTCCCGCGTGGTCGAGGTGGCGGAAAGCCGCGCCTCGAACGCCGAGACCCGCAAGCGCGAGGAGGCGGCTGCGCTCGAGAAGGCACTGCCGGACGGAAGCCTGCTCGTCCTGCTCGACGAACGCGGCAGGGCGATGGGGTCCGAGGATTTCGCCGGCCTGATCGGTGCCTGGCGCGACGGCGGCCGGCGCGACCTGATGATCGCCATCGGCGGCGCCGACGGGCTCGACTCGGCGCTCCATGCCCGGGCCGATGCCGTGGTCTGCCTCGGCAAGCTCACCTGGCCGCACCAGATTGTCCGCATCCTGATCGCCGAGCAGCTTTACCGCGCCGTCACCATCCTTTCCGGCCATCCCTACCATCGCGGTTGACGTTTCCTTCACGCGAATGTGCGCGAAGTCGGTCCGGCGCAAGCCTGATGCGGCAGCCTCTGCCGATTGGCATCCCCTGGCAAATCGGCGAGAATGCCCGATCTGACGCGGAACGCGCGTGAACGGGAAAGACATGGCGAAGCATCCGGCAAGGCGGATCAGGCGAAGAGATGCGCGTCCGCGCCCCGGCGCGGCGCTGCCGTCATGCCTTCTCGCCTGTCTCCTCCTCCTCGGCCTGCCGCTCGTGAGCCCGCTTCGGGCGCAGGAGCCGGTCGCGACGGCGCTTACGCCTGCCGATCCCGCCGCCGATCTCACCCGCAAGCGCGAAACGACGCGCCAGGAACTTGACGGCCTGTCGCAGACGATCACGCTGTCGCGCGAGCGCGCCGCGGCGCTCGAGGAGAGCATCGCCGATCTGGCGCGGAGCGCCGACGCGATGCGCGACGCGCTGGTGACCTCGGCGGCGAAACGGCGCGAGATCGAGGAGAAGATCGCTGCCGGCGAACTGCGCCTTGCCGACCTGCGCGGCCGCGAGCAGGCGGTGCAGCTGTCGCTGAAGGCCCGGCGCGGCCTTCTGGCCGAGGTGCTCGCCGCCTTGCAGCGCATGGGACGCAATCCGCCGCCCGCCCTCCTGGTGACGCCGGACGACGCGCTGTCTTCGGTGCGCAGCGCCATCCTGCTCGGTGCCGTCGTTCCCGGCATCCGCACCGAGACGGAGAACCTCGCCGCCGACCTCGCCATCCTCGCCAATGTCCGCCGCGAGATCGGCGCGGAACGCGCCTCGCTCGCCGCGCGCATGACCGACCGGCTTGAGGAGGAGCGGCGCATGACGCTGCTGATCGCGGAGAAGGAAAAGCTCGGACAGGAGAATGCCGAGGCGCTTGTCGCCGAGCGCCGCCGCGCCGAGGATCTCGCGGTCCAGGCGACCAGCCTCGAAGGGCTGATCGGCACGCTCGAAACCGAGATCGCCTCGGTCAGGCAGGCCGCCGCCGCGGCGCGGGCGGCGGAGGACGAGCGCCGCCGCATGACGCTCGCCGAGCGCGAGGCGGCGCGCGAACGCGCCAAGCGCGACGTGCCCGACAAAAACCGTATTGCACCCGCATATGCGTTCTCGGATCTGCAGGGCAAGCTCGCTTACCCTGCGGCTGGCGATGTGGTCTCGCGTTTCGGCGACATCGACGGGACGGAGCATCCCCTGCAGGGCATCATGGTGGCGACGGCACCCGGCGCCCTGGTGACGGCGCCTGCCGATGGATGGGTGGTCTATTCCGGCCGCTTCCGCAGCTATGGCCAGATGGTCATCCTCAATGCCGGCGATGGCTATCACATCGTTCTTTCCGGCATGGAGGGTGTCAGCGTCCGGCAGGGCCAGTTCGTCGTCTCCGGCGAGCCCCTGGCGGCGATGGGCGCCAAAAGAGTGGCGAGCGCCGCGGCTTTGGCGCTGGAATCGGACAGGCCGACACTTTACATTGAATTCAGGAAAGACGGTAAACCGGTTGATTCCCGACCCTGGTGGACCGCCGCACACACCGGAAAGGCACGCAATGATTCGTAGGGCTTCACTTGTTCTGGTCGGCGCACTGATGGGTGCCACCGCCATGAGCGTCGTCTACACGGCCACCGCTCCCGCCATCGCCGCCAATGCATCGACCTACCGCGAGCTGTCGATCTTCGGCGACGTCTTCGAGCGCGTCCGCGCCCAGTACGTGACGCCGCCCCAGGACGACAAGCTGATCGAGAACGCGATCAACGGCATGCTCTCCTCGCTCGATCCGCATTCGAGCTACATGAACTCCCGCGACGCCGAGGACATGCGCACCCAGACGCGCGGCGAATTCGGCGGCCTCGGCATCGAGGTGACGATGGAGGAGGATCTCGTCAAGGTGACGAGCCCGATCGACGACACGCCGGCCGCGCGCGCGGGCGTGCTTGCCGGCGACCTCATTTCGAAGATCGACGGCCAGGACGTGCGCGGCCTGAAGCTCGAGGAAGCGGTCGAGAAGATGCGCGGCGCCGTCGGCAAGCCGATCAAGCTCACCATCCTGCGCAAGGGCGCCGAGAAGCCGATCGAACTGACCATCGTGCGCGACGTGATCGCGGTGCGGGCCGTCAAGTTCCGCACGGAAGGCGACGTCGGCTATCTGCGCGTCATCTCCTTCACCGAGAAGACCTTCGAGGACCTGAAGAAGGGCATCGAGAAGATCAAGTCGGAGGTTCCGGCCGACAAGCTCAAGGGCTATGTCCTCGACCTGCGCCTCAATCCGGGCGGCCTGCTCGACCAGGCGATCAACGTCTCCGACGCCTTCCTGGAGCGGGGCGAGGTCGTGTCGACCCGCGGCCGCAACCCGGACGAGACGCGCCGCTTCAACGCGACGGCGGGCGACCTCACCGACGGCAAGCCGGTCATCGTGCTGGTCAATGGCGGTTCGGCCTCGGCCTCCGAGATCGTCGCCGGGGCGCTGCAGGACCTGAAGCGGGCGACCGTGCTCGGCACGCGCTCCTTCGGCAAGGGTTCGGTGCAGACGATCATTCCGCTCGGCGATGCCGGCGCGCTGCGCCTGACCACCGCGCTCTACTACACGCCCTCCGGCAAATCGATCCAGGGCACGGGCATCACGCCGGACATCAAGGTGGAGCAGCCGCTGCCGCCGGAACTGCTCGGCAAGGTGGAGGCTTCGGGCGAATCCAGCCTGCGCGGCCATATCCAGGGCCAGAACGAGACCGAAGAAGGCTCGGGTTCAATCGCCTATGTGCCCCCGGAAACCAAGGACGACCTGCAGCTGAACTATGCGCTCGACCTCCTGCGCGGCAACAAGACGGACCCGGCCTTCCCGGCCAATCCCGAAAAAGCGGAACTGAAGCCTTAAGGGCTGCGGTAAAGCCCCGCCGCGGTTCGGCCCTGGCGGGGCCACCCGATGCCGGCGCCGAGGGGGCGGCGGCCGGGATTTCTCGCGCTTTGGCGCAGGCATCTTGAGACGATGGACGTGAGACGATCGACTGGGGCCACTCTTGGGGACTGATCTCAACGCTCCGCTCGGGCAGAACCGTGCCGGCCGGCCGGGAAGCGGGCGGTCCTTTCCCCGGCCGTCGGCCCAACGCCTGCTTGGCGGCATCGCGGTCGCCGCACTTGCGGGACTGTCCGCCTATTCGGTGATCCGTACCGATCCGCTGCGTCTCTCCATGCCCGAAGCACCGGCGGTGGTGGCGGATGCCGGAGAGAAGGCGCCGGAGCGCCGTCCGTCCGACCGTGGCCGCAGGCAGCAGAATGGCGGCGCCAATGTCGAGACGATGCTGACCAATGACGGTTCGGTCGTGACGAAATATTCGCCGCGCGCCCGCGAGACGGGCGGGCCCGCCTTCCTCAAGGTCGGGCCTGTGCGCGGCCAGGATCCGCGCATGGCCGCCTTTCCGAACGAGGACCTGCTGGAGGAGACGCCGGACGGCCGGCTCCCTGTCGTCGGCCCGGACGGATTGCGGCCGATGGACCAGTATGCCCGGCCCTGGTCGGGCGCGCGCGGCACCCGCATCGCGCTCGTCGTCGGCGGGCTGGGCCTCAGCCAGACCGGCACGCAGAAGGCGATCCGCGACCTGCCGGCCGATGTGACGCTCGCCTTTGCCGCCAGCGGCAACAGCCTGACGCGCTGGATGCAGGAGGCCCGCCGCGGCGGCCACGAGATCCTGCTGCAGCTTCCGCTCGAGCCCTATGATTATCCGGACAACGATCCCGGCCCCGACACGCTGCTGGTCGACAGGCCGGCGCAGGCGACGCTGAAGACCTTCCGCGCCGCGCTCGGCCGCATCACCAACTATACCGGCGTGATGAACTATCTCGGCGGCCGCTTCCTCTCGGATGCCGATGCGCTGGAGCCGGTCATGCGCGATGTCGGCAAGCGCGGCCTGCTCTTCCTCGACGACGGCACCTCCGCCCAGTCGCTGTCGGGCACAGTCGCCGATGCGATCGACGTGCCGCACGGTTTCGCCGATCTCGTCGTCGACACCGACGTCAACGAGACGGCGATCCTGAAGCGGCTCGACGACCTGGAGCGGATCGCGCGGCGCAACGGCAGCGCCATCGGCGTTGCCTCCGGCTTCGACCAGAGCGTCAGGGCGATCACGCGCTGGATGGGTGAGGCGGAGGCGCGCGGCATCGAGTTCGTCGGCGTGGCGGCCCTCGTTAAGGATCCCGAGCAGCAGCCGTGAGCGGATGGCCGCTGGCGCCGGCGCGCCGGCGGTGCTATCGCCACGGACGCGATGCGTCGTTCGAGCGAGGAAACCGATGAGCAAGGCAAGGGTGCGCGCCGAGGATCTGCCCTATCGGCCCTGTGTGGGCGTCATGGTGCTGAATGCGGAAGGACTGGTCTGGGCCGGCCGGCGCATTCCGGACGGCAATTCGGAATATGACGGCTCGCCGCAGCTCTGGCAGATGCCGCAGGGCGGCATCGACAGGGGCGAGGATCCGCGCGCGGCGGCCTATCGCGAGCTCTACGAGGAAACCGGCATGCGCTCGGTGACGCTGATCGCCGAGGCGCCGGGCTGGATCAACTACGACCTGCCCGAACCGATGATCGGCATCGGCCTCAAGGGAAAATATCGCGGCCAGACCCAGCGCTGGTTCGCCTTCCGCTTCGAGGGCGACGAGAGCGAGATCGCCATCAACCCGCCGCCGGGCGGTCACGAGGCGGAATTCGATGCCTGGGAGTGGAAGCCGATGGCCGATCTTCCCGGCCTGATCGTGCCCTTCAAGCGCAAGGTCTATGACGAGGTGGTGGCCGCCTTCGCCCATCTTGCCGGCCGCTGATGCCGGCCGTTCAGAAGTCCACCTCGAGCTCGACGATCTCGTCGGGCTCCGCCACCGCGCCCTCGGTCCATTCGCCAAGCAGCGGCCAGGAAAAGACCGTCTCGCAATAGGCGGCGAGCTTCGGTTCCAGGTCCACGGCATAGGTGCGGAAGCGGGTGCAGACAGGGGCATACATCGCGTCCGCAACGGTCGGCGCCGCGCCGAACAGCCACGGGCCGCCGCTCGCCTCCAGGCATTCGCTCCAGATCGCCTTCACCCGCTCGACGTCCGGGCGCGCGCCGGAAAAGATCTTGAAGCGCTCGTGGCGCGCCTTGAGGTTCATCGGCAGCGCCGAGCGCAAATTGTGGAAGCCGGAATGCATTTCGCCGGAAACGGACCGGCAGCGGGCGCGCGCCACCGCGTCCTTCGGGAAGAGCCCGGCCTCGGGCGCGATCTCGTGCAGATACTCGGCGATCGCCAGCGTGTCCCACACCGTCACCGTCCCATGCGTCAGGCGCGGCACGAGCACGGAGGGCGAGAGCAGCAGCAGTTCCTGCCGGGCCTGATCGGTCAGCTCGACCAGCACTTCGGCGAAGTCGAGCCCGGCCATGCGGCAGAGCAGCCATCCGCGCAGCGACCAGGAGGAGTAGTTCTTCGAAGAGATCGTCAGTGTCGCCCGGCTCATCGCGTGCTGCTCCTCATCAAGCGGAAGGATTGCGCCCGGCATCTTCTCCGATCGGCATGGAGATTGCACTAGCATTTTTTGCATCGCCACATATTCTGTCGCGATGCGGGAGACCACGCGATGCTCTACCATGCCTATCAGTTCCAGGACGACCTGATCGCCCCGCTGCGCGACGGGGCGAGCGTGATGCGCGGCCTCTGCCGCTCTCTTCTTTGGCACTTTGGCGAGGATCAGGCCCGCCGCGCCACCGCCGCGCTGGAAATGGTCTCGCGCTTCCGGCTGACGCATGAGCGGCCGGATTTTACCATCCGCCCGGTCCGGATCGGCAACCGCGACGTGCCGGTGACGGTGGAGACAACGCTGTCGCTGCCCTTCGGCCGGCTCCTGCATTTCGTCGCCGACGTCGACACGCCCCGGCCGCGCATCCTCGTCATCGCGCCGCTCTCCGGCCATTTCGCCACGCTTCTGCGCGGCACGGTGCAGACGCTGATGCGCGACCATGACGTCTACATCACCGACTGGGCGAATGCCCGCGACGTGCCGGTTTCTGCCGGGCGTTTCGGCATGGACGACTATGTCGACTACGTCATCCGCTTCCTGGAGGAGATCGGGCCGGGCGCCCATATCCTCGCCGTCTGCCAGCCCTGCGTCCAGGGGCTCGCGGCGGTCGCCGTCATGTCGGAGGAGAAGCATCCGGCCACGCCGCGCACGATGACGCTGATGGCGGGTCCGATCGACCCGCGCGAAAGCCCGACCGAGGTCAACGAACTCGCCGTGTCGAAGTCCCTCTCCTGGTTTAAGGCGATGCTGATCAGCCGCGTGCCCTGGCGCCATGCCGGCGGCGGGCGGCGCGTCTATCCGGGCTTCCTGCAGCTGACCGCCTTCATGATGATGAACATGGACCGCCACGAGACGGCGCACAGGAAGCTCCATGACCATCTGGCGAAGGGCGAGGCGGCGGAGGCGGAGAAGATCAAGTCCTTCTACGACGAGTATTTCGCCGTGCTCGACCTGACGGAGGAATTCTACCTCGAGACGATCGACCGGGTGTTCCAGAAGGCGGAGCTTGCCACCGGCGCCTTCACCCATCACGGCCGCCCGGTCGATCCGGGCCAGATCCGCAACACGGCGCTTTTGACCGTCGAAGGGGGGCGCGACGACATCTGCGCGCTTGGCCAGACCTCGGCCGCCCACGACCTCTGCCGCTCGCTGCGCCCGCACCTGAAGCGCCACCATCTCCAGGCCAATGTCGGCCATTATGGCGTCTTCAACGGCCGGCGCTGGGAACAGGAGATCTACCCCGTGGTGCGGAACATGATCCTGGCGATGGAATAGCGCGTCGCGACGGCGGACCGCGCGTCCCCGTTGCCGAAGGGCGGCAAAATTGTTATAGGGCGGCGATGGAGTCCAAATTCGGATTGAACGCGCGCCATGTCGTCGTGCTGCAGGATCACAAGCGCCTGCCGGCCCGCTTCTTCGCGCGCGTTTCCGGCGCGCTCAACAGCCGGATCGGCTGACGGCGCTGCCGTCGCCGGCGGCCCTTCCGGCACGCATCCATTCTCTCAAAGACATCACGGGATGAAACGCCATGAGCGCACCGCGTACACTCTATGACAAGATCTGGGACGATCACGTCGTCAGCCGCCAGGACGACGGCACCTGTCTTCTCTACATCGACCGCCACCTCGTGCACGAGGTGACGAGCCCGCAGGCCTTCGAGGGCCTGCGCATGGCCGGCCGCAAGGTCCGCCATCCGGAAAAGACGCTCGCCGTCGTCGACCACAACGTGCCGACCTCGCCGGACCGCAAGACCGGCATCAAGAACGAGGAAAGCCGGATCCAGGTCGAGGCGCTGGCGAAGAATGCCGCCGATTTCGGCGTGGAATACTATTCCGAGAACGACATCCGCCAGGGCATCGTCCACATCGTCGGCCCCGAGCAGGGCTTCACCCTGCCGGGCATGACCATCGTCTGCGGCGACAGCCACACCTCGACGCACGGCGCCTTCGGCGCGCTCGCCCACGGCATCGGCACGTCGGAGGTCGAGCATGTGCTCGCCACCCAGACGCTGATCCAGAAGAAGGCGAAGAACATGCTGGTGCGCGTCGACAACCGGCTGCCGCCGGGCGTCACCGCCAAGGACATCATCCTCGCCATCATCGGCGAGATCGGCACCGCCGGCGGCACCGGCTACGTCATCGAGTTCGCCGGCGAGGCGATCCGCGCTTTGTCGATGGAAGGCCGCATGACCATCTGCAACATGACGATCGAGGGCGGCGCCCGCGCCGGCCTGATCGCCCCGGACGAGACGACCTTCGCCTATGTCAAGGACAAGCCGCGCGCGCCGAAGGGTGCTGCCTGGGACATGGCGCTCGACTACTGGAAGACGCTGACGACCGACGAGGGCGCCCATTACGACCGCGTCGTCGTGCTCGACGCCGCCAACCTGCCGCCGATCGTCTCCTGGGGTTCGTCGCCGGAAGACGTCATCTCGGTCCAGGGTGCGGTGCCCAATCCCGACGACATCCAGGACGAGGTCAAGCGGGCGTCGAAATGGCGCGCGCTCGACTATATGGGCCTGAAGCCGGGCACGAAGATCACCGACATCGCCGTCGACCGCGTCTTCATCGGCTCCTGCACCAATGGCCGCATCGAGGACCTGCGCGCCGTCGCCAAGGTGGTCGAAGGCAAGTCCGTGGCGCCGACCGTCGATGCGATGATCGTTCCGGGCTCCGGCCTCGTCAAGGAACAGGCGGAAGCCGAGGGCCTCGACGTCATCTTCAAGGCCGCCGGCTTCGACTGGCGCGAGCCGGGCTGCTCCATGTGCCTTGCGATGAACGACGACCGGCTGAAGCCGGGCGAGCGCTGCGCCTCGACCTCGAACCGCAATTTCGAGGGGCGCCAGGGCTTCAAGGGCCGCACCCATCTCGTCTCGCCGGCCATGGCCGCCGCCGCCGCGATCGAGGGCCATTTCGTCGACATCCGCGACTGGGCCTGACGCGACTGGATCTGGGTTTTCGCGACGCCGGGGCGGCCTTCGCCCCGGCGTCGTCGGCATTGTCTTTGCCGCAGGCTCCTGCGCCGAGGCGACACCGCCTCGGTGGGCCGGACGCTGAAACGTGTCGCGATCTTTCAGATTCGCTCCTACGGTTTAGGTCTTTGTTTTACGCGTGTCTTTTCGCAAAGCTGCTGCACACCTTTGCGAGACACGCTTTAACGCGTGACGCGCACCAGCGTGCCGCGTGCCATCGCCCGGATCAGCCGTTTCATCGCCGGGAGGCTGACGGCGATGCAGCCCTCCGTCGGCCGGTAGCCGTCGCGGGCGATGTGGAAGAAGATCGCCGATCCGCCATCACGCTTCCGCGAGGTGATGTTCCAGTCCATGACGAGGCAGATATCGTAGAGCGCGTCGTCGCGCATCAGCCGCTCGTGGCTCGGGGCGAACGGCGCCGTGACCGGCCGGTTGTAGGCGCCGTGCCGGGGCGCGTCGCACCAGAGCATGCCGGCGCGGATCGGCCGCATCGGCAGCGCGGTCTGCGGCCGCGGCGTCCGGTCTCCGCGATAGTAGCCGCAGAGGAGCCGCATCGCGGCAAGCGGCGTCGCCCCGTCGCCCTCGCGCTTCGTCGCGCCGATGCCGGAGCGGCCGATCGCGGCGCGTTCGACCCGGCCGTTAAGGATGACGAGTGCCTCGGTGCGGCTTCCGGGCTTTGCGCGGACGAGGAGGGTGCGGCGCGGTCTGGGCCCGGCTTTCAGCGGTCTGCTCACAGAATTTTGCCTTGTCCGTGATGGAAATTTCGAAGGATAGCACGCAGATGACAGGGCGACGCAAAAGCCGCCGCGCGTGGAAAGCGGTTTGGCTTTGCCGGCGCCTGCGCTACTGTGCCGCCCGAGAACCGTTCAAGGATACGCGATCATGACGTCCCGGACCATCCTTCTCGTCGACGATGACGAAGACCTGCGCGAGACGCTGGTCGAGCAACTGTCGCTCTACGAGGAATTCGACATCCTGCAGGAGGCGACGGCGACGAAGGGCATGGCGACGGCGCGCTCCCGCCAGATCGACCTGCTTGTCATGGATGTCGGCCTGCCGGACATGGACGGGCGCGAGGCGGTCAAGCTCCTGCGCAAGGGCGGCTTCAAGCCGCCGATCATCATGCTGACTGGCCACGACACCGATTCCGATACGATCCTCGGGCTGGAGGCGGGCGCCAACGACTATGTGACGAAGCCGTTCCGCTTCGCCGTTCTGCTCGCCCGCATCCGGGCACAGCTGCGCCAGCACGAGCAGAGCGAGGACGCCACCTTCTCCGTCGGTCCCTACACGTTCCGGCCCGGCCAGAAGCTGCTGACGCTGGAGAACGGCCAGAAGATCCGGCTGACGGAGAAGGAGGCGGCGATCATCCGCTACCTCTACCGCGCCGACCAGAAGGTCGTCACCCGCGACGTGCTGCTGGAGGAGGTCTGGGGCTACAATTCCGGCGTCACCACCCACACGCTCGAAACCCATGTCTATAGGCTGCGGCAGAAAATCGAGCGCGACCCTTCCAATGCCGAGATTTTGGTGACAGAAAACGGGGGTTACAAGATCATTCCCTAGGGTCTATTGACAAAATGCGAGAGCCATATCGGATATGAGCGAAAGCATGGCAGCAGCGCCAGTGGAAACTGATGAGTACAAGGAAGTTCTCTACGTACTCGGGTTGGTATTTGTAGAAATAAGAGTGACCGAAAGCCTATCGAAGGCACAAGCCCTTGCCGATGTCTTTCACAATGTCCCCGCCATGATGAATCGGCATTTCGGCCTGGAGGCGATCATGGCGGAGATTGATCAAAAGTCCGCTCGTCATGGTTGTGGACGAATGGTTTCGGCGCTTTTCGAGACGGCTTACAAAAAAAGCGGACGGTGTCTGTGACGGTTTTGTCAATGGAACCTAGAGCACAATCTGATCGGCGCAGAGCGAGAATCGACGGGATCGTGGTTTTGAAAAAGCTTCCCGGCGCGCAGGGAGGGCGGTCCCCGTGTCGCTGAACGACGATATCGCCCTGCTCGCCAGCCTGCCGCTCTTCGCCGATCTCGGCGGCGACAAGCTGCGGCTGATCGCGTTTGGCGCCGAGCGCCGACGGGTCGCCGAGGGGCAGGAGCTCTTTCGCGAAGGTGCGCCCGCCGACTGCGCCTATGCGATCGCCGCCGGGCGCTTCCGGCTGACGCGGGCCGACCGCAGCGGCCGGGAGGTGGAGACGGGCATCGTTTCGCGCGGCACGCTGCTCTCCGAACTGGCGATGATTTCCGTCGTCGAGCGCAAGGCGACCGCCACCGCGCTGGAGGACGGCGAGGTGCTGCGCATCAACCGGCCGCTCTTCCACCGCATGCTCGAGGAATTCCCCGATGTCGCGACGCTGGTCGACCGGCGCATCCGCGACAATCTCGCCGGCATGATCGCGCGTGCCGGCGCGATGGCCGGCCGTTTCGCCTGAGGTTCCGTCGCCCGAGATGCGTCAGAGGCTGAAGCGGGCGATGACGGGCACGTGGTCGGAGGGGCGTTCCCAGCCGCGCGCCTCCTTCAGGATCTCGACGCCCGCAAGTTGGGCGGCGAGGTCTGCCGACGACCAGACATGGTCGAGACGGCGACCGCGATCGGCCGCCTCCCAGTCCTTGGCGCGGTAGCTCCACCAGGTGTAGAGCCGCTCCGGCTCCGGCCAGTGCCTTCGCATCAGGTCGACCCAGCCGCCCCCGGTCATCACGGCAATCAGCCCTTCCGTTTCCACCGGCGTGTGGCTGACGATCTTCAGGAGCTGCCTGTGCGACCAGACATCGCTCTCGTAGGGCGCGATGTTGAGGTCGCCGACGAGGATCGACGAGACGCCGGCCTCGGCTTCGGCATGGAGGAGCTTCATCTCGTCGATGAAATCGAGCTTGTGGCCGAATTTCGCGTTGATCGTCCGGTCCGGCTCGTCGCCGCCGGCCGGTACGTAGAAATTGTGCAGGCGGATCGTCTTTCCGCCCCAGGCGAAACCGACCGAGAGGTGGCGCGCATCGCCGACGCCGCAATAGTCGCGCCGCTCGGTCAGTTCATGCAGCGGCAGGCGGGAGATCGTCGCCACGCCGTGATAGCCCTTCTGGCCGTGGATGGCGATATGCGGATAGCCGAGCGCCTCGAAGGCCGCGCGCGGAAACATCGGATCGGCGCATTTCGTCTCCTGCAGGCAGAGGATATCGGGCTGGCGCGTCAGGATGAGATGCTCGACGATCGGCAGGCGCAGCCGCACGGAGTTGATGTTCCAGGTGGCGATGGAAAGCGTCTGCATCGGAAGGACCAAGCCTCGTCGGTGGCGGGGCCTTCCGATAGCCGAGTTTACCGCGAAGGTGAAGGGCGGCGCTGCCACCTCCGCAGCGTGGACGTGCGTGCCGCCGTTTCAGTCCTGCCGCTCGGGCCAGCCGCCTCCCGCCGCAAGGGCGTCGAGGATGTCCGACGTGTGTTCGCCGAGCCGGGGCGAGCGGTGGCCGAGCGCCAGCGGCGAGCGTGAGAAGGTGATCGGCGTGCGCAGGCCCGGAATGCCGTCCGGTTCGATCTTCATGCCGCGGGCGGCAAACTGCGGATCGGCGAAGACGTCGGCGACCGTGTTGATCGGCCCGGCCGGCACGCCCGCCGCCTCCAGTTCGGCGAGGAGCGCGTCGCGCTGCCATGTTTTCGTCCTCGCCGCCAGCAGGTCGTTGAGATCGGCGCGATGGCGCACCCGCGCGGCATTGGTGGCGAAGCGTGGGTCTTCGGCGAGCGCCGGCGCGCCGAGGACGGCGCAGACGCGCCGGAACTGGCCGTCATTGCCGCAGGCGATGATCAGGTGGCCGTCCGCGACGGCGAAGGTCTGGTAGGGCGCGATGTTCGGATGGACGTTGCCGAGCCGGCGCGGCGCGATGCCGGAGGCGAGATAGTTCATCGCCTGGTTGGCGAGGATGCCGGCCATGCAGTCGAACAATGCCATGTCGACCGACTGGCCGAGGCCGGTCTTCTCGCGCTCGATCAGCGCCGCCTCAATGGCGATGACACCGTAGAGGCCGGTATAGATGTCGGCGATCGCCACGCCGACCTTCTGCGGCTCGCCGGCCGGGTCGCCGGTGATGTCCATGATGCCGGCCATGCCCTGCACCATGAAGTCGTAGCCGGCGCGCGCCGCATAGGGCCCGTCCTGCCCGAAGCCGGTGATCGAACAGGTGATCAGACGCGGGTTGCGGCGGCGGAGCGCCTCGGCGTCGAGGCCGTATTTGACGAGGCCGCCGACCTTGAAGTTCTCGACGACGACATCGGCGCTGTCGGCGAGCCTCGTGACCAGCGCCTGACCTTCCTCCGTGGCGAAATCCGCCGTGATCGAGCGCTTGCCGCGGTTGCAGGCATGGAAATAGGCGGCCGCCTCCTCCCCGTCCGTCTCGATATAGGGCGGGCCCCAGCGCCGTGTGTCGTCACCCTCGGCGCTCTCGACCTTGATGACGTCGGCACCGAGATCGGCGAGCGTCTGGCCGATCCAGGGGCCCGCGAGAATGCGCGCGAGTTCGAGGACCTTCAGGCCTTTGAGGGGGGCATCGGACATGGGAGGCGGCGATCCTTGCATGGTGTGCTGACGGCGCGCACTATGCCGTCCGCGGCCGGGATCGGCAAATCGCCTTTCGGCATGGGGCGATCGCGAATGCGCATGGCGGGCGGTCCCCGTCTGGCGCGGAGCCTGCGCCATCACGACCGGGCGGCCTTTTTTCTTGACATTGACAGTCCGCTTTTGCTTTATGGGGCAAATGGATGCCTGAGCCTGACGGACTGTCGTGACATGCTGGTATGCAGCTGCAACTTCATCACCGAAAAAGAGATCGTCGACGTGATCAACGGTCTGCTCGACGAGGATTGCTGGCAGCTGATCGTGCCCGCCAAGGTCTATCATGCGATGGAGAAGCGCGGCCGTTGCTGCGGCTGCTTCCCGAACGTGGTCGACATCATCATCCGCACGACGGAAGCCTATCACACCCGGCGCGACTCGACGGAAGCCGAGATTTTTGATTTCATGTCCCGCCTGAAACGATTCCATGAAGACAACAGGAGAGCGGACATTGAAAGGCGACAAAAACGTCATCGAGCGGCTTAACGAGGCCCTCTTTCTGGAACTTGGCGCCGTCAACCAGTACTGGTTGCATTATCGTCTTCTCGACGACTGGGGCTTCAAGCAGCTCGCCAAGAAGGAGCGGGCCGAATCGATCGAGGAAATGCATCACGCCGACAGGCTGATCGACCGCATCATCTTCCTCGAAGGCCACCCCAACCTGCAGACCGTGGCGCCGCTGCGCATCGGCCAGAACGTGCAGGAGGTTCTGGAAGCGGATCTTGCCGGCGAGTATGACGCCCGCACGGCCTACAAGACATCGCGCGACATCTGTCACGACGCCGGCGACTATGTCAGCATGAAGCTCTTCGAGGAACTGCTGATCGACGAGGAAGGCCATATCGACTTCCTCGAGACCCAGATCGACCTCCTGAAGGCGATCGGCGTCGAGAAATACGGCCAGCTCAACGCCCTGCCGGCCAGCGAAGCCGAATAAGCCCGCAGCGACACGGTTGCGGACAGAAAAGGCCCCGGTGTCCGGGGCCTTTTTCGTAGAAGCCTTTTCGTCTGGCCCTTTTTCGTCTGGTCCTTGTCGTCGAGTGAGGCGCACCCTCACTTTGCCGGTGTCAATGGAAATTGCGGCCGCCGGGCATCACCCTGGCCGTCTTAGCGGCGGAGGGCAGAAGGGTGCCGTCCGCCGGCGCGCGGGGTGCTGTTTTCTTGCTGCGCTGATCGACGGCCGGGCGCAGCACCTCGTCGGCGCGGTCGCCGGCGCCGAAGCGGCGTGCCTCGCGATGCAGCAGGCCGAGCATCGCCGTCATGTCCTCGATGCGCCGGGCGACGAGGTGGATGACGCCGTTCTGCCGTTGCAGTTTTCCGGTGACGCTGACGAGCCGCGCCGCCATGATCTCGGGGCGAAAGCGCTGGAACACCTTCTGCCATACGATGGCATTGGCAATCCCCGTCTCGTCCTCGATCGTCATGAAGATCACGCCCTTGGCCGAGCCCGGCCGCTGGCGCACCAGCACCAGGCCGCAGACCGAGACGGTTGCGCCATCGGGCAGGACGGAAAGATCGCGCGTCGGCGCGATGCGGCGCCGGTCGAGTTCCTCGCGGAGGAAGGAGACGGGATGCGCCTTCAGCGACAGGGTCAGCGCCCGGTAGTCCTCGATCACCTCCTCGCCCGCCGGAATGGCCGGCAGTGCCACGGGCGGTTCGCGCTGCAGCCCGTCGCCGGCCCCGACGAAGAGCGGCAGGCTTTCGGCGGCCTGTCCGGCATCGAGGCCGCGCGCCTCCCAGAGCGCCGCGCGCCGGCCGGTGCCGATCGAGCCGAAGGCGTCGGCGTCGGCGAGCCGTTCGACGGTCGCGCGCGGCAAGCCGGAGCGCAGCCAGAGGTCGCGGACGGAGGCGTAGCCGTCGCCCCGCCTTTCGACCAGCCGGTCCACGGCCTCCCGTTTCAGGCCCTTGACCAGCCGGAAGCCGAGCCGGACGGCAAGGCGCGACCGGATCACGCCGCGCATGGAGGCATGGGCGGGGGCGATGCGGTCGGGATCGAAGCCGTCGCCGTCGGCTTCGAGCTGCGCGTCCCAGGTGGACCGGTTGACGTCGACCGGCAGCACGGCGATGCCGTGCTCGCGCAGGTCGCGGACGAGCTGTGCCGGCGGGTAGAAACCCATCGGCTGGGAGTTGAGCAGGGCCGCGCAGAAGATGTCCGGATAGAAGGTCTTGAACCAGGAAGAGGCATAGACGAGCAGGGCGAAGGAGGCGGCATGGCTCTCCGGAAAGCCGTATTCGCCGAAGCCCTCGATCTGGCTGAAGCAGCGCTCGGCGAAATCGCGCGGGTAGTTCTTCGCGACCATGCCCTCGACCATCTTCGTTCGGAAGCCGGACACCTGCCCGCTGCGCTTGAAGGTCGCCATGGCGCGGCGCAGGCGGTCCGCCTCGCCGGGGGAGAAGCCGCCGGCGGTGATGGCGATCTGCATCGCCTGCTCCTGGAAGAGCGGCACGCCGAGGGTTCGTTTCAGCACCTCTTCCAGTTCCGGGCTCGGATAGGCGATCGGCCTGCCCCGGCGCAGGTCCTCGCGCCGCTTCAGGTAGGGATGCACCATGTTGCCCTGGATCGGCCCCGGGCGGACGATGGCGACCTCGATGACGAGGTCGTAGAACTCGCGGGGCCTCAGCCGCGGCAGCATGCTCATCTGCGCCCGGCTCTCGATCTGGAAGACGCCGATCGTGTCGGCCCGGCAGATCATGTCGTAGACGGCGTCGCCGCTCCTTTCCGCCCGCATCAGGCCGTAGAGCGACTGGACGATGCCGTAGTGACGGTGCAGAAGGGAAAAGGCCCTGGCGAGGCAGGTCAGCATGCCGAGCGCCAGCACGTCGATCTTCAGGATGCCGACCGTGTCGAGGTCGTCCTTGTCCCATTCGACTATGAAGCGGTCGGCCATGCCCGTCTTCATGATCGGCACGACCTCGTCGAGCCGGTCGCGGGTGATGACTAAGCCGCCGGTGTGCTGGGACAGGTGCCGGGGAAAGCCGATCAGATCGCCGGCGCAGTCGAGCACCTTCCGCGTCGTCGCGTCCTTCATGTCGAGGCCTGCCGCCTTCGCCTGCTCGTCGGTCGGCGCCTCCGTCCACCAGCCCCAGATCGAGCCCGCCAGCGCGTCCTGCACGTCCTGCGACAGGCCGAAGGCGCTGGCGACCTCGCGGCCCGCCGAGCGGGCGCGGTAGGTGGTGACGGCGGCGGCAAGCCCGGCATGCTCGCGGCCATAGGTGTCGTAGATATACTTGATCACCTCCGGCCGCCGCTCATGCTCGAAATCGACGTCGATGTCGGGCGGCTCGTCGCGCTCGGCCGAGATGAAGCGGGCAAACAGCAGCGTGGTCTTCTGCGGATCGACCTCGGTGATGCCGAGGCAGAAGCAGACGGCGGAATTGGCGGCCGAACCGCGCCCCTGGCAGAGGATCCCTTGCGAGCGGGCAAACCGCATGATCCGGTGCACGGTGAGGAAATAGGCTTCGTAGCGCTTCTGCGCGATGATCGCGAGCTCCTCGGCGATCAGCGCCCGCACCTTCTCCGGAACGCCGCCGGGAAAGCGCGTCGCCGCCCCGGCATGGGTGAGGCGGGACAGGGTCTGCGCCACCGTCTCGCCGTCCCGGCTTTCGTCCGGATACTGGTAGCGCAGGTCCTCGAGCGAGAAGGAAAGCGGCGCGAAGAAACGCTCGGTCTGCGCCACCGCCTCCGGATGGTCGCGAAAGATCCTTGCGATTTCCGCCGGCGGCTTCAGGTGGCGCTCGGCATTGGCGAGAAGACGGTAGCCGGCTTCCGAAAGGCTCGAACGGGTGCGGATGGCGGTGACGACGTCGGCGAGGGCCTTCCGGCCGGGTTCGTGGAACAGCGGCCGGTTGGTGGCGACGGTGCGCACGCCGGCGCGGGCGGCGATCGCGGCGAGGGTGGCGAAGGAGAGCCGGTCGAGGCCGTCGTAACGCGGCGTCAGCGCAAGGTGGACGGCCTCGCCGAAACGGGCGGAAAGCCGGGCGAGCCAGCCCTCGAGGGCCGCGGCTTCGGCATCGGTCGTGACCGGGCCCGGCAGCACCGCCATCCTGAGGCCCGCGCCCCATTCGAGGAGGTCGGCCTCGTGGAGATGGCATGTCCCCTTTTCGGCGCGCAGGTTGCCGGCGCTGAGCAGGCGGCAGAGCCGGGCCCAGCCGGGCCGGTCCTCGGGGAAGGCCAGCATGTCCGGCGTGCCGTCGCAGAAGACGAGGCGGGCGCCGGGCTGGAGGCGAAACCCCTCGATCCTTGCCCGCGCATGGGCGCGCACCACGCCCGCGACCGTGTTGCGGTCGGCGATCCCGAGACCGGACAGGCCGAGCCTGGCTGCCGCGACCACCATTTCCTCCGGCTGCGAGGCCCCCTCGAGGAAGGAGAAGTTCGTCGCCGCGCCGATCTCGAAGACGCGTCCGCTCATGCGAAAAGACCATGCAGGAACCAGCGCGGCGGCTCGTCCCCGTCCCTGCCGTAAAGGCCCTGCCGGAACAGCCAGAAGCGGCGGCCGGCCTCGTCCTCGACCCTGAAATAGTCCCGCGCCGGAGCAGGGCCTGCCGCGTTCCACCATTCCGCCGTCAGCCGTTCGGGCCCTTCGGCCGCGCGCACGCGATGGACGGCGCGGCGCCAGCGGAACTGCCGGGGCGCGCCTTCGGGGATCTCGATCGCCGTCGCCTCGACCGGCTCGGGCCGTTCGAGCAGCCGCAGCGGCCGGTCGGCGCGCGGTCCTTCCGCCCCGGTGCGGCGCGGCGCCGCCGGCCGCTGGGCGTAAGGGGCGAAGCCGGCGGCCCGTTCGGGACAATGGCTCTCGGCGAAGACCGGCACGAGCAGGCCGTCGCGGCCGAAGCGGGCGAAGAGCCGGTCGGCAAAGGCGGCCAGCGCCGCCTCGCCGGCAGCGCCGCCGGCAAGATCCGCCTGCAGCCCGTCGAGACGCTCGGCCCGAAGCACCGAGAGGCGCAGGGTTTCGAAACCGAAGCCCGCATCGATGTCGTCATGGAGCGCCTGCAGCCGCTCGGCAAAGAGGCCAGCGATGCGCTCCGGCGCCCGGAGGGGAGCGGCCGTGCGGGTCTCGATGCGCAGGACGCGGCCGTCGACGCGGAACAGGGCGAGCTCGAACAGCCGTCCGCCCTCGCCGCGCCGGTCGAGGCGGACCTTCAGCCCTTCCGCCAGCCGCGCGGTGACGGCGAGAATGTCGTCCTCGCCGGTGACGGGATCGGCGAGGTGACGCTCGCAGGAGAGATCGGCCGCCGGCAGGCGCGGCGAGATCGGCTCGTCCTCGCGGCCGAGCGCCTGGTCGAGCCGCTTCAACGGCAGCGGACCGAACCGGCGCGCAAGCGGGGCGCGCTCTGCCCGCATCAGTTCGCCGACACGCTTCAGGCCGACCCGGGCGAGGGCCGCGACCGTATCGGCCGGCAGCCGGAGGGCCGCGACCGGCAGGGGCTCCAACACGCGCGCGCCGCCCTCGGGGGCGACGACGGGGCCGCCGCCATAGCGGGCGGCCGCCCAGGCGAGGCCGGGCGTGGCGGCGATGGCGGCACGCCCCTCGATGCCGAGATGGAACAGGCGGGAGAGGAGGTCGTCCAAGAGCGCCTTCTCGCTGCCATGCAGGTGGATGCAGCCGGTGACGTCGAGAGAGAGCCCGTCCGGCGCGTTGCTCGCCACCAGCGGTGTGTAGCGGCCGCACCAGTCGGCAATGCCGTTCAGCAGGGCCTGGTCGGCCGCCGGATCATGGGGCACGACCTCGATGTCCGGCCGGATCGCCCGCGCCTCGGCAAGCGCCTGGCCCGGCCGCAGCCCGGCGGCGCGCGCCGGATGGTCGAGGGCGGCGATGCGCATCGCGGTGCCGTCCTTCTCGGCGAAGACGACCGGCGGATGCTCAGGACGCCCGTCCAAAAGCCAGGACATGCCCCAGCGCCGGCGCGCCAGCCGGTTGGCGGCCAGCCAGGGCAGATGGAGCGAGACGATCCGCTGCGGCCGGGACGGGCCCGGAAACGGCAGGGCGGGCGGGCGAGGCGTCGTGGAAGCGGGGTTCATCGGCATTCCATTCGAGGGCGAAGGTGGGGGGAAAGGCAAGGCGGCTTTTTTCGAGCGTCACGGCGAAGGCCGGCGCGCCGAGGCTTTTGGGCAGGCTTCCGCCTCCGGGCAGGCGCCGGGGTGCCGCCGGAAGGGGAGCGACATGGAGGCGGAACCGGGCGCTGCTCGCCTCCTCAGCGCCGGCCTGGCGCAGCAAGAAGAGCGGCGCGCCGGCATCGCGCGCCTTCAGGTGAAGCCGGCGGCTTTCGGTCAGGCCGCAGGCCTTCGGATTGCCGCGCAGTTCGAGGACGACCGCGGCGAAGACCGGCGCGGCAAGGGCCGCCTCGGCGATGAAGAGGAGATCCTCCACCCTCCCGGCCACGGCGAGAAACAGGGCATGCGTGTCGATGCCGTAGGATTTCAGTCCTGACGGATGCGGCAGTCCCGCCTCGCGCAGGGCGAGGCTTTCGGCAATCCACAGCACGCTCCTTCCGGCCGTGCGTTTCTGGCAGAGGGCGGCGAGGGCAAGGGTAAAACCGGCCGCCGCGCCACTGCCGGCGGTATCGGCGCTGCGGATCTCCGTCAGGCCCTTCAGCGGCAATCCGCCCCCCGTCGCGGCGTCGAAGGCCGGAATATCGAGGGAAAGACGGTCGGTCGGCTGGTTCTCGGTCCAGGACGCCACGATGTCCCGCCCGTCCTGCCCTTCGTCCAGAAGATCCGTTCCCACAGGCGCGTCCCGGTTTTCGATCGCCGCGATGGTCTGCCGTAGCGCATGAAGTTCCGGCCGCTGCACGGCCTTTTTCGCCATGACGGGTCTTCCTCTGTCTTTGTTCGCTTTATGTTCTTATAGATTCCAGAGGTGCCGGGAAGAGTCAACGGCGGAATTCTATGAATTTATTCCTTGTTTATAAGCGCCTGAATTGTTTCCTCGAAATCGGCGGGTGAAATGGCTATATCAGGGGAAAAAGGAGTGGCTTTATGGCCCAGATGGACCAGACCGGGGATTGGCGCGAACGCCACGCCCCGACGATCAGCACGTTCGAATCCCTCGTCATCGAGGCCTATGGCAATCTGCCGGAGGAATTTCGCGCGCTGGCGAACGACCTTTCGATCGAGGTCACTGATTTTCCGACCGACGAGGTGTTCGAGGACATGGCGCTCGAAACGCCGTTCGACCTGCTCGGCCTGTTCGAGGGGCGCGGCATCGGCGAGCGCTTCAGCATGGAGACCGGCCAGCTGCCGAACCGGATCACGCTCTACCGCCGGCCGATCATCGACTACTGGGCCGAAAACGACGAGACGCTCGGCGACATCATCACCCATGTGCTGATCCACGAGATCGGCCACCATTTCGGCCTGTCGGACGAGGACATGGAGCGGATCGAGGCGAGCGCCGACCACGTTTCTCCGTGACGCCTCACTGCTCGGACAGTTTCATGTCCGGATGGTAGTCCTTGCCCTCGACCGTCTTCACCACCGCCTGGCCGCCCTGCATCTGGCCAGTGGCGCTGTTGAAGGCATAGGTCGGGGCGCCGTGCAGGTCCCAGCCATTGTTGAGCGCGGCGGTGACCTTGTGGCAGAACTGGGCGTCGTCGACGCCGGTGAGGAAACGGTAGAGTTTCACGGCATGTCCTTTCGTGCGGCCATCGCCGCCCGGGCGGCGGTCGCGGTCGCCTCCTCGAGATGTAGGCGCTCGACCATCCGTCCGGCAAGGTCGATCACGGCCTTTCCGGCATTTTCCGGCAGCGCGAAGGCGGAAACGATCGCCTGCGCCTCGGCAAGCCTCTGCGGATCGACGCCGAAATGGCGGTTGGCGGGGGCGATCTGGTCCGGATGGATCAGCATCTTGCCGTCGAAGCCCATCTCCGCCCCCTGCCGGCAGTCCGCCTCGAAGCCGTCTTTATCGGTGTGGGCGTTGAAGACGGCGTCGATCGCGTCGAGGCCGCTGCCGCGCGCGGCGAGCAGCACCTGCATCAGCCAGGGCACCAGATAGGTCCGGCCGGGCAGGGGCCGGACGCGCGTCTCCTTGCGCAGGTCGTTGAGGCCGACGACGAGGCAGTCGAGGCCGCCGCCGAAGGTGCGGCCGGCTTCCGCGATGGCGCCGGCATTGAGGACGCCGCGCGGCGTCTCGATCATCGCCCAGAGGCGCAGCGTGTCGCCGAGATCGTTCTCGGCTAGCCAGTCGGCGGCGGCCTGGACCGTGCCCGGGCTTTCCACCTTCGGCAGCAGCACGGCATCAGGCCTGCATTCGGCCATCAGCGCCAGATCGGCGGCGGCGGCCTCCGACCCCATCTCGTTGATGCGGATGATGCGCTCCTGCGGTCCCTTCGGCGTCGACGCGAAATGGGCGGCGAGCGCGGCGCGTGCCTCCCTCTTTCCCTCGATGGCGACCGAATCCTCCAGGTCGTAGATGACGGCGTCGCAGGAAAGCCCGGGCGCCTTGGCGAGCGCGCGCGGATTTATCGCGGGCACGCTCAGGACCGAACGGCGCAGGCGCTGGGGATGGTGGTCGAAGATCCGGCTCATGGCCCTTCTTGCCCGCAATCGCGCCGGCCGGCAAGCGTCCGCCCCTTGCAAGCCGACCCGCGCATCCACATATCGCCTGTGACAGAAAGGGAAGACCATGACCTCCATCCGCTCGTTCCTCATGACCGTCCTCGGCGTGACGATCGCTTTCGCCGCCTTCGTGCTGACGGCCTCGATCGGCCTGGCGCTTGCCGGCATCGCGCTCGTCGTGATGGTCGCCGGCACCGTCGCGGCGCGGCTGTCGCCGGGATCCGCCGCCGCGCCGGCCTATGTGCGCACCCGCGACGGGCGCCGGCCGGCCCGCGTCTGGAACGACGGCCGCGGCACGATCATCGACATGTAAGGCCCTGGCGCCTGGGCGGCCGCCGCACGTTCCGGCGATATTTTTCTTCATTTCGGGGCGAAACTGATCTAAATGCGGGGCAGAAACCCGCTGGATCGAAGGCCGCATCTCCATGGACAAGTTCGTCAAGCTCACGGGCGTCGCCGCCCCCCTGCCGGTCGTCAACATCGACACCGACATGATCATCCCGAAGGACTACCTGAAGACCATTAAGCGCACCGGCCTCGGTACGGGCCTCTTCGCCGAGGCCCGCTACAACGAGGACGGCACGCCGAACCCGGATTTCGTCCTCAACAAGCCCGCCTACCAGAATGCCAGGATCCTAGTCGCCGGCGACAATTTCGGCTGCGGCTCGTCGCGCGAGCATGCGCCCTGGGCGCTGCTCGACTTCGGCATCCGCTGCGTCATCTCGACGAGCTTCGCCGACATCTTCTACAACAACTGCTTCAAGAACGGCATCCTGCCGGTCGTCGTCAGCCCGGAAGACCTGGACAAGCTGATGGACGATGCCGGACGCGGTTCCAATGCCATCATCACCGTCGACCTCGAGGCCCAGGAGATCACCGGGCCGGACGGCGGCCGGATCTCCTTCGAGATCGATGCCTTCAAGCGCCACTGCCTGCTGAACGGCCTCGACGACATCGGCCTGACGCTGGAAAAGGTCGGCAGCATCGACACGTTCGAGAAGGCCAACGCCGCCGCCCGCCCCTGGGCGTGAGGGTGAAACCGTTCCTGCCCGGGCGTTACGAGGCGGTCGCCTTCGGCCTGCTCCTGTCGGGGACGATGTCCTTCATCGTCTCCGGCCTTTCGACGCTGCTCTCCTCGGGAGTGTCCGCCGACCTGCCGCTTCTCTGGCTCCGGGCCTGGTCGGCGTCCTGGATCGTCGCCTTCCCGACCGTCCTCGTCGTCGCGCCCTTCGTGCGCCGCACGCTCTCGCGGATCGTCATCCGCAGAGAGGGCTGACATGCGCCGGCTGATCTCCTCCGGCTCGCCCTTCGAGCGCACGGCCGGCTATTCCCGCGCCGTCGTCGAGGGAAACTGGTGCTTCGTCGCCGGCACGACCGGCTACGACTATGCGACGATGACCATGCCGGAGACTGTGGAGGCGCAGGCGCGCAACTGCCTGAAGACCATCGCCGCGGCGCTGGACGAGGCGGGGTTCTCGCTGAAGGACGTGGTGCGCGCCCGCACCCATGTCACGGAAGCAGGCTTCGCCGAGCGGGTCTTCCCGATCCTCGGCGAGGTCTTCGGCGACATCCGTCCGGCCGCGACCATGATCGTCTGCGGCCTCATCCGTCCGGAAATGCTGATCGAGATCGAGGTGACGGCGCTGCGCGGCTGAGGCGCCCGCATCTCAGCCCAGGCTGTCGAGCTTGGTCTGCAGGGCGCGCAACTGTTCCTTGAGCTCGTCGATGTCCTTGGCGCCGGCCTTGCGCGGTTCCTTCTGTTGCGGCGCCATGAAGGGCGAGAACATCTGCATCGCCTTGTGGAACATCTCGGTGTTGCGCTTCACCTGTTCCTCGACGAGCTGCAGCGGCGCCGTCAGGTTCTTCGTCAGCGGCGTGTCGCCGAAGGCGCGGTTGATCTGTTCCTTGATCTGCGCCTGCTGCTCGGTGAAGGCCTGCATCGAATGTTCGAGGTAGCTCGGCACGACCATCTGCATCTGGTCGCCGTAAAACGAGATCAGCTGGCGCAGGAAGGAGATCGGCAGCAGCGTGTTGCCGGTCTTGGATTCCTGCTCGAAGATGATCTGCGTCAGCACGGAATGGGTGATGTCGTCGCCGGACTTGGCGTCCTGGACGACGAAGTCCTCCCCCTTCTTCACCATCACGGCCAGATCGTCGAGCGTGACATAGGTGCTCGTGCCCGTGTTGTAGAGCCTCCGGTTCGCGTATTTCTTGATGATGATCTGGCCTTCGGTTTTTGCCATTCCAGGTCTCCTCTCACCTGTCATCCCGTTTTTATTATTGGAATTCAGAGTATCCGGAAAAAAGAGGTCCTGACAATGGACTTTGTGCGATGCGGCGACGGGCTGTGGACAGCCCGCCCGGCACGAAGGGCGGGGGGCACTTCAGGGCGTGCTGATATCCGTTTGACTTGGCCTCCAGGCTTTGCCAGTCTTCCGTTCCGAACGATAAATAGAGGAGAAACCCCATGAGCACCCCCTCCATCGTCATCGCGAGCGCGGCCAGGACGGCCGTCGGCGCGTTCAACGGCGCCTTTGCCAGCACGCAAGCGCATGAACTGGGCGCGGCCGTGATCCGGGGCGTGCTGGAGCGCGCGGGCGTCGAGGCGGCGGAGGTCGACGAGGTGATCCTCGGCCAGGTGCTGTCGGCCGGCGAGGGGCAGAACCCGGCGCGCCAGGCGGCGATCAAGGCCGGGGTACCGAAGGAGGCGACCGCCTGGGGGATGAACCAGCTCTGCGGCTCGGGCCTGCGCGCGGTTGCCCTCGGCATGCAGCAGATCGCTACCGGAGACGCCTCGATCGTCGTTGCGGGCGGCATGGAATCCATGTCGATGGCGCCCCATTGCGCCCATATGCGCGCCGGCGTGAAGATGGGCGACTTCAAGATGGTCGACACCATGATCAAGGACGGCCTGACCGACGCCTTCTACGGCTATCACATGGGGATCACGGCGGAAAACATCGCCCGCCAGTGGCAGCTGAGCCGCGACGAGCAGGACCAGTTCGCGCTCGCCTCGCAGAACAAGGCGGAAGCCGCGCAGAAGGCCGGCCGCTTCGCCGACGAGATCGTTCCCTTCGTCATCAAGGGCAGGAAGGGCGACACGACCGTCGACCAGGACGAATATATCCGCCACGGCGCGACGCTCGACAGCATGGCGAAGCTGCGCCCCGCCTTCGACAAGGAGGGCACCGTCACCGCCGCCAATGCCTCCGGCCTCAACGACGGCGCGGCGGCGACGCTGCTGATGAGCGAGGCGGAAGCGGCCAGGCGCGGCATCGCGCCGCTCGCCCGCATCGTCTCCTGGGCGACGGCCGGCGTCGACCCGCAGATCATGGGCACCGGGCCGATCCCCGCCTCGCGCAAGGCACTGGAAAAGGCCGGCTGGACCATCGACGACCTCGACCTCGTCGAGGCGAACGAGGCCTTCGCCGCCCAGGCCTGCGCCGTCAACAAGGATCTCGGCTGGGATCCGTCGATCGTCAACGTCAATGGCGGGGCGATCGCCATCGGCCATCCGATCGGCGCGTCCGGCGCGCGCGTCCTCAACACGCTGCTGTTCGAACTGAAGCGCCGCGGCGCCTCGAAGGGGCTGGCGACGCTCTGCATCGGCGGCGGCATGGGCGTCGCCATGTGCGTCGAGCGTCTCTGACGCTTCGTTCTTCCGTATCGTCAAGGACATGAACCATCCGGCGGGCATTCACCCGCCGGAAACGAGAAACCGACGCCGGCCGGCCGGCGTCCCATCCATCACCAGGGCAGGAACGACAGGGAGTGAGACATGGCAAGGGTGGCATTGGTCACGGGCGGATCGCGCGGCATCGGCGCGGCGATCTCGATCGCGCTCAAGGAGGCGGGCTACAGCGTCGCGGCGAACTATGCCGGCAATGACGAGGCGGCGAAGGCGTTCAGCGACGCGAACGGCATTCCGGTGTTCAAATGGGACGTCTCGGACTATGCCGCCTGCGCGGCCGGCATCCAGGCGGTCGAGGCGGCGCTCGGGCCGGTCGATGTGCTGGTCAACAATGCCGGCATCACCCGCGACGCCATGTTCCACAAGATGACGCCGGAACAGTGGGGCGCGGTCATCGGCACCAACCTGACCGGCCTCTTCAACATGACGCATCCGGTCTGGTCGGGGATGCGCGACCGCGGCTTCGGCCGGGTGATCAACATCTCCTCGATCAACGGCCAGAAAGGGCAGATGGGCCAGGCGAACTATTCGGCCGCCAAGGCCGGCGACCTCGGCTTCACCAAGGCGCTCGCCCAGGAGGGGGCGGCCAAGGGCATCACCGTCAACGCCATCTGCCCGGGCTATATCGGCACGGAAATGGTGCGCGCCATCCCGGAAAAAGTACTGAACGAGCGGATCATCCCGCAGATCCCGGTCGGCCGCCTCGGCGAGCCGGAGGAGGTGGCGCGCTGCGTCGTCTTCCTCGCCTCCGACGATGCCGGCTTCATCACCGGCTCGACGATCTCCGCCAATGGCGGCCAGTTCTTCGTCTGAGGCAAAGGTTAACGGTACCGGTCGCTACCGGTGCCGTTTTGTCCCGAAAGCGACGCACTCCTATGGTTAATGAATTGTTTTTCCACAAGATCCTGTGGTGAACAAAGCGCGAAACCGGCCGGGTCGGCGATTCGTCGCCGATTCGTTCCCGCTTTGGCGCAAGCGTTAACGCGCCTGGAGGTGGCGCATCGCCCCCGTTCCCGGCGGACGATGCGCGCGCCCCTCCCGCGTCAGCCTTTGCGGTGGGTCAAGCGTCACCGACGCATTCGACGGCATTTTTCCGCCCCGAACGGCATCGTGGTTAATAAATTCATAATATACTATATGTGGTATGGAACAAAAAGGGAAAGAGCGTCGGTCGGCGATTCGTCTTTGTTTCGTTCCCGGTTTGGTCAAGAGACGGATCGGGATTTTCTTTACTAATTCTTCACGATCACGGCCGTGCAACGGTTAATTTTTCTTAAACGGTCCAGAGTCTTGGATTCGGAATCTCAAGCGGCGGCTTACGCTGCGTGAGGCGAATCTCGCCGGATCCCGGCCTTTCCGGCATGGAGCGTTTGCCGATTCACGATGTGGTGGATGGTCCGCCGTCGAAATCCACATCTTGTGTAGAACAAAGAAGGAACAAGAATGCGTCAGCGATTCGTCGCCGATTCGTTCCGGCGCTGTTCTATTTCGAGACGCGGTGGCCGCTGCCACACTTTCCGGCCTCCGGGGCGCGAGAGGACGGGCCCCGCCCCTTGCCATATCGACCGGCGATGGGCATCTGTTGGCAAGGAGAGGACCGTGCCGCCGGCGCGCATGCGGGCTTCCCTCTCGCCGGCGTCCCTCCTGTCGGCAGGGGCATGAACCCGCACAGGCCTTGGAACGAACGAACGTGCCCCATCACCCCATGATCCTGAGCGGCCGCGGCGTCACCGCCGTCCTCGGGCCCACCAACACCGGCAAGACGCACTACGCGATCGAGCGCATGGTGGCGCACGAGTCCGGCATCATCGGCCTGCCGCTCAGGCTGCTCGCCCGCGAGGTCTATACCCGCCTGGTCGAGAAGGTCGGCGTCCACAACGTCGCGCTCGTTACCGGCGAGGAAAAGATCACGCCGCATCTCGCCCGCTATTCGGTCTGCACGGTCGAGGCGATGCCGCGCGAGACCCTTTCCGCCTTCGTCGCCATCGACGAGGTGCAGCTCGCCGGCGATCTCGAGCGCGGCCATATCTTCACCGACCGGCTGCTGCATCTGCGCGGGCGGGCGGAAACACTGCTGCTCGGTGCCGCGACCATGCGGCCGATCCTCGAACGGCTGCTGCCCGGCATCACCGTCGTCGAGCGGCCGCGCCTGTCGCAGCTTCTCTATGCCGGCTCGAAGAAGATCACCCGGCTGCCGCAGCGCTCCGCCATCGTCGCCTTCTCGGCCGACGAGGTCTATGCGATCGCCGAACTGATCCGCCGCCAGCGCGGCGGGGCCGCCGTCGTCCTCGGCGCGCTGTCGCCGCGCACGCGCAACGCCCAGGTCGCGCTCTACCAGGAAGGCGATGTCGAATATCTGGTCGCCACCGACGCGATCGGCATGGGCCTCAACCTCGACGTCGACCACGTCGCCTTCGCCCAGGACCGCAAGTTCGATGGCTACCAGTTCCGCAACCTCAATCCGGGTGAGCTCGCCCAGATCGCCGGCCGTGCCGGGCGGCACCTGCACGACGGCACCTTCGGTGTCACCTCGCGCGTCGAGCCCTTCGAGCCCGAGCTTGTGCACCGGATCGAGGCGCACCAGTTCGATCCGGTCCGGGTGCTGCAATGGCGCTCCAAGGCACTCGACTACACCTCGCTCGACGCGCTGCGCGCCAGCCTCGACGCGCCGCCCTCGGTCGCCGGGCTGACCCGGGCGCTTCCCTCCGTCGACCTGCAGGCCTTCGAGCATCTGGTGCGCTATCCGGAGGTGCGCGAGCTTGCCTCGACGCCCAAGCGAATCGAACGGCTCTGGGAGGCCTGCGCCCTGCCGGATTACCGCCGCATCGCGCCCGCCCAGCATGCCGACCTGATCCTGACGCTTTACACCGACCTCGTGAAACGGGGCACGGTGAACGAGAATTTCCTTGCCGAACAGGTCCATCGCGCCGATCGCACCGACGGCGAGATCGATACCTTGTCGGCGCGTATTGCCCAAATCCGAACTTGGACCTATGTGTCCAATCGACCGGGCTGGCTTGCCGATCCGACACACTGGCAGGAAAAGACGCGCGAAATCGAAGATCGCCTGTCCGACGCCCTGCATGAACGGTTGACGAAACGCTTTGTTGATCGCAGGACATCTGTCCTCATGAAGCGCCTGAGAGAGAATGCGATGCTTGAAGCTGAGATCAGTGTGAACGGTGACGTCTTCGTCGAGGGCCACCATGTCGGACAGCTCGCCGGCTTCCGGTTCTCGCTCGCAAACGGCACGGAAGGTCCCGACGCCCGCGCCGCCCTCGCCGCCGCCCAGAAGGCGCTGGCGCTCGAATTCGAGGCGCGCGCCGCGCGGCTGCACGCCTCGGGCAACGGCGATCTCGCGCTCGGCGCCGACGGCTATGTCCGCTGGCTCGGCGAGCCGGTGGCGCGCCTTGCCGCCAGCGACCATGTGATGCGCCCGCGCCTCATCGTGCTTGCCGACGAGCAGCTGCAGGGGGCTGCGCGCGACCACGTCGCCGCCCGCCTCGAGCGCTTCGTCAACCATCACATCTCCACCGTGCTGAAGCCGCTCGACGACCTTTCGCGCGCGGAGGATCTCGAGGGGCTCGCCAAGGGGCTCGCCTACCAGCTCGTCGAGAATCTCGGCGTGCTCTTCCGTCGCGACGTCGCCGAGGACGTGAAGTCGCTCGACCAGGAGGCGCGCGCCTCGATCCGCCGCCACGGCATCCGTTTCGGCGCCTACCACATCTTCATGCCGGCGCTGCTGAAGCCCGCGCCGGCGGAACTGATCACGCTGCTCTGGGCGCTGAAGAATGACGGGCTCGACAGGCCGGGCTATGGCGAGCTGATCCCGATGCTCGCCGCCGGCCGCACCTCGGTCGTCACCGATCCCGGTTTCGAGCGCGCCTTTTACAAGCTCGCCGGCTTCCGCTTCCTCGGCAAGCGCGCGGTACGCATCGACATCCTCGAACGGCTCGCCGACCTGATCCGTCCGCTGCTGCAGTGGAAGCCCGGCACCGGTGCGCGCCCCGACGGCGCCTATGACGGCCGCCGCTTCATGACGACGACCGGCATGCTGTCGATCCTCGGCGCGACCCCGGACGACATGGAGGAAATCCTCAAAGGACTCGGCTACCGCGCCGACAGCGTGAAGGCGGAGGAGGTCGCGGCCTTCCTCAAGCCGGAAGCGGACGCCGCGCCGGTGGCCGACGCCGCGCCCGCGGCTGATGCCGAAGCAGCGCCCGAAGCAGCGGTGGAGGCAGACGTTTCGGCCGAGCCCGAGCCCGAAGTCGTTGCTCCGGCGGACGGGGCCGTCGCGACGGAAGCGGCGCCGGGTGCCGAGGAGGCCGCGGCCGAGCCGGTGACGACCGCCGCAGACGGCGAGGCGCAGCCCTCGGCCGAGCCGGTCGAACCGAAGCCGGTCCTGCTCTGGCGTCCTGGCGGGCGCAACGACAATCCGCAGCGCAATGCCGGCCGTCCCCACCAGGGCAACAGGCGCCAAGGGCAGGGGCACGGGCAGGGGCAAGGGCAGCCGCGCGCGGGCCAGCCGGCAGCCGCCGCCGAAGCGGGCGCACGCGGCGAGGGTCGCGAGGAGCGACACGATCGGGGCGGGCGGCCGGACCAGCGCAACGACCGGCCGAAAGGCCGCGACGGAAAGCCGCAGCACGGCAAGCGCAACGATCGCGGCGAGCGCGACCCGAACCGGGGCGATCGGCCGGAGCGCGGCGAACGCTCCGAGCGTCCGGACCGCAAGGACAATCGCGGTGGCAAGCCCGCCCATTTCGAATCGCGTCCGCCGCGCGCCGAAAAGCCGGTCGATCCGGATTCCCCCTTCGCCAAGCTCGCCGCTCTCAAGGAGCGGATGAAGTCCTGACGCCGGCGATGGCCGACGACGCGCCGGGGCCTGCCGCCGTGCCGCGCCAGCGGCTCGACAAGTGGCTTTTCTTCGTCCGCATGGTCAAGTCGCGCTCGCTTGCGCAGAAGGCGATCGAGGCCGGCGACGTGCGGGTGAACGGCACGCGCGCGACCTCCGCCTCGTTCCAGGTGAAGATCGGCGACGAGGTCTCGGTGTCGCTGCGCGAGCGCGCGGTCCTGCTGCGCGTCCTGTCCGGCGGCACGCGGCGCGGCCCCTATCCCGAGGCGCGCCATCTCTACGAGGACCTGACGCCTCCGCCGGACGCGCCCGCTTCCGCCGGGGCCCTGCCGCATGCGTCGCGCGTGCCCGGTGCCGGACGCCCGGAGAAGAAGGAGCGGCGCGAGATCGCCCGCCTGCTCTCGCCGGCCTGGTGGCAGCAGGACGACTGAGGCTTTGCGTCAAAGGGCCTTGAGGCGCGCTATTCTTTCTTGCCAAGCACCGCCAAAGCCATTACCTCACGGTCGATATCGCGGGGCGGAGAATCGCTGACCGCAGGGCGGTAGCCGGCCGGACATCGATCGTTTCCTCCGGTTCGGGCGCGCCTTCCGAACGTGTGACCTGGAGTGCCTCATGACGTATGTCGTGACCGACAACTGCATTCAGTGCAAGTATACGGACTGTGTGGAGGTCTGCCCCGTCGATTGCTTCTACGAGGGCGAGAACTTCCTCGTCATCCATCCGGACGAATGCATCGATTGCGGCGTCTGCGAGCCGGAATGTCCGGCGAACGCCATCAAGCCGGACACCGAGCCGGGACTGGACAAGTGGCTGGCGATCAATGCGGAGTTCGCCGCCAAGTGGCCGAACATCACCGTCAAGCGCGACTCCCTTCCCGACGCCAAGGAGATGGACGGGGTCGACGGCAAGTACGAGAAATATTTCTCCGAGGCACCCGGCGAGGGCAGCTGACCCGCGCCGCCGCGGCCTCCGGCGCCATGCCGGACGCCCTGATCGATACCGGTCCTGCAAACCGGACGCGTCGCGCGCTGCTGCATCGCACCTGAAACGGGGCGGTGCGGGAGCCCTTTGGCGGTGTTGCAGCAAATTATTGATTTCGACAGTTTTTTGTGGTAGGTATAACACACTGATCCACTTTGCGGCGTCGCGCGCGCCCGAAACCATCACGAACGCGAAACTCTCAAGCACGGCTCCATCACCTCCGCAACGGGCCTTCCCCGTGACTGTCGCGACGGTTTCCGTGTTTTTTGTGTTCTCCTGGATGGACCAGACCGCAGAGAACCAGACGGTGTCCCGTCGATACCGGGCCGAACGGCCCGGCCCCCGTCCCCATCGGGGAGCGTAACAGGGAGTTTTTGAAACGAATGACGACCCAGCAGAAGAAATCCTCCAACCGCCACGGCTTCAAGACCGGTGAATCCATCGTCTATCCGGCGCATGGCGTCGGTCAGATCGTGGTCATCGAGGAACAGTTCGTCGCGGGCATGACGCTCGAGCTTTTTGTCATCGATTTCGAGAAGGACAAGATGCGTTTGAAGGTGCCGGTGGCCAAGGCGGTGTCGATCGGCATGCGCAAACTGTCGGAGAACGATTCCGTCGAGCGGGCGCTGAAGGTCGTGCAGGGCAAGGCACGGGTCAAGCGCACCATGTGGTCGCGCCGTGCGCAGGAATATGATGCCAAGATCAATTCCGGCGACCTGATCGCCATTGCCGAGGTCGTGCGCGACCTCTACCGCGCCGAGAACCAGCCGGAGCAGTCCTATTCCGAACGGCAGCTCTACGAGGCCGCCCTCGACCGGATGGCCCGCGAGATCGCCGCCGTCAACAAGATGTCGGAGACCGAGGCCGTTCGCCTCGTCGAGGCCAACCTGACGAAGAATCCGAAGCGCGGCAAGGCCGTCGAGGAGGACGAGTCCCAGGAAGAGGCCGCCTGAACCGGGCACGCGCCCGGCTCCTGTGTCCCGTCATGAAAATTTCAAGGCCCGATCTCCGGATCGGGCCTTTTTCTATGGAACCAATCTCCCCTTGCCGCGTTCCTGGATCGTCCCGTGTAAAGATCAAGGCGCGTTGCCTCTCTCTTTCGAAGGACTTTCTGGATGACGGCATCCGGTTCGCCTCCCCGGCGATCCTTCCGGCTGTGCGCATCGAATGGACGCACGGGGCCGTGCCGAGAGGGAGCAAGATGAGACAGGTTTCCGCAGACCGCCGCATGATCAAGGCCGCGATGGCCGCTCCCTATCTCGCCCGGGACGAGGAACAGGAACTTGCCAGGGCCTGGCGCGAAGCGAGCGACCAGAACGCCCGCAACAAGATCGCCATGGCCCACATGCGCCTCGTCGTCTCGATGGCGGTGAAATTCCGCAATTTCGGCCTGCCGATGGGCGACCTGATCCAGGAAGGCCATGTCGGTCTTCTGGAGGCGGCCGCGCGCTTCGAGCCGAGCCGCGACGTGCGCTTTTCCACCTATGCGACCTGGTGGATCCGCGCTTCGATGCAGGATTACGTGCTGCGCAACTGGTCGATCGTGCGCGGCGGCACAAGTTCGGCGCAGAAGGCGTTGTTCTTCAACCTCCGCCGGCTGCGGGCAAAGCTCGCCCAGGGCGACCGGCAACTGACCGCCCAGGCCGTGCACGAGGAAATCGCCGCCGCCCTCGGCGTCAGCCTCGCTGATGTGCAGACGATGGATGCGCGCCTCTCTGGAAGCGACACGTCGCTGCAGGCGCCGATCTCCTCGTCGGATTCCTCCGGCGGCGAGCGGCTCGACCTTCTGGCGAGCGAGGCCCCGCTTCCCGACGAGCAGGTCTCGATCCTCATCGACGAGGAGCGCCGCCGCGCCTGGCTCGACCATGCGATGACCAACCTCAACGAACGCGAGATGAAGATCATCCGCGCCCGCCGCCTTGCCGACACCGGCGCGACGCTCGAGGAACTCGGCGCCGATCTCGGCATCTCGAAGGAGCGCGTGCGGCAGATCGAGACACGCGCCATGGAAAAGCTGAAGGTCGCCCTGCTGGCCCAGGCTCCGGGGCTGGCCGTCGCGCACTGACGCGACGGCAACGCCTCATCCCCGGCCGACCAGCGGCATGCCCGTCGCCATGATGGTCATAGTGAGGATATTGACGTCGAGGGGCAGGGACGCCATCTGCACGACCGCCTCGCCGACATGGCGGACGGGCATCACAGGCTCGGCCGCCACCGTTCCGTTCGCCTGCAGCACCCCGGTCTGCATGCGCGCCGTCATCTCCGTTTCCGCGTTGCCGATGTCGATCTGGCCGCAGGCGATATCGAAGGCGCGACCGTCGAGCGCCGTCGATTTCGTCAGGCCGGTGATCGCATGCTTGGTGGCTGTATAGGGCGCGGAATGCGGCCGCGGCGTGGTCGCCGAGATCGATCCGTTGTTGATGATGCGGCCGCCGCGTGGAACCTGCGCCTTCATCAGCCGCATCGCCTGCTGGGTGCAGAGAAAGGCGCCGGTCAGGTTCGCGCCGACGATCGCGGTCCATTGCGCGAAGGTGATCTCTTCCATGGGCACCGGGGGGGCACCGATCCCGGCATTGTTGACCAGCAGGTCGAGCCGGCCGAAGCGCCGCCGGATCGCCTCGAACAGGGCGTCGACGGAGCCCGGATCGCCGACATCGGCGGGGATGGCCGTCACGCGGCCCTGATGGTCGGCACCGATCGCCCTCGCCGCCGCCTCGATCACCTCGACGCGCCTTCCGCTGACGACCACCTGCCAGCCGGCCGCCGCCAGCGCCCGGGCAATCTCCTTGCCGATCCCGCTTCCTCCGCCGGTGACCAGCGCGATCCGTTCCGCGTCTGCCATATCCTGATGCTCCCCTCAGGCATGTCTCGCGGGGCGGGCAGCGCTCTCGCGAAAGACATGCGTCCAAAACAAAGACCGGAAGCGCGGGGGCGAACGTCGAGGATCGCGGCACGCTCCCGTCGTCCGCGGTGTCAGCCCTTGCGGAAGATATAGTCGGTTTCCTGGCGCAGGACCTTGCCCGGCCTGAGCACGGCATCGGGGAAGTTCGGATGGTTGATCGCGTCCGGCCAGGTCTGCGTCTCCAGGCAGAATCCGGCGAAGGGTCCGTAGCGGCGGCCTTCGAGGCCCGGCACGGCGAGGTCCATCTTGAAGCCGGTGTAGAGATGCATGCCGGGTTCGCCGGTCCTGACCTCGAGCGTCACGCCGGAGGCATGGCTGCGGACGCGGGCCGCGAGGCGTTTCGGCGTCCGGGTCAGCGACAGGGGAAAGGTGTGGTCGTAGAGCACGCGGTCGCCTTCCGTCTGGCGTCGCAGCGGCGTCATCGACCGCAGGTCGAAGACGGTGCCTTCGACCGGCAGGACCTCTCCGGTCGGGATCTGCAGCGCGTCCGTCGGAATATAGTGATCGGCGGGGATCTCGATCTCGTGGTCGAGCGCGTCGGGCGCGCCGTCGAGATTGAAATAGCTGTGCTGGCAGATGTTGCAGGGGGTCGGCTTGTCGCTTTCCGAGTCGTAGGTGACGGAGAGCACGCCGCCGTCTTCGAGGCTGTAGGTGCAGGTCGTCGTGCAGGCGCCGGGATAGCCGGCCTGTCCGTCGGGGTCGGTCACCGTCAGCGTCACGGCATTGTCCGTCTGCGCGGCGATCGTCCAGTTGCGCCGGGCGATGCCGTTCTCGCCGCCATGGAGATGGGTGACGCCGTTCTCGTTCAGTTCGAGCTGGTAGGCCTTGCCGTCGATCGTGAAGCGGCCGCCGGCGATGCGGTTCGAGCAGCGTCCCGGCGTCGCGCCGAAATAGGGCGAATGGACGAGATAGTCTTCGAGGGTGTTGAGGCCGAGGACGAGCGGCGGGGCGTGGCCGTCGAGCCTCAGGTCCTGGATCACGGCGCCGAAGGTCAGTATCCTGGCGGTCAGGCCGCCGCCCCTCAATGTCAGCCGCTCGACGGTTTCGCCCGACGGCAGACGGCCGAAAACCGTGTTCCCTTCCCGCATGTCTTCCTCCCCGATGCGTTGCGGGCCGCACGCTAGCCGATAATGCGGCCGAGCGATATCGCGCGCCCGCAAAAATCGCCCGTGCCGCCCCGCCCTCAGCCGGTGCTGCCGATCGCCTGCGGATCATAGGGCGTGGTCTGGTAGATCTCGTTGATCCAGTTGCCGAAGAGCAGGTGGGCGTGGCTGCGCCAGCGGTTCTTCGGCGCCAGTTCCGGATCGTCATGCGGGAAATAATTGTGGGGAATGCGGATCGGCGTGCCGGCGTTCACGTCGCGGAAATACTCGTCCGACAGCGAGGTGGAGTCGTATTCGACGTGGTTGAAGACGTAGAGACGGTTGTAGGCGCGCTCGTGGATGAGGCAGAGGCCCATCTCGTCGGAGTCCATCAGGATCTCCAGGCCCGGCACCCGCTCGACATCGGCGCGCCTGACCTCGGTCCAGCGCGACACCGGCACCTCGAAATCGTCGGAAAAGCCGTTGAGGTAGACGGAGGCCGGGTTGAGATTGCGGTGGCGGTAGACGCCGAAGGCCTTGTGGTCGAGCGTGTATTTCGGCACGCCGTGGAAGTGATAGATCGCCGCCATCGCGCCCCAGCAGATGTTCAGCGTCGAATGGACGTTGGTCTTCGTCCATTCGAAGATCCTCTGCATCTCGCTCCAGTAGGTCACGTCCTCATAGGCGAGCGTCTCGATCGGCGCGCCGGTGATGATGAAGCCGTCGAACTTCTTCTCGCGCACCTCTTCCCATGTCTGGTAGAAGGCGAGCAGGTGTTCCTCGGAGGTGTTGCGCGCCTTGTGGCCGCCGATCCTCACCAGCGACAGGTCGACCTGCAGCGGCGAGGCGCCGACGAGGCGCGCCATCTGGATCTCGGTCTTGATCTTGTTCGGCATCAGGTTCAGGAGGCCGATCTGCAAGGGGCGGATGTCCTGACGGATGGCGGCCGTTTCCGTCATGACCCGCACGCCCTCGCTCACCAGCGTCTGGACGGCGGGCAGCGTATCGGGAATCTTGATGGGCATCGAAGCACTCGATCAAACAAAAAGCCGGCTCGCGAGGAATCGCTACCGGCCTTGCTTGCGCACGGCCCTTTAGCGACTTGTTTAACGTGGCTGCAAGCCGGCCGGCCAAATCACCACGGTGCGTGTCATAATCCCGGGCGCCGGCGAAATCAAGCGGCGCCTTTTCGACGCAGGCGTGCCCCTGTCTGGAGCAACGGAGGCGAAGGCCTATTCGGCGATGATCTTCACCCTGTCGCCTGGGCGGATCTGCGAGGTGACCTGCATCGCATTGATCAGGCGGAAGAGGTCGAGCTTGCGCTCGGTGCCGAGCATGCGCCCGGCAAGTGCCGCGATCGTCTCGCCCGGCTTGACCTCGACGACGCGCACGCGCAGCGGCTTCAGCGAGGCCGCCTCCTCGGGCGTCATGCGGCGGAAGCTCGCCTTCAGCACGGACGCGGTCGCCTCCAGCGCCGGCGATCCCTTCGGAACGGCCGTCAGGAAGCGGTAGATGCGCTGGTCGATGCGGATGACGGTGACGTCGAAATCCCAGCGGTCGGCGGTCGCCCGGGCGCTTGCCGCATCGAGGCCATTCAGCCTGAAGGCGCGGATGGTCTCCGGCTGCAGGCCGGTCACCCAGCCGCTGGCGATGTAGTCGGTCAGGCTGCGGTTCTTCGCATCCGCGACGCCGTCGAAGCGGATCGCCACGTCGTCCGGTCCGGTCGCGAGCACGGCTTCCGCCTTGTTGTCGATCTGGAATCCCGGCGGCACGTCGAAGCGGATTCCGAGCGTGCCGTGCAGGAAGGTCTGGCCGCGCACATAGCCTTCCTCCGGACTGTCGCCGTAAAGGAGGCCGTCGATGCCGGCGAGATAATAGTCCCGGCCGCGATCGCCGACCGTTCCCTCCGCGCCGAAGGCACGGGCGTGGCGGCGGGCGAGATCGACGCGCTGCGGCGCGTTCGGATGGCTCGACAGGAAGTCGAGGCTCATGTCGGCGTCGGGGTCGACGGAGGAAAAGCGGGCATAGGCGGCCATCGAATCGAGGAAGCGCGCCGCCGCATAGGGATCGTAGCCCGCCTCGCCGAGCATGCGCACGCCGATCACGTCGGCCTGGAGCTCCTGGTTGCGCGAGAAGGCGGCAAGGCGTAGCTTGCCGCGCGCCAGCGCCTGCTTGCCGGCGAGATCGCTGGAAAGCACCTCCGAGACGACGCGGCTGGCGATCACCTCGGCCTCCTCGCGCTGCTGGCGCTCGATGCCGTGATTGGCGGTGACATGGGCCATCTCGTGCGACAGCACCGCCGCCACTTCCGAGGCGTCGTTGGCAAGCGCCAGCAGGCCGCGCGTCACGTAGAGATAGCCGCCGGGGAGCGCGAAGGCATTGATCGCCGGCGAGTTGAGGATGGTGATGCGATAGGACTGCTGCGGGTTTTCCGAGACGGCGGTCAGCGCGCCGGCGATGCGGGCGACCAGCCGCTCGGTCTTGGCGTCCTTGTATTCGCCGCCATAGCTCGCGACGATGCGCGGGTGCTCGCGGGCGCCGAGCTGGGCGCGCGGATCCTTCTTCTGCACCTCCTCGACGATCTGCGGCGTGGCGGAGGGCGCGACCACCGGCTCGTAGGTCTGCTCGATCGCCGACTGGCAGCCGGCAAGGAGCGTGAGCACGGCCAGGCCCGCGACGGCGAACAAAGGCCGGGCCGTCCCGCGGATCCGGGTATCCCTGCGACCGATCATCCTCATCGCTGCCAAGCTCGCTTTCCGTTCCTTCGCGTCGCCGAAGGCCGCCCACTCTGCCAGAACGGCGGGAAGCGGAAGAAAATTCGGCATTTTTTACAACAATCTAACCACGGCGTCCGGCAAGGTGGCCGCTTTTCTCCTGTATCCTATTCGAAGGATCGTCTCCAGCATGCTTTCCCACAAATAGTGTCGTCGTGGTAAGGCGGCAACGCATCGGCGGGGAATAAGGGCGGTTCAGCCCCTGCCCGCCTGCGGCAGTCCGAGGAAGCGGGCGACCTCCGGCCTGCCGCCGGCCTCTGCGAAGAGCCCCTCGACCGTCTCGTGCAGCAGGATCCTGCCGCCCTCGAGGAAGAGCACGCCGTCGGCGAGCTTGCCGAGGTCGTCGGGCTGGTGGGTGATCACCAGCACGGTCAGGCCTTCCTCGCGGGCGAGGTCGCGGATCAGGCCGATCATGTCGTCGCGCCGTCCGGGATCGAGGGCGGCGAAGGGCTCGTCGAGGAGCAGCAGCGGCCGGCGGCGCACCAGCGCGCGGGCGAGCGCCACGCGCTGGCGTTCGCCGCCGGACAGCGTCCCGGGCTTGCGTGCCCCGAAGCCGCCGAGGCCGACGCGAGCAAGCGCCTCGGTGATGCGGGTGCGCTCCGCCGCCGTCAGCCGCAGCGCCGGATGGATGCCGAGGCCGACATTGGTGAAGAGGTCGAGATGGGCGAAGAGATTGTGGTCCTGGAAGACGATCGAGACCGGGCGTTCGGCCGGCGGCCGGCCGGCCATGTCCTCGCCGAAAAGCTGGATGCCGCCGCTCTCCGGCGTTTCGAAGCCGGCGATGAGGTTGAACAGCGTCGACTTGCCGGCGCCGGACGGGCCGACCACGGCGACGGTCTCGCCGGCGGCCACCACGGCATCGAAACGGAAGGCGATGCCCGGATAGGAGAGGCGGACATCCGAGAGGACGAGGGCGGGCGTATCAGGCATCGGTGTCGATCCGGGCGGCTCGGGAGCGCTGACCGAGGGTGCCGATCACGGTCAGGCCGAGGCAGAGAACGCCCATCAGCAGCGCCAGCCCGTCGGCATCGGTGGTGCGGTAGCTGCCCATGCGGCTGTAGAGAAGATAAGGAAGGGTGACGATCTCCTGCGAGCCAAACAGCGCCACCGCGCCGAGATCGCCGAGCGACAGCGCGGCCGCGAAGGAGAAGGCGGTCACAAGCGGCAGGGCCAGCGCAGGACCGTCGATCCATCGCAGGCGATGAAAACCCTTGACGCCGAGGCTCTCGGCAAGCCGTGCGGTGCGTGCCGCATGTTCCGCCATGGCGGGTTCGACCACGCGGTAGCTGAAGGGAAGCGCCATCAGGCTGTTGATCGCGACGATGATGGCGGGTGCGAAGCGCGCCACGTCGCCGAGGGAGCGCAGGGCGAGGAACCAGCCGGCGCCGAGGATCAGCGGCGGCACGAGGAGCGCAAGCGATGCACTGGAGGCGATCGCTCCCGAAAGCACGCGCGCGGCCGGTCCGGGCCGGCGCAGCCGCAATGCCGCAAGCCGCGCGTCGATGAGGAGGAATGTCAGCGCCACGGTCAGCGCCGCCGAGATCGCCGACAGGATGAGGCTGGTCGATAGCGCGCGATGCACCATCGGATCGCCGGCGAGCTTTGCGAGGTCCGCCTGAAGGCCGGCGGTCAGCACGGCGGCGAAGGGCGCGCCGACGAAGAGGACGGCGAGGAGGATGACCGCGGCATCGGCGGCCTTGCCTGCCGCAGAAGCTCCGTCCGGGCGAAGCCCTGTCCGGCCGAGCGTCTGGCCGGGTTCCGGCACCGGTGCCGCGAGCCGCAGGGCGAGGAGCAGCAGGCCCGTCAGGCCGATCTGCAGCGCGGAGAGCGCGATCGCGCGCGGCGGATCGAAATCGAAGCGCAGGGCCTGATAGATCGCCACTTCGAGCGTGCTGGCCGCCGGTCCGCCGCCGAGCGTCAGCACCAGGGTGAAACTGGTGGCGCAGAGCATGAAGACCAGCCCGGCGACGCCCGGCAGAAGGCCGCGGATCGCCGGCCATTCGATGAAGCGGAACAGCGCGAGGGGCCCCATGCCGAGATTGGCGGCGATCCGCCAGTATTCGCCGGGAAGCCGCTCCAGTCCGGCAAGCAGCAGCCGGGCGGCGAGCGGCAGGTTGAAGAAGACATGGGCGATCAGGATGCCGGTCAGGCCGTAGATGCCGAAGGGCGGCAGGCCGGCCTCGGCGAGGAGGCCGTTGACATGGCCCTGCCGGCCCCAGACGGCGACGATGCCGAGCGCGCCGACCAGGGCCGGGAGGCCGAGCGGCAGCGCCATCAGCCGGACGATCCAAATCCGTCCCGGAAAGGCGGGCCGCCGCGCCAGCGCCCGCGCCACGGGAATGGCGAGCAGCACCGAAAGCAGGGTCGAGAGCATCGCCTGAAGCAGGGTGAAGCGGGTCACGCGCCAGACATAGGCGTCGAACAGGCCGGCACCGCCGGTCAGCGCGGCCCCGTCTCCCGCGGGCACGCCGAAGGAGAGGAGAGTCACAAGCGCGACGCCGACGAAGCCGCCGATTGCGGCGAGCCCGATCCACCCGCCGCCTGCCGTCCGTCCCATCAGCGCGGCGCGCTCAGTTGAGGCTCATCGCGGCCAGCCATTCGTCGATCCAGGCCTTGCGGTTGGCGGCAACGGTGTCGGACGGGATCAGCAGGGTCTTTTCCGGCGTCACCAGCCGGCCGAAGGCGTCCGGCAGCGGCGTCCCGGTCGCGGCGACGGGCATCATCCAGTTCGTCGTCGGGATGATCGACTGGAAGTCCGGGCCGGTCATGAAGGCGAGGAAGGATTTCGCCAGTTCCGGATCGCGCGCGCTCTTCGTCAGGCCCGCCACCTCGATCTGGATGTAATGGCCTTCCGAAAATGCCGCTGCCTGATAGCGGTCCGTGCCTTCCTCGACCATGTGGTAGGCGGGCGAGGTGGTGTAGGAGAGAACCATCGGCGCCTCGCCCTTGGTGAAGAGGCCGTAGGCCTCCGACCAGCCCGGCGTGACCGTCAGGATGCGGCCCTTCAGCCTGCCCCAGGCTTCGCCGGCCTTGTCGCCATAGACGGCCTTCATCCAGAGGAGCAGGCCGAGGCCCGGCGTCGAGGTGCGCGGGTCCTCGATGACGATCTTCTGCGACGGATCGCCCTCGACGAGGTCCCTGAGGCTCGCCGGCGGGGTCTTGAGCGCTTCGGTGTCGTAGACGACGGCGAAATGGCCGTAGTCATAGGGGACGAAAACGTCGTCGGAAAAGCGGCCCGGAACGGTCAGCGTCGTGCTGATGCCGCCATGCGGGGCGAAGAAGCCGGTCGCCTTCGCCTCCGCGACCAGATTGGTGTCGAGTCCGAGGACGATGTCGGCCTTCGAGGCCGGGCCTTCGAGCTTCAGCCGGGTCAACAGTTCGACGCCGTCGGCGACGCCGACATAATCGACCGTGCAGCCGCAGGTCTTCTCGAAGGCGTCCTTGACCTTCGGCCCCGGGCCCCACTCGCTGACGAAGCTCTCATAAGTGTAGATGGTGAGCGTCCTGTCGGCGGCGGCGGCCGGTGCCGCCAGCGCCATCAGGGTCGCGATCGAAAACAGAATCCTGCCGCGCATCCGCGCCTCCTCCTCAACGTCATCGTTCAACGGGAATAGGGCGCTTGAGCGTGCCGTCTAATCCCTCCGCCGGTACAAACCGGATCAGGTTCCGCGGGTTGGCCTTCTGCCTCTCAGCCGGCCGATCCCCTGAAAAGACGATCCCCGGCACCCCGTTAGAGCAGGTTTGACATAGGCTTTCCCTCCGACCTTGGCAAGGCGGGCGGCGTTCCCCCTTCAGGGAAAAAGGCGTTCAACTTTCGGCCCCGATGCGCTATGGCCTTGGCGATGACCGAAACCTTCTTCGCAATCCTGATGGGCGGGGCGCTGACCGTGACGCCGCGCCTGACGCGCCAGATCGCGGGCGCGCGGGTGATCGCCGCCGATGGCGGCATCCGCCACGCCCGCGCGCTCGGCGTGACGCCGGAGGTCTGGGTCGGCGATTTCGATTCCGCCACCGCCGCCATGGTCGCCGACTGGCCGAAGGTGCCGCGCGAGCCCTATCCGCCGGCGAAGAACGAGACCGACGGCGAGATCGCCGTCGCCGGCGCTATCGCGCGCGGCGCGCGAAAGGTCCTGCTCGCCGGTGCGCTCGGCGGCGAGCGCAGCGACCACGCCTTCATGCACCTTCTCTACGCCGTCAGTCTCGCGCTCGACGGCATCGAGGTGATCCTGACGACCGGCGAGGAGGAAGCTTATCCGCTGCTTTCGGGCGCGCTTGCCCTCGAACTGCCGCAGGCGAGCCTCTTTTCCGTGCTCGGCCTCGACCGGCTCGACGGGCTGACCATCGAGGGCGCCCGCTATCCGCTTACCGATTTCCACCTGCCCTTCGGCTCGTCGCGGACGATCTCGAACGTGGCGGCGGCCGAAACGGTGACCTTTTCGCTTGTCTCCGGCCGCGCCGTCGTGCTCGCCCGGCCCTACGACCTCTCGGGAGCCTGATCCTTGGCGCCGCCCATCCTCAAACTCGACGATATTCGTTTAAGCTTCGGCGGCACGCCGCTGCTCGCCGGCGCCCATCTCCAGGTGGAGCCCGGCGACCGCATCTGCCTCGTCGGCCGCAACGGTTCCGGCAAGTCGACGCTGATGAAGATCGCCGCCGGCCTCGCCGAGGCGCAGTCCGGCGAGATCTTCCGCCACCCCTCCATCACGCTGCGCTACCTGCACCAGGCGCCGGATTTCGACGGTTTCGACACCGTGCGCGCCTATGCGGAGGCAGGGCTCGGCCCCGGCGACGATCCCTATCGCGTCGCCTACCTGCTCGAACATCTCGGGCTTTCCGGCGACGAGGATCCCGCCTCGCTCTCCGGCGGCGAGGCGCGCAGGGCGGCGCTTGCCCGCGTCATGGCACCGGAGCCGGACATCCTGCTCCTCGACGAGCCGACCAACCATCTCGACCTCACCACCATCGAATGGCTGGAAGGCGAGCTGACCCGCAGCCGCTCCGCCATCGTCGTCATCTCGCACGACCGGCGTTTCCTCGAAAAGGTGTCGAACGCCACCGTTTGGCTCGACCGCGGCCTTTCCCGCCGGCTCGATCGCGGCTTCGGCGCGTTCGAGGCCTGGCGCGACAAGATCCTCGAGGAGGAGGAGATCGAGCAGCACAAGCTTGGCAAGGAGATCCAGCGCGAGGAACACTGGCTGCGCTATGGCGTCACCGCAAGGCGCAAGCGCAACATGCGCCGTCTCGGCGCGCTGCAGGACCTGCGCGCCCGCCATCGCGGCCACAAGGGGCCGCAGGGCACGCTTCAGGCGACCGTCTCAGAGGGGCGCGAATCCGGCAAGCTGGTGATCGAGGCGGAAAAGATCGCCAAGCGCTATGGCGACCGCACCATCGTCGCGCCGTTTTCGCTCAGGGTGCACCGGGGCGACTGCATCGGCCTGATCGGCCCGAACGGCGCCGGCAAGACGACGCTCCTGAAGATGCTGACCGGCCAGCTTTCCCCCGACGAGGGCGTGGTGAAGCTCGGCACCAATCTGGAGATCGCCACGCTCGACCAGCGCCGCGAGGACCTCGACCTCGACGCGACGCTGGCGCATTACCTCACTGACGGGCGCGGCGAGAACCTCCTCGTCAATGGCGAGCAGCGCCATGTCACCGGCTACATGAAGGAATTCCTGTTCCAGCCGGAGCAGGCCCGCACGCCGATCCGCAACCTCTCCGGCGGCGAGCGCGCCCGGCTGATGCTGGCGCGCATCCTCGCCCGGCCGGTCAATCTCCTGATCCTCGACGAGCCGACCAACGACCTCGACATCGAGACGCTCGACCTCTTGCAGGAGATCGTCGCCGGCTTCTCCGGCACGGTGCTGCTCGTCAGCCACGACCGCGATTTCCTCGACCGCACCGTCACCTCGACGATTGCGCCGGCGAACCCCGATGCACCCGACGGCCGCTGGATCGAATATGCCGGCGGTTATTCCGACATGATGGCGCAGAGGAACGGCGCGGCGGAGGAAAAACGGCGGCAGGAGCGGGCGGAAAAGGCAAAGGCGCCGGCCGAGATGTCCGCCGGCCCCGCCAAGGCGAAGGGCAAGCTTTCCTTCAAGCAGAAATTCGCGCTCGAAAACCTGCCGAAGGAGATGGCGAAGGCGCAAGCCGGGATCGCCGCCCGCGAGGCGAAGATGGCCGATGCGGCGTTGTTTGCCCGCGATCCGCAGGGCTTCTCCAGGCTGGCGGCCGAGATGGAAACGCTGCGCGCCTCGCTTGCCGCCATGGAAGAGGAGTGGCTGGAGCTCGAAATGCTGCGCGAGGAACTGGAGGGGTGAGCCCCTCGCGCATGGGGGAACGGCGCACCAGCCTGCTCGGCGCGCTGCTCGCCACGCTCGGGCCGATCTCCATGTCGATCTATACGCCGGCCATGCCCGACCTGGTCACGGCCTTCGACAGTGATGCGTCGATGATCAAGGTGACGCTGTCGGTCTATTTCGGCGGCTTTTCCCTTGCCCAGCTTGTCGCCGGGCCGATGGCGGACGCCTTCGGCCGCAGACGTGCGACGCTCGCCTTTCTCCTCATCAACATTCTCGGCAGCCTGATCTGCCTTGCCGCGCCGGCCGTCGAATGGCTGGTCGCCGGGCGGCTGGTCCAGGGCATCGGCGCCTCGGTCGGCATCACGGTGGCGCGCGCGATCGTGCGCGACCAGTTCGTGGGCGACGAGGCGTCGCGGATCATGAACCTGATCGGCATCATGCTGGCCGTCGGGCCGGGGCTGGCGCCGACGGTCGGCGGGCTGGCACTCGCAGCCTTCGGCTGGCAGTCTATCTTCGTCCTCCTCGTCGGCTTCGGCATGGTGACCGCCGCGGCCGTCCTCGTCTTCCTGCGCGAGACGGGTTCGCCCGATTCGCGTCGTGCCCTGCCGGGGCCGCTGGTCGCGACCTATGCGACGCTCGCCACGGATCTGCGCTTCATGGCGGCGGCGGTCGTGCTCGGCGGCTCGGTCGGCGCGCTCTACGCCCAGTCGACCATGCTCGCCTTCATCCTGATCGACCGCGTCGGCCTGAGCCCGACCGCGTTCGGCGTCGGCATGCTGATGCAGTCCGGCTCCTATTTCCTCGGCTCGGTGGTGCTGCGGCTGGTCGCGCGCCGCCTCGGCGGCGAGGGTTCGGTGCGTGCCGGCCTCGGATTGCTCGGCGCGTCGGGGCTGATGATCCTCGTCTCGGTGCACGCGCTCACACCAAGTTACCTTTCGATCATGCTGCCCGTCGCCTTCCTCGGTTTCGGCATCGCGTTCCTCACGCCGCACATGACGACGGCGGCGCTTCAGGGGTTCCCGCAGGTCGCCGGCTCGGCCTCGGCGATGATGGGCTTCATCCAGATGGCGGGCGGTTTCCTCGGCGGCTCGGCCGCCGCGCTGGTCGGCGAACCGCTCGACGCCTTCGGCCTGATCATTCCGCTGATGGCGGCGATCGCCATCGCAAGCTACGCCGTATTCGCCGCGGCGAGCCGGCGCGCGGTCGTATGAATGAAAAAGCCCGCGTCGCGAGGAGGCGGGCTTTGTGGAGAGGCGATTGACCGGGGTCAGCTGCGGCGGTTGCGGGCGGCGAGCGTGCGCAGGCGCAGCGCGTTCAGCTTGATAAAGCCCGCCGCGTCCTTCTGGTCGTAGGCGCCCCGGTCGTCCTCGAAGGTGACCAGCGCGTCGGAATAGAGCGACTTCGGGCTTTCGCGGCCGATGACCATGACATTGCCCTTGTAGAGCTTCAGCGTCACCTCGCCCTCGACGTCCTTCTGGCTGAGGTCGATCGCCGCCTGCAGCATCTGCCGCTCCGGCGAGAACCAGAAGCCGTAATAGATGAGCTCGGCATAGCGCGGCATCAGCTCGTCCTTGAGATGCGCCGCGCCCCGGTCGAGCGTGATCGATTCGATGGCGCGGTGGGCGGTGAGCAGGATCGTGCCGCCGGGCGTCTCGTAGACGCCGCGCGACTTCATGCCGACGAAGCGGTTTTCGACGAGGTCGAGGCGGCCGATGCCGTTGTCGCGGCCGTAATCGTTGAGTTTCGCCAGCAGCGTCGCCGGCGACAGGCGCTCGCCGTTGATCGAGACGGCATCGCCCTTCTCGAAGCCGATCGTGATAACGGTCGCGACGTCGGGAGCGGCTTCCGGCGAGATCGTGCGCATGTGCACATATTCCGGCGCCTCAACGGAGGGGTCTTCCAGCACCTTGCCCTCGGAGGAGGAGTGCAAAAGGTTGGCGTCGACGGAGAAGGGGGCCTCGCCCTTCTTGTCCTTGGCGACCGGGATCTGGTTCTGCTCGGCGAAGGCGAGCAGGTCGGTGCGGCTCTTGAACGACCAGTCGCGCCAGGGCGCGATGATCTTGATGTCCGGGTTCAGCGCATAGGCCGACAGTTCGAAGCGGACCTGGTCGTTGCCCTTGCCGGTCGCGCCATGGGCAATCGCATCGGCGCCGGTCTTCTTCGCGATCTCGATCAGGTGCTTGGAGATCAGCGGCCGGGCGATCGAGGTGCCGAGCAGGTAGACGCCCTCGTAGACGGCGTTGGCGCGGAACATCGGGAAGACGAAATCGCGCACGAATTCCTCGCGCACGTCCTCGATGAAGATCTCCCTGATGCCGAGCATCTCGGCTTTTTTCCGCGCCGGCTCCAGTTCCTCGCCCTGGCCGAGATCGGCGGTGAAGGTCACCACCTCGGCGCCGAGTTCCGTCTGCAGCCATTTGAGGATGATCGAGGTGTCGAGCCCGCCCGAATAGGCGAGCACGACCTTCTTTACGTCTTTGGGAAGTGCCATGGTTGTCGGTCCGTCCGTAGTGCGAGCCTTGCAGCGCTCGAAGAAATCGGCGGCACTCTTAGCGAGATTGGCGCGCCATGCAAGGCGAAGCGGCGACAAAGCCCGCCGAACGCGCCAGCGACTTGACATTCCGCCGGCGACCGCCGATGGCAATGCGGTTTCACGGAGCTTCCGCATCATGGATGTCCTGCCGAGCCTGCCGACCTTTCTCGCCTTCACCGCCGCGACCCTGCTTCTGGCGCTCACCCCCGGGCCGGACATGACGCTCTGGATCAGCCGCGCGCTCGGGCAGGGCCGGCGCAACGCGATGATGGCGGTGATCGGCACGCAGGGCGGGCTCGTCGTCCACACGATGCTGGTCGCCTTCGGCGTCTCCGCGCTCATCGTCGCCTCGCCGACGGCCTTCCTGATCCTCAAGACCGGGGGGGCGGCCTATCTCTTCTTTCTGGCGGTGCAGGCGCTGCGCAAGGGCTCGTCCTTCGCGCTCGACGGGACGGCGCCGCCGCGCGGCTCCGGCCTCGACGCGCTGTTTTCCGGCTTCTGGGTCAATCTCCTCAACCCCAAGGTCATCATCTTCTTCATGACCTTCCTGCCGCAATTCGTCAGCGCCTCGGATCCGCACGTCACCGGCCGGCTGCTCTTCCTCGGCGCCTGGTTCATCGTCGCCTCGCTGCCGGTCTGCTTCCTGACGGTCTTTGCCGCGCACGCGCTGTCGTCCTGGCTCGCGAACAACCGCAAGGTGCTGCGGTCGATCGACTATCTCTTCGCCGGGGTCTTTTCCGTCTTCGCGCTCAAGATCCTGACGGCGCAGGCGCGCTGACCCGCCTTGCGGGGCATTTCGGGTGTCGGGGAAGGGGTGGCACCCCTTCTCAGTCGTCCTCGCCATGGCCGGCGATCATCATCGCCTCGAAGGCCATGCGGTCAACCTTGCGCATGCGCTCCGATTCCGATTTCAGCTGGCCGCAGGCGGCGAGGATGTCGCGGCCGCGCGGCGTGCGGATCGGCGAGGCATAGCCGGCCTGGTTGACGAAGTCGGCGAAGCGCTCGATCGTCTCCCAGTCGGAACACTGGTAGTTGGTGCCGGGCCAGGGATTGAACGGGATCAGGTTGATCTTCGCCGGCACGCCCTTCAAGAGCTGCACCAGCAGCTTGGCGTCCTCCAGGCTGTCGTTGACGTCCTTCAGCATCACATATTCGAAGGTGATGCGCCGCGCGTTCGAGAGGCCCGGATAGGCGCGACAGGCGGCGATCAGCTCCTTCAGCGGGTACTTCCTGTTGATCGGCACCAGCATGTCGCGCAGCTCGTCGCGCACCGCATGCAAGGAGATCGCCAGCATCACGCCGATCTCCGAACCGGTGCGGAGAATCTCCGGGACGATGCCGGAGGTCGAGAGCGTCACGCGGCGCTTCGACAGCGACAGGCCGTCGCCGTCGGTGGCGATCAGCAGCGCCTGCTTGACGTTGTCGAAATTGTAGAGCGGCTCGCCCATGCCCATCATGACGATGTTGGTGATCTTGCGGCCCTCGTTCGGCACGATGGCGCCGGCCGGCGTGTCGCGGTCGGGAAAGTCGCCGAGCCTGTCGCGGGCGAGCAGCAGCTGGGCGAGGATCTCCTCGGCCGTCAGGTTGCGCACCAGCTTCTGCGTGCCGGTGTGGCAGAAGGAACAGGTGAGCGTGCAGCCGACCTGGCTGGAAATGCACAGCGTGCCGCGGCCTTCCTCGGGGATATAGACCGTTTCCACCTCGACCGGGCGGCCGGCGCCGCGTGGCGGAAAGCGCAAAAGCCACTTGCGCGTGCCGTCGTTCGACACCTGCTCCTCGACGATCTCCGGCCGGGCGATGGTGAAATGGGTCTTCAGCATCTCGCGCATCTCGCGCGAGACATTGGTCATGTCGTCGAAATCGGAAACGCCGCGGACATAGAGCCAGTGCCAGAGCTGGCTGACGCGCATGCGCACCTGCTTCTGCGGCACGCCGCGTTCGGCGAGCGCGTCCCCCATCGCCTCGCGCGAGAGGCCGACCAGCGTCGGCTTTTCGAGGGCCGCCGCCGGACGGCGGAGCGGAGGGGCGGCAACGGCTTCACTGCGGGGCATATCGATGGCGGCCATGGCGGCGATCTATCCTGGCGTGGTCAAGGGTGCGGACGAGGACCGGCGCGCGCGGCCGGAAAGCCGGATGCGGAAGGGCCGGGCGACAACCGTTGCGGATCGTCCGGTCAGGCGCCTCCTGACAGCAATTCGGGATCCCGCGTCCATGGCAGGGCGCATAGCACGGATTCTTTACCGCGTCACCCTCATGCTCGCCTTATCGTCCGCGATCCTCACTCCCCCGCGACCCTCACTCCAACGTGACTTCCTGTTGAAGGTCGGCGGGCGTATGTACGGCGGGCCTCCTGCCGGCCGTGCGCGCCGGACCGACGTTGAACCATGGAATTCGCGATGCCCCCGACCCTCCGCCTCCGCCGCGCCGTCCTGAGTTCGGGCCTGGGCCTTGCCCTTGGCCTGTGCCTGGCCGCCATGCCGGCCGGCGCCGGGGAGGCGGCCAGACCGGCCGGCGTGGTCGAGCTCTTCACCAGCCAGGGCTGCGCCTCCTGTCCGCCGGCCGATGCGGCGCTGAAGACGCTGATCGACGAGGGCAGCGTCGTGGCGCTCGCCTATCACGTGGATTACTGGAATTATCTCGGCTGGAAGGACACGCTCGCCTCCAAGGAGAACACCAGCCGGCAATATGCCTATGCCAAGATGTTCGGCAAGAACGGCGTTTACACGCCGCAGGCCGTGCTGAACGGCCGCGACCATGTCAACGGCGCCGATCTTGCCGGGATCCGCAAGAAGATCGCCGGCCTCACGGCGCTCGGCAAGGGCATGCAGGTGCCGGTCTCCGCCGAGATCCGCGACGACGAGATCACGATCTCGATCGGCGCTGGCAGCGGCAAGGCGAATGTCGTGGCGGTCTATTTCGACCGGCGGCAGACGGTCGACGTCGAACGGGGCGAGAACAGCGGCAGCCGCATGTCCTACTGGCACGCCGTGCGCGCCGTCGAGACGATCGGCATGTGGGACGGAAAGCCCGCGACCTACGTGCTGCCCGCCTCCGTGCTCGCCGGCGAGAAGGGCGAGGGCTGCGCCATCCTGCTGCAAAAGATGAAGAACGCCGAAACGCCGGGCCCGATCCTCGGCGCGACGACGGTGATGGCCTCGCGCCGATAGGCCGCCCCTGCCGCCGCATCTTGCATTTCGGCGGTTGTCAGGCACACTGTCATCCGCCCGTCATCATCGGTTTGCGTCGGCGGGATCGTGCAGGGAGCATGCCGGAGCCGAGATGAACGACCAGCCGGATCCACCGTCTTTCGAGAGCCAGATGCATGGCGGCGCCGATGTCGTCGACCTTCGGGACTATCGCAACACCCGCGTCGCCCTGCCGGTCACCTTCCACCGGCGCGAGCTCGACCAGATCCTCTGGATCTACGGCCGCATGGTCGGCGAAGGCGAATGGCGCGACTATGCGATCGACCATCTCGCCGACAGGGCGGTGTTTTCCGTCTTCAAGCGCGCCGGCGAACTGCCGCTCTACCGCATCGAGAAGAACCCCAAGCTCGCCGCCAAGCAGGGCGCCTTCAGCGTGGCGAACACCGCCGGCATGATCCTAAAGCGTGGCCATGACCTGAAGCAGGTGCTGAAGGTGTTCGACAAGTCGCTGCGGCTGATCGACTGACCGAAATTCAAACGGCGCGCATGAAAAAAGGCGGCCAAGGCCGCCTTTCTCTTATGCGTCCGCTTGCCTGTCAGTTGCGGTTGCCGAGGAAGCGCAGCAGGAACAGGAAGAGGTTGATGAAGTCGAGGTAGAGCGTCAGCGCGCCCATGATCGCCTTGCGGCCGGCCATCTCGTCGCCGTCGGCCTCGACATACATTTCCTTGATCTTCTGCGTGTCCCAGGCGGTCAGGCCGGCGAAGACGACGACGCCGATGGCCGAGATGGCGAAGGCAACCGCCGAGGAGGCGAGGAAGATGTTGACGATCGAGGCGATGATCAGGCCGAAGAGGCCCATCACCAGGAACGAGCCCATCGCCGAGAGATCGCGCTTCGTCGTGTAGCCGAAGAGCGACAGCGCGCCGAAGGAGGCGGCGGTGACGAAGAAGGTCTGGACGATGCTTTCGCCGGTATAGACGAGGAAGATCGACGACAGCGACAGGCCCATCAGGCCCGAATAGATCCAGAAGGTCGTCTGCGCGGCGCCGACGCTCATGCGGTGGATGCGGAAGCTCAGGAAGAAGACAAGCGCCAGCGGCGCCAGCATCACGACGAAGCGCAGCGGCGAGCCGAACAGGAGCTCAGCGAAGGCGGGGTTGTTCACCGCGCCCATATAAGTGGCGTAGGCGGTCACGCCGGTGATGCCGAGCGCCAGCGCCATGTAGTTGTAGACGCGCAGCATATGCGCGCGAAGCCCCTGATCGATGACGGCACCGGCATCTGCACCGGCGGTCCTCATCCGGGTTTGATACTGTCTCGGGTCGGCCATGGTGATCCTCACGTCAGGCGGTTGCTCGATGAGCGCAGGCGCCCTGGGCACCCGCGACGGGCGGCGTCACGCCGTTTCGTCCGTTCTCCGGGAATATGAGGGCGAAAGGGGGCGGACACAAGGCCCGGCTCGGACGCCGGGGAGGCGAATCGGGCCGGACGGCCCGATTTTGAGGCGAAGGTTACCAAGGTTTAAGATTGCCCTGCCGCCTCTAGAGCGTCCGCAGCACCGGCGCCGCCTTCTGGCCGAGGATGCGCCAGGTGCCGACGAGGCCGATGCCGACGGTCATCACCAGAGCGACGACGATCGTCGTCACCGCCACGTCCGGCAGGAAGCGCGACGGCAGCGTCATCACCCTTGCGACGACGAACCAGGCGGAGACGCCGCCGGCAAAGAGCGCGAAGACGGCGGTCGCAAGCCCGAGGATGGCGTATTCGTAGCTGAAGGCGCGGATCAGCGTCGAACGGGTCGCGCCCAGCGTCTTCATCACCACGGCATCGTGGACGCGGGCGCGATTGCCGGCGGCAAGGGCGCCGGCGAGCACCAGCACCGAGGCGGCGAGCGCCACGGCGGCGGCGGCGCGGATCGCGGTCGCGAGCTGGCCGAGCAGTTCGTTGACGATGTCGAGCGCGTCCTTCACCCGGACGCTGGTGATCGTCGGGAAGGTGTTGGTGATCCGCCTCAGCGCCGCCGCCTCCATCTCGGGCGTCGCCGCCGGATCGATGACGGTGGCGAGCCAGGCATGCGGCGCGCCGGCGAAGGTGTTGGGCGAGAACACCATGACGAAGTTGATCGACAGCGATTCCCACTCGACCTTGCGGAAATTGGCGATCTTCGCCGTGATGTTGCGGCCGAGCACGTTGACGGTGACGGTATCGCCGAGCTTCAGGCCGAGCTCGCCGGCCTCCTCCGCCGAAAACGAGACGAGCGGCTCGCCGGTATAGTCCGCGCCCCACCACTGGCCTTCCGTCAGGACGGAGCCTTCCGGCAGGTTGCGGGCATAGGTGATGCCGCGATCGCCGCGCAGCACCCACTGGCCGGAGGGCGGCACGTCCCTCTTCGCGACATCCTCGCCGTTGAAGGCGAGGATGCGGCCGCGCAGCATCGGCACCTCGATCACCTTGCCGCCGGGCAAGGTCTCGTTCAGCACGGCGCGAAACCCCTCGATCTCGCTGCCCTGGATGTCGACGAAGAAGAAGTTCGGCGCGCGCTCGGCCATGTTGCCGGTCAGTTCGCGCCGGAGGTTGCCGTCGATCAGCGCCAGCGTGACGAGGAGGGCGAGGCCGAGGCCGAGCGACAGCACCACCGAAGGGGTGAGCGCGCCCGGCCGATGGATGTTGCCGACCGCCAGCCTCAGTGCCGGGGAGGAGAGGCGCGGACTGCGCCTGGCGAGCGCCGTGATCAGCATCGACACGCCGCGCAGCAGGATGAAGGCGAAGGCGATGGCGGCGAGGAAGATCATCGAGATCTGCCGGTCATAAGCGGTGGCGATGGCAAGCCCGGCGATCGCCGCGAGGCAGAGGCCCGCCGCCGCGAGGAAGCGCCAGTTCGGCCATCGCGCCGCGTCGAAGCCCTGCTGGCGGATCAGCGCCGTCGCCGGCACCCGCCTTGCGCGGCCGAGCGGGGCGATGGCGAAGGCGAGCGCCGTCAGCAGGCCGAAGACGGCGGCGAGCAGGAGCGCGCCGGGGAAGATCTCGAAGCCCGTCGAGACCGGCAGCACGCCGGCGAGGAACTGGGCGGCGACATAGGGGATCAGCATGCCGGCGACGAGGCCGATCACGATGCCGATGCCCGTGACGATCAGGATCTGGAACAGATAGATGGTGACGACGAAGCCGGCCGGCGCCCCGAGGCACTTGAAGGAGGCAATCACGCCGCGCTTCGATTCGAGGAAGGCGCGCACCGCATTGGCGACGCCGACGCCGCCGACGATCAGCGCGGTCAGGCCGACCAGCGTCAGGAACTGGGAGAAACGGGTGACATTGGCCGTCAGCGCCGGCGCTGCATTGTCGCTGGCGCGGATCGACCAGCCGGCGCTCGGGAAATCGCGCTCGGCACGGCTGCGCGCCTCGGCCGCCGTGATCCCGTCGGACAGCCGGATCTTGTAGGCATGCTCGACGAGGCTGCCGGTCTGGACGAGACCAGAGGCGGCGAGCGCTTCGGGCGACAGCATCAGGCGCGGCGCGAAGCCGAAGCCTTCGGAAAGCGCGTCCGGCTCGCTGACCAAGGTCGCCCGGACGACGATGCGCGCCTTGCCGAGGAGGATCTCGCCGCCCGGCGCGATGCCGAGCCGGTCAAGCAGCAGCGGCGCGGCGATCGCGCCGTAGGTGTCGCCCGTCCGGCCGACGAGCTCGGCCAGGGGGCCGGCCGGTTCCGTCTTCACCGCGCCATAGAGCGGATAGGCGCCGTCGACGGCCTTCAGTTCGACCAGCGCCTGGTTGGAGCCGTCCGGAAGGCGCGCCATCGAGCGCAGGCCCGAACTTTCGGAGACGGTGCCGAGGCCGTCAAGAAAGGCGCGCTCCTCGGGCGTCGCGACACGGTTGTTGAGCTCGAAGCGGATGTCGCCGGCGAGCAGTTCCTGGCCCTGCGTGGCGATCGTCGCGGTGATCGAACGGGAAAGGGAGTTGACGCCGGCGATCGCCGCCGTGCCGAGCGCAATGCAGGCGAGGAAGATGTAGAAGCCGCTTAACCCCCCGCGCATCTCGCGAAGGGCGAAACGCAGCGCGAGGCCGGGACGCAGGCGGGCGAGTGCGGCGCCGGCACTCATGCGGGCACCCGCTGGTCCCCGGTCCGGTCGCCGGCGGTCCGGGCGGCCCCGTTGCCGGCGATCTCGCCGGAACGCACCTGGATCTGCCGGCCGCAGCGCGCCGCAAGGTTCGGATCGTGGGTGACCAGCACCAGCGTCATGCCGCGCCCCGCCTGTTCGGCGAAGAGCAGGTCGGCGATCTGCCGGCCGGTCTCGCCGTCGAGATTGCCGGTCGGCTCGTCGGCGATCAAGAGCTTCGGCGACGGCGCCAACGCCCGGGCGATCGCCACGCGCTGCTGCTCGCCGCCGGAGAGCTGGCCCGGATAGTGGCTCAGCCTGTTGCCGAGCCCGACGGCCGTCAGTTCCTTTCGGGCGATGTCGAACGCGTTTGCCCGGTTGGCGAGCTCCAGCGGCACGGCGACGTTTTCCAGCGCCGTCATGTTGGGGATCAGGTGGAAGGACTGGAAGACGATGCCGATGTTGCGGCCGCGGAATTCGGCGAGCCCGTCCTCGTCGAGCGCATGCAGCGCGGTGCCGTCGATGGTGATCTCGCCGCGATCGAGCCGTTCGAGCCCCGCCAGCACCATCAGCAGCGTCGACTTGCCGGATCCGGACGGGCCGACGATGCCGACCGATTCACCCGCGCCGATCGACAGGCTGATCGATTTGAGGACATGGACGGAGGCCGCCGCCTGGCCGAGCGTCAGGTCGGCGTTTTTGAGCTCGATGATGGTTTTCGTCACCAATAACGATCCTATATCTTAAGAAATGGAATGGGATATTGCCGGCCATGGCGATCATGCGTTCGGGATGTAGGATGAGTGCCATGGGTTTGAAAGCTCTTGCAGGTGTTTTCGTCGCGCTCGCGGTCACGTTTTCGGGAGCGTCCGCCCGCGCCGAGCCGATCGCGCTGGTAGGGTTTGGCGACAGCCTGATGGCCGGCTACCAGCTGCCGCCGGGCGATGCCTTTCCCGCCCGCCTCGAGGCGGCGCTGAGGGAAAAGGGCCATGACGTGGCGATCGTTAATGCCGGCGTCTCCGGCGACACGACCTCCGCGGGCCTTGCCCGCGTCGACTGGTCGGTGCCGGACGGCACGAAGGGCGTGATCCTCGAGCTCGGCGCCAATGATGCGCTGCGCGGCATCCCGCCTGAGGAAAGCCGCCGGAACCTCGAGGCGATCGTCGCGCGGCTGAAGGAGCGCGGCATCGCCGTGCTCCTCGCCGGCATGCTGGCGCCGCCGAACATGGGTGGCGACTATGCCGAGCGGTTCAACCCGATCTACCCCGAACTTGCCGAAAAGCATGGGCTGGAGCTCTATCCGTTCTTCCTCGACGGGGTGGTCAACGAGGCCGCGCTCCAGCTCGAGGACGGCATGCATCCGAATGCCGACGGCGTCGGCGTCATGGTCGAGCGTTTCCTGCCTGCGGCGGAGCGCTTCCTGGCCTCGCTCAAGGCCGGAGGCTGAGGCCGCCGGGGACAAAAGTGACGGGTGGGAAATAACAGTTGCACCGCCTGTCCTCGCATGTTTCGTTGAAGGGCAGCAGTCGAGAATCGAGGAGGTCCCCATGCCGAGACTTTTCACCGCCCTCGAAATTCCGCGCACTGCCGCGTTGAGTCTCTCCCTGCTGCGCGGCGGTCTCCCCGGCGCCCGCTGGATCGACGTCGAGAACTATCACATCACGCTGCGCTTCATCGGCGATGTTGACGGACGCACCGCCGACGAGGTCGTCGACCGGCTCGACAGGATCGAACGGCCGGAATTCCCGCTGCAGCTGAACGGCATCGGCGCCTTCGGCTCGAAGAAGCCGCATTCGGTCTGGGCCGGGGTCAGCGCCCATCCGGAGATCTTCGCCCTTCAGGCCGAGATCGAGCGGATCTGCCAGAGGCTCGGCCTTGCGCCGGACCCGCGCAAGTTCACGCCGCATGTGACGCTGGCCCGGCTGCGCGCCTCGCGCGTCGAGGATGTCGTCTCCTATCTCTCCGGGCGCGGCAATTTCCAGACGCCGACCTTCACGGTGTCCCGTTTCGTCCTGCTGTCGTCACGCGATTCCGTCGGCGGCGGGCCCTACCTGACCGAGGAAGTCTTTCCGCTTCACGAGGCGAGCCCGTCGCTGGCCGCCAGCAGCGCGCCGCAACCCTTGAAGAGCTGGCTGTAGACCGCCTCGAACCCGTCCGCGCCGCCGAAATAGGGATCCGGGACGTCCTCATCGAGCCCGAGCGTGTGATCGAGGAAGAGCGCGATGCGCGCCGTCGTTCCGGCCGGAGCGAGTGCGCGCAGGGTTGCGACGTTCTGCCGGTCCATGCCGAGGATCAGGTCGAAACGGGTGAAATCGGCCCGTTCCACCTGCCGCGCCGCCTGCGCCGAGATGTCGACGCCATGGCGCCGCGCCACCGCGATCGAGCGCCCGTCCGGCGGATCGCCGATATGCCAGCCGCCGGTTCCGGCGGAATCGACGTGGATGGGGGAGGGCGCGCCGCCGGCCAGGTGACGCGCGATACCCTCCGCCAGCGGCGAGCGGCAGATGTTGCCGAGGCAGACGAAGAGGATGCGGAGCGGGGCGGGATCGGTCGTGCTTCGCGCCATCGGCATCCTTTCCTGTGGGCCTTCGCGAACCTTGGCAAGGATCGCGCGTTGTTGGTAACCCATGACGGGCGCCGGGGAAACCGGGTCCGGGAAACGGATTGCAGGAAATGGACGCAGAGGCAACGGGCCGGGAGCGCGGCCATCGCACAGGGAGGGACGAATGAAACCGGAAAAGCTGGACGCAGAGGCGATCAAGGCGGGGCTGGCGGCGCGACCGGGCTGGGCGCTCCTGACGGACGGGCAGGCGATCCGCAGGGCTTTCCGCTTCGCGAGCTTCGTCGAGGCCTTCGGCTTCATGACCGAAGTGGCGCTTTCGGCGGAAAAGCTCGACCACCATCCCGAATGGACCAATGTCTATAACCGCGTCGACGTGACGCTCTCCACCCACGATGCCGGCGGGCTGACGGAGCGCGACTTCGCGCTCGCGGAAAAAATCGACCGGGCGGCCGCGCGCCGGGCGGCGGCGGATTTGAAATGACGGCCGGGGCCCCCATATCTCGTTTCGACGAAGGAGCAAGGTCGCGATGATCGACAACGTGAAGATCGGAGAAATCCTGATGCCGGGCGAGGAATCGGAGCAGGAAAAGCGGGCGCACAGGGTCAAGCGGCGGTTCTGGCCGACGTTCCGGCGGGCCGTCCGGCAGATCCCCTTCTCGCGCGACCTCGTCGCCGCCTACTACTGCGCGATGGATCCGGCGACGCCGACGCGCACGCGCGGCATCCTGCTCGCGGCGCTCGCCTATTTCGTGCTGCCGTTTGATCTTCTGCCGGATGTCCTGGCGGTCGTCGGCTTCTCCGACGACATCGCGGTCCTGACGGCCGCCTTCGCCGCGATCAGCGGACAGATCAAGGAAAGCCATTACCAGCGCGCCGACGAGACGCTGGCCGGCGAGGCCGAGACGTCCCGCGCCGGCTGAGTGGGTTTTTTCCCTCTCATGCCCTGCCCTGCACCCCCGGTTCGAGCTGGGCGCGAAGCCTGCTGAAGGCGAGGCGGATGCGCGACTTGACGGTGCCGAGCGGCAGCCCGGTCTCCTCGGCGATCTCGCTGTGGGACTTTCCCTGGAAAAACGCCAGGCGCACGAGGTCGAGCTGCTCCTGCGGCAGGACCTGCAGCGCCTTCCTGACGGCAAGCTCCCGGTCGGCCGCTTCGAGGATCTCGTCGGCGGCCGGCGGCTGCGCCGGCACCAGGGCCGGATGGTCCTCGGCAGTCAGCGCAGGGCCGCGCTGGCGGCGCGCCGCATCGATGCGGCGGTTGCGGGCGATGCGGAACAGCCAGGTCGAGAGCGACGAGCGCGCCGGATCGTAGAGATGGGCCTTCTGCCACAGGATGACCATCACCTCCTGCGCCAGGTCCTCGGCCTCCTGCGCCGGTTGTCCCTGGCGCATGAGGAAGGATTTGAGCCTCGGCGCGAAGAAATCGAAGAGTTCCCCGAAGGCGGCGCGATCGCGCTGCTCTGCGACCCTGGCGGCAAGGCCAGCGAAGCGTTGTCGTGCGTCAACATTCATTCGCCGCCTCCCATGGTTCCGCGTTGCCGTCTGCCGACAACAGGTACATCGCTTTTGCCAAAGGTCAAACTCTCGCCTGAATCTTTGTGTTTGAAATCGAAACACGGCTTCCGGCCGGCCTCCTTCCAGGGCGAAGGCGGCGGGACGGGCGGGAGATGCGCGGAAACGGCCGTCCCATCCATTGCTCCATCCCGGGTGGAACGCCGGGCCTTCGGGGTCGCCGCATCAGGGGGCGCGGTCCCGGATCATCGCAGTCGCATAGCCTTGGAACAGAGGGGAAACCGGCAGATTTTTTGGCAGTCTACCAGGCATCACGGGGCGGAAAATCAGCGCGCATTGACGGTTTGGTAACCAAAATAACGTCAAGTTCCTTCAGATCGTGACCTACTGTGCCCGGCCACCCGTGAAGGGGTCGGACAGGGAAAAAACCGGCAGGACAACAATGTTTGTAAAGAAACTCACCACCGCGCTCGTTTTTGTCGCCGCCTCGGCCACATTCGCCCTGGCGCAGTCGCCGACCCGCATCCAGCAGTTCAACGACTGGGGCGCCTATTCCTATCAGTCCGGCGGCAACAAAGTCTGCTACGTGCTGTCGGTGCCGAAGGAAAAGAGCCCGGCCAGCGTCAACCATGGCGACATCTTCTTCCTCGTCTCCCAGCGCCCCGGCCAGAATATCAGCTATGAACCCCAGGCGATGATGGGCTATGCGCTGCAGGAGAACTCGAAGGTGACGGTCACCATCGACGGCCGCGCCTTCTCGCTGTTCACCAAGGGCAATTCGGCCTGGGTGGAAAACGCCGCCGAGGAGCCCGCGCTCGTCAACGCGATGAAGTCCGGCAAGGCCATGTCGGTTGCGGCGAAATCGGGCCGCGGCACGGCGACGTCCTACTCCTATTCGCTCTCCGGCATTTCCGCCGCCCTGAAGCAGATCGAGCGCTGCAAGTAAGCGCCAAAGACGGGGGGACCTCCCCCGCCGCTGAAGCCTTCGCGCCTCCCTCGCCCATGGACCCGGGCAGGGGAGGCGTTTTTGCGTTTTGGAGCATTTCCAGCCGAAGCGGGATCGCTTCGATGTCGGATCATGCGGCAAAAACAAAAGGAGAGAGCATTTCCAGTCAGATCCGGATCGGATTTGACGCCCGGACAATGCGTTGAAACGCAGGAGAGAGCATTCCCGGTGAGCCAGTGATCACCGGGAATGCTCCAGGACATCGCCGCCCCTTTCCCGGGGTGCACGGCTCGGGAACGCAAAGAGCCGGCGGACAGGATCCGCCGGCTCTTTTTATTGCCCGATATGGAGGTGACCGGATCAGGCCGCGAGGTCGCGCAGCACGGTCTGCAGGATGCCGCCATTGTTCATGTAGGTGACCTCGTCCAGCGTATCGATGCGGCAGATCAGCGGCACCTCCTTCACCGAGCCGTCGCCATAGGTGATGACGGCGGTGCGCTTCTCGCGCGGCTGGACGTTGGCGAGATTGTCGATCGTCACCAGTTCGTCGCCCTTGAGGCCGAGCGTCTCCCAGGTGGTTCCCTCCTCGAAGACGAAGGGCACGATGCCCATGCCGACGAGGTTGGAGCGGTGGATGCGCTCGAAGGACTGGGCGATCACGGCCTTAACGCCGAGCAGGTTGGTGCCCTTGGCCGCCCAGTCGCGCGAGGAGCCGTTGCCGTATTCGACGCCGGCGAAGATGACCAGCGGCACGCCTTCCGCCTTGTACGTCATCGCGGCGTCGTAGATCGACATCTCCTCCTTCGAGGGGTAGTGGATCGTGTAGCCGCCTTCCTTGCCGTTCGGACCCATGATGTGGTTGCGGATGCGGATATTGGCGAAGGTGCCGCGCATCATCACCTCGTGATTGCCGCGCCGCGTGCCGTACTGGTTGAAGTCGGCGACCGCCACGCCGTGGTCGATGAGATAGGCGCCGGCGGGGGAGGCCGCCTTGATCGAACCGGCCGGCGAGATGTGGTCGGTGGTGATCTTGTCGCCAAACAGGCCGAGGACGCGCGCGCCCTTGATGTCAGAGATGCCGGAGCCGGTCTTGCCCATGCCGACGAAATAGGGCGGGTTCTGCACATAGGTCGAGGCGTCGTCCCAGGCATAGGTCTGGCCGGCCGGCACCTGCACCGCCTGCCAGTTGGCGTCGCCCTTGAACACGTCGGCATATTTGGTCGCGTAGAGCTCGCGGGTGACGTATTTCATGATGAATTCCTGGATCTCCCGCGAGGAGGGCCAGATATCCTTGAGATAGACCGGGTTGCCGTCAGAACCGGTGCCGATCGGCTCCGTGGTCAGGTCCTTCTGCACCGAGCCGGCCAGCGCATAGGCGACGACGAGCGGCGGCGAGGCGAGGTAGTTCGCCTGCACGTCCGGCGAGATGCGGCCCTCGAAGTTGCGGTTGCCGGAGAGCACGCCGGCGGCGATCAGGCCCTTGTCGTTGATCGTCTTCGACACCGGCGCCGGCAGCGGGCCGGAATTGCCGATGCAGGTGGTGCAGCCGAAGCCGACCAGATTGAAGCCGAGCGCGTCGAGGTCCTTCTGCAGGCCGGACTTTTCGAGATACTCGCCGACGACCTGCGATCCGGGCGCGAGCGACGTCTTGACCCAGGGCGCGCTCTTCAGGCCCTTCGCGACCGCGTTGCGGGCGAGAAGGCCTGCGGCGATCAGCACCGACGGGTTGGAGGTATTGGTGCAGGACGTGATCGCGGCGATCGCGACGTCGCCATGGCCGAGGTCGAAATCCTCGCCCTCGACCGCATAGCGGTCATGAAGCTGGCCGGGCTTCTTGTAGTCGGTCTCGAGCGACTTGGCGAAGCCGGGCGCGATGTTTTCGAGCGGGATGCGGCCTTCGGGACGCTTCGGACCCGCCATGGCCGGGACCACGTCGCCGAGGTCGAGTTCCAGCGTGTCGGTGAAGACGAGGTCGGCGCCGTCGCCCTCACGCCACATCCCTTGCGCCTTCGAATAGGCCTCGACCAGCGCGATGCGGTCTTCCTCGCGGCCGGACATGGTGAGGTAGTTGATGGTCTCGGCGTCGACCGGGAAGAAGCCGCAGGTGGCGCCGTATTCCGGGCCCATATTGCCGATCGTGGCGCGGTCGGCGAGCGTCATGTTGTCGAGGCCGGGCCCGAAGAATTCGACGAACTTGGAAACGACGCCCTTCTTGCGCAGCATCTGCACGACCATCAGCACGAGGTCTGTGGCGGTGACGCCTTCCTTCAGCTTGCCGGTCAGCTTGAAGCCGATCACTTCCGGCAGCAGCATGGAGACCGGCTGGCCGAGCATGGCGGCTTCCGCCTCGATGCCGCCGACGCCCCAGCCGAGCACGCCTAGCCCGTTGATCATCGTCGTATGGCTGTCGGTGCCGACGCAGGTGTCGGGATAGGCGATCGTCTCGCCGTCCTCTTCCTTCGTCCAGACGGTCTGGCCGAGATATTCGAGATTGACCTGATGACAGATGCCCGTTCCGGGCGGGACCACGCGAAAATTCTTGAAGGCCTGCTGGCCCCATTTCAGGAAGCGGTAGCGCTCGCCGTTGCGCTCGTATTCGAGCTCGACATTGCGGGCGAAGGCCGAGGCCGTGCCGAACTCGTCGACGATGACGGAGTGGTCGATGACGAGGTCGACGGGGACGAGCGGGTTGATCTTCTCCGGATCGCCGCCGAGCGCCTTGATGCCGTCACGCATGGCGGCAAGGTCGACGACGGCGGGAACGCCGGTAAAGTCCTGCATCAGCACGCGCGCCGGGCGATAGGCGATCTCGTTTTCTTCCAGGCCCTTGTTCTTAAGCCATTCCGCCACCGCGAGGATGTTCTCCTTCGTCACCGAGCGGCCGTCCTCGAAGCGCAGCAGGTTCTCGAGCAGAACCTTCATCGAATAGGGCAGCTTGGAAACGCCGGAAAGGCCGTTTTCCTCGGCTTTCGGCAGGCTGTAATAGACGTATTCCTTGTCGCCCACGGTGAGCGTCGAACGACAATTGAAACTGTCAAGGGATTTGGACACTGGTAACCCGCTCCGTCTGATCGCCAAAAACTGACGTACGAACGCCCGAACGCCTGGCGGCGCATGATGGGATGCGGGTGCAGCCATTTCCGCTGTCCGTACGTGGAAGAAAATCCAGGTTCGGCGCTAGGATGACATTCACGCCGGCTGCTGGCGCGTTGAGCGGGTTATAGATAATTTCCGCGAAACGTGCCAGACCGCGGGCGGCGAAACAGAGACAATTTTTTCGCACTGCGACGAAGGTCTGAGACCGGCTTGTGCAGGTGGGGAAAGGGCGGGAAAGACCGATGCGCCTGACGGTGGAAGGCTTGAGCGCCGAACGTGGCGGAGATTTGATTTTCAAGGATATTTCCTTCGAGCTCGGCCCCGGTGACGCCCTCCTCGTCACCGGGGCCAACGGCTCGGGCAAGTCGACGCTGCTGAGGGTCCTGGCAGGGCTTCTGCCGCCCCTTGCCGGACGCGTCGAGATCACGGGCGAGGGCATCGAGACCACGGCCGGTTCCTGCCACTATCTCGGCCACCGCAACGCGATGAAACGCGAGCTCACCGTCGACGAGAACCTTTCCTTCTGGACATCCTTCATGGGCGATTTTCCCGGCGGGCGCGGACGTCCGGTTGCGGACGCGATCGCGGCCTTCGGCCTGACCGGCGTCGGCCACCTGCCCTTCGGCTATCTCTCGGCCGGCCAGCAGCGGCGCATCGCCATGGCGAAGCTCCTGGTCGCGCATCGGCCCGTCTGGCTGCTCGACGAGCCGACGGCGGCGCTCGACGCGGCATCCGAGGCGGGGTTCTCGCGGCTGATCGAAGACCACCGCGCCGGCGGCGGGATCGTCGTCGCCGCGACGCACCAGCCGCTCGGCCTCGCCGGAACGAAGAGCCTGCGGATGACGGGCTTCAGCGGCGCGGATGGGGAGGACGCGGAATGAGGGCGCTGTTTCTCCGCGACCTCCAGCTTTCCGTGCGCGCCGGCGGCGGGGCGCTGACCGGCGTTCTGTTCTTCATGGCCGTCGTCGCCGTCATTCCCTTCGGCGTCGGTCCGGATCTCGACCTCCTGTCGCGCATCGGCCCGGCCATTCTCTGGATCGGGGCGCTGCTTTCGAGCCTGCTCGGCCTCGACCGCCTGTTTCAGGCGGAGCGCGACGACGGGTCGCTCGACCTGATGCTGATGCAGGACCAGCCGCTGGTCATGACCGTGCTCGTCAAATGCCTCGCCCACTGGATGGCGACCGGCCTGCCGCTGGTGATCGCTGCGCCCGTGCTCGGCTTGTTCATGAACATGGCGCCGGTCGCGATCGGCGCCTGCGCGCTGACGCTCCTCGTCGGCTCCCCCGGGATCACGCTGATCGGCGCCGTCGGGGCGGCCGCCGCCGTGGCGCTGCCGCGCGGCGGTCTGATCGTCTCGATCCTCGTCCTGCCGCTGGCGATCCCGCTGCTGATCTTCGGCGTCAGCGCGACCTATGCGGCGGTCGAGGAGCCGGCGCCGTTCCTGCCGCCCTTCCTGATGCTGACGGCGATCACCCTGTTCTTCGCCGTGCTGGGGCCGCTTGCTGCGGCCTTCGCGCTGCGCGCCGCATCGGAATGACCACGCGCCGCGTCCCCGCACTGAGCCAATGACACGAAAGTGCGACGCCGGCTTGATCGCGGTCAATTGAAGGGCCACGCGTTCGGGAGTATGAGGGAGCGATGAGCGACAACAGCCTGACCATCCGCAGTTTAGCCGATCTCGCCAATCCGACGCGCTTCCTCGGCCTCGCCGAGCGCGTGCTGCCCTGGCTCGCCGGGCTGACGGCCCTCTGTTTCGTCGCCGGCCTCTGGCTCTCCTTCACCACCGAGGGCGATTACCAGCAGGGCGAGACGGTCAGGATCATGTATATCCACGTGCCGTCGGCCTGGCTGTCGATGATGTGCTACACGGTGATGGCGGTCGCGGCCCTCGGCACGCTGGTCTGGCGCCATCCCCTCGCCGACGTCGCCGCCAAGGCCGCCGCTCCGATCGGCGCGGCCTTCACCTTCCTGGCGCTCGTCACCGGCTCGCTCTGGGGCAAGCCGATGTGGGGCACCTGGTGGGTCTGGGACGCGCGGCTCACCTCCGTCTTCGTCCTCTTCCTGATGTATCTCGGCCTGATCGCGCTCGGCCGCGCCTTCGGCGAGCCGGGGCGGGCGGCCAAGGTGTCGGCCATCGTCACGCTCGCGGGTTTCGTCAACATCCCGATCATCAAGTTCTCTGTCGACTGGTGGAACACCCTGCACCAGCCGGCGAGCGTCATCCGCCTCGACGGGCCGACGATCGACCCGGAATTCCTGCGGCCGCTCCTCGTCATGGCGGTCGCCTTCACGCTTCTGTTCTTCACGCTGCATGTCGCCGCCATGCGCAACGAGATCTGGCGCCGCCGCGTGCTGTCGATGCGCCGGCAGGCCGCCCGCGGCATCGGTCGGGGAGCGTGAGATGAGCGATCACCTTGCCTATGTCACCGCCAGCTATGCGGTCGCCGGTCTGACGGTCGCCGGCCTCATCCTCTGGGTGATCCTCGACGGCCGGGCGCGAAGGCGCGAACTGGCGGTGCTCGACGCCTCCGGCATCCGCCGCCGCTCGGAGGGCGGCGCATGAGCGCGCCCGGGGAAAGCCTTCCGCCGGCAGCGCGCGGCGCGGGGCCTGGCAAGGGGCTGCGCCTGCTGCTCGCCGTGCTGCCGCTCGCGCTGTTCCTCGGTCTTGCCGGCATCTTCTGGAGCCAGTTGAATTCCGGCCGCGATGTCAGCGAAATCCCCTCGGCGCTGATCGGCACGAAGGCGCCGCCGCTCGACCTGCCGCCGCTCGAGGGGGCGCGGCTTGCCGGCAAGCCGGTGCCGGCGCTGACCGACGCGGCGATTTCCGGCAGGCTGACGCTGGTCAATGTCTGGGCGTCCTGGTGCGTGCCCTGCCGGCAGGAGCACCCGCTGATCCTCGAACTTTCGCGCGACCGGCGCCTCACCATCGTCGGCATCAACTACAAGGATCGCAACGACAACGCATTGATGTTCCTCGGCGAACTCGGCAATCCGTTTTCCGCGATCGGCACCGATCCCAAGGGACGCGCCGCGATCGACTGGGGCGTCTACGGCATTCCCGAATCCTACCTCGTCGGCCCGGACGGCACGATCCTCTACAAGCGCATCGGTCCCTTCGACGAAAAGAGCATCGCCGAGGGGCTGATGCCGGCGGTCGAGAAGGCGCTGGCGGGGAGCTAGAGCATTTCTGGTTATCTCGGGATCACCTTCAACGCTCTATGCCCTTGTTTTTACAGAATTGTCCGACGCCGAAGCGATCACGCTTCGGCTGGAAATGCTCTAGAGTATCTCAGGTTATTCTGAACCGGGCAGACTCTCTGCTCTTCTGTTGTCGTTTGTCTTTTCGGGACAACCGGATCCCGCTTATCCCTGACACACTCTGGAGCACATTCGGTGACCGCCGGTTCACCGAATGTGCTTTCTCCTTTCGTTGTGCCGCATTCTCCGACGCCAAAGCGATCCCGCTTCGGCTGGCCAGGCTCAGGACCTGTTCATTTGATTTGATCGGTGAGTCGCCGTCTCTGTTGAAGGAGACCGTGATGACTGAGGTGTTTCCGCCGAGCGAAAGCCAGATGGCGCGGATCGAGCCGTTCTTCCCGCTGTCACACGGCGTTTCACGCGTTGATGACCGCCGTGTCGTCAGCGGCATTGTCCACGTCCTCACGCATGGCCTGCAGTGGAAGGATGCGCCGAAGGACTGAGGCCCGCACAGGATGCTCGACACCCGCTTCATCCGCGGGAGCCGGCCCGGCGTTTTCGACCGTATTTTCGCGGGCTTTTCCGGCGAAGGGCCGAGAGCGGAGCCCATCACGATCAACGCCTCGCACCTGAAGGCTCGCCGCACGGCGGCGAGCCTCTTGAAAAAGGGGATGTTCCCCGTCGTATCGGGCGCACCGAAGGTGGACGGAACGCCAAACTGTAGACCGTTTGCGATGGCAGGGGACGCCCGGTCATCCTGCGCTTGAGCAAAGGCCGGAGTGGCGACCACAAAGGCGCTCGCCCTGTCCTTGCATGCCCTCTGCCGCTCGCCAGGACGCTGATTGCTGATCGTGGCTATGACAGCAAAGCCTTCCGGAACGTCTCGCAGGCAAAGGGTATCGAGCCCTGCATCCCCTTCGCGTTGCAGCAGGAAGGTGCCATATCCCTGTGACACGGCGCTCTACAAGAAACGCCACAAGATCGAGAACCTTTTCGCCAGGCTCAAGGACTGGCGCCGCATTGCAACCCGCTACGAGCGCTGTGCCCACGCCTTCTTCTCAAGCACCTGCCTCTTTGCAACCGTCATCTTCGGGTTGTGATTTTGTGAGCCTGAACATAGGCGGCGGTTCAACGGCCTTGCGACACCTCGTTGTTGGCCGCCTTATCACCAAAGAGAACTTTGGATGCGGCAAAGCGCGGCAACGTCTTCCGCGCCTCCGGTTCCCGGCATACTGCCGTGTTGATGAGCCGAAGGCCACGTGTCTCACCTGTTCGGATTTGCCGAGCCACCCTCTGTCTGCGCCGGATGCGTGGCGGCTTGCAAAGGTGGGCGTTCAAATTCGCCTCACCGCCATCCTCTTCACTGTGAAGCGGGTCTGAGAGTGATTGCCGACGCCGGATAGGGCCGCAGCAAGACATGTCCGTGCACGCGTCTCGTTCATTCCCCCTTCGATGCAAAGAACGTCGGTTCAGGCAACGACGAGGAAATCCGCCGCCGTCAGGAAGGGTCTGTTATCGAGCGTGGCGAACCTGATGGCGGCGGCGGCACCGCTGCCGTCGCGGTCATAGAGCAATACCCCCGTCCTGCTGTTGTAGATGAACTGGTCGTCGGCATCGACGGCGGCACCCTCAATGCCGAGATCCTTGAAGGCATTGGCCGGGAGCGCGCCCGGTGTCGTCAGGCCGAAGACGCTCCGGCTGACGAGGAGCGTGTCGTCCGCGACCGAGAAATCGGTGATCCGTTCGATGTTTGTGCCGCCAGGCGCCGCGGTAAAAGCGAAGGTGTCCTTGCCCGCACCTCCGGTGAGGATGTCCGCGCCGGTCGAGCCATCGATGAGATTGTCGCCTTTGTTGGCGATGATGATGTTGGCGCCGGAATTGCCCGTCGCATTGATGTTGGCCGATCCCGTCAGTGTCAGGTTCTCGATCGCCTGACCGGAAAGGGAAAAGGAAACGGAGGTGCGGACGAGGTCTGTGCCTTCTCCCGTCCGCTCAAGGACCCGGTCGCGGCTGTGGTCGACGACATAAGTGTCGTTGCCGGCACCGCCACTCATCGTGTCGGCACCGATACCCCCGTCAATGATGTTGCGGCCGTTGTTGCCGACGATGATATTGGCAGCGGAATTGCCCGTCGCATTGATGTTGGCCGACCCCGTCAGTGTCAGGTTCTCGATTGCCTGGCCGGCGAGGGAAAAGGAAACCGAAGCGCGCACGAGGTCCACGCCTTCTCCGGTCCGCTCGAAGACCCTGTCGGCGATCGTGTCGACGTGGAACGTATCGTCGCCTTCATCGCCAGACATGATGTCGGCACCACCACCGCCGTCGAGAACGTCGTTGCCGGTGCCGCCCTTGAGACTGTTGACGGCACCGTTGCCCGTTATGACATTGCTGTAGTGATTGCCATATCCGTTGCTCGCGGCCTCGCCGAGCAATGTCAGGTTCTCCACATAGGGGACAGCCGCGAGATCGAACGTATACGTGCTGCGGATCTCGTCGATGCCTTCCCGAATGGCTTCATAGATGCGGTCGACTCCCGGGTCACCGGTCAGAATATAGAGGTCATTGCCGCGGCCGCCTGCCGCGAGCCCGCCATCGTCTCCGAGATCAAGCGTATCGTTGCCCTCCAAACCCTCAATGTAATCCCGTCCCACACCGCCATGGATGACGTCGTTTCCGGCCCCGCCGGCGATCCTGTCGGCACCCTCACCGCCGCCGATAACATCATGACCATTGCCGCCGCCGATCATGTCGTTGCCGGTGCCCGTGACGATATGGTCGTTGCCAGACCCGCTCTGGATGTCGAAACGCTCGACACCGACGACCGTCGAACCAATGCCGACGGCTGTCGTGACGGCATCGACGCCGGCGAAATCAAGGACGATGGCAGCGCTTCTGTCGCGCCAGTCGAAGAAGACGACATCGGTGCCGTCGCCACCAATGATCCTGTCGATCCCGGCATCCGAATAGATCTGGTCGTCGCCTCTGCCGGCATTCACGGTATTTCGTCCCGCCCCGCCAAACAGCATGTCATCGCTGGAACTGCCAATGAGGCTGTCGTCCCCCTGGTCGCCACTGGCGGTGCCAAAGCGACCGCTGAGACGCAGAACGTCGTTGCCATCCTCGCCATAGAGCGAGCTATTGCCTTCGAGCCGGTCGTTTCCGGCACCACCCCGGATCCGGTCCTCACCGAAGCCGAGCGTGACGGTGTCGTTTCCGGAGCCGAGAACCATGTCGAAATTCTCGACGCCGACCACCGTCGTGCCGTCGCCGACAAGGGTCGTCACCGCAGAGACCGACGTCATGACGAAGGTCAGGCCGGCCGTGGCGCCGGTGCGGTTCAGGGTCAGGCTATCGACACCCCCGCCACCGTCGATGATGTCGCGGCCTCCCCGGGACGTTATCCTGTCTCTCCCTGCGCCTCCGCTCAGCATATCGGCGTCGGGGAGGGGGATGAGGTCGCCGTCCGTCAAGACATCGTCACCGTTCTCGCCGTAGAGAATGTCGTCACCGCCGCCGCCAAAAATCTCGTCACCGCCACCACCGGCCCGGATGACGTCGTTACCGCCTTCTCCGCCAAGGACGTCGTCACCCGTTCCCGTCTGGATCGTGTCATTGCCGCCGCCGGTCACGACCCAATTGCCACCGGCATCGGTTTTCGAAAGGTCGATCCTGTCATCGCCGCCGCCGGTCCAGATCGCAAACAGGTTGATACCCGTCACCGTCGTGCCGTCACCGATGACCGTCACTGTGTCGCTCTCGGAAACGAACGTGAAGACAAGGTCGTTCAAGGCGTACTCGCGATAGAAATAGAGGGTATCGAAAGCCCCGGCACCGCCGTCGATGACATCTGCGCCGCCGTAGGATCTTATTCTGTCGTCGCCGTCGCCTCCATCCATGACGTCGCTGGAGGCAAGGTCGCCATATGCTCCATCCGTGAGGTCGTCCGTCCCGCCGCCGCCCAGCAGCGTATCGTTCCCGTCGTCACCGATCAGGTGGTCAGTGTCGTTACCGCCAATCAGCCTGTCGTTGCCGGCGCCACCCGAAGCAAAGGCGCCGCCGAACATGTTGTCGGAGCCGGTGCGAATTGTGTCGTCGCCATCGTCGCCGTAGAGGTCGTCATAGCCCTGACCGCCATCGATCGTGTCCTTGCCGCCGCCGCCATGTATGATGTCGTTGCCAGCGAGACCGTTCAGAATGTCGTCACCGGTATCCGTCGCCGCGGTGCCGTTCTTCGACCACCCGTAGAGGATGTCGCCACCATTGGTGCCATTGCGGATATCGCTGCCATTTGTTCCGTAAACCGTCGCCATGTGTCCTACTCCGCTGTGCGTCCCATCAATGCGACCCGACGCACGGCGATGGCACCATGGCCTCACTGATATCTCCGTCAAGGACGGGCCGAAAGGATGAAAGTACAATCATTTGGTGTTTTTCCTGCCTTGCCGGCGGCGGGAGCGCAGTGACCTCCGGACAGGTGTGGCGGCGGATCGGGTTACCGTGTGGATCTCGCCGGCAGGGGCATCGCCAGTGCGGATGAGGGGCGTCGCGCGTCCTTCAGATTCCAAGCGGACCCCCCCTTGTGTGGCACTTTCGCCTTCAGAGGTTTCATCCGTGACTCACTACGCCGCCTCGCCGATCTCGATTGCTTGGCCTTCCCGAAACGGGTGAATCCGTATCTCCGGCGGGAAAGGAAGGTGCTCGATGCGATCAGGGATTTGATAACGTGACGATTTCGATGAAGACGGTCTCCGGCGGGGGGCGCGGCGGACGAAGGCTGCCGCTCAGGCACGGCGTCTTTGGGCGCCGGCGTCGATCGACGATGGCGGCTCGCGGTCGGAGGCCGCCCGCCTCGGCAATGTCACGCATCGGATTGGCCGCGACTGGGGCATGTGCTTCGATGAACGCCGTCCCCAAGGCCTGTTGAATGGCAAGGCTCCCGGTCAGCGACCGCGGCTGAGCGACCAGCAGCGCGCGACGCTGGCGCACGCCATCGCGCGTGGGCCGCCACCTCTCTCGACGACGGTGTTCGCCGGCGTCCGTGCGATCGGGCGCACCGGCTTTTTGAGGCTGAGCGAGCCGACGTTTGGCCGTGAAATGTAGGCCGCAGGCCTGCCGCAAGCCGGCACATGTCCCAAACATCACGCGCGAGATCCTCAAGCTATCGAGGATTTCAGGATAGGTTCGCCGCAGTGGCAGGGATTGCCGCCTGAGTGGTCTGAGTAAAACGAAGAGATCGGGTTCGAGGACGAGGCGCATGTCGGCCGGTGGAACAGGATCCACGCGTCGCCGGGCAAGACGTGGAGCTCGACCCGCAGCGCCATACGACCAGCGCGCCGGATCGGTGCCACCATCGTCGGTCCGATCTGCCCGAAGCCCGGCAAGGCGGCGGCGCTGGTCATGCCTTGGGTAGCGATACCCGCATGACGCAGCATCCGGCCGAAACCTCCCGTCATGTCGATCACGGCGCGCGATCCCGCCTCGGCGGGAAACGCTAGCCGCGCTTGGCGCTGGGTTTTCCCCGAAGCTTGCCGCCGCCCGGCCGGTCGCCCGTCTTGCGGTAGGGCTTGCCGGGCGTCTCCGCCGCGCCGGCGCGCTGGGTCTCGGCCTTGCGGGGACCGGCCTTCGGCTTCGGGCTGCCCCAGACCGCGTCGTCCATCCGGCGGGCGTCCGCGTCGCGGTCGACGGCGGCCTTCGCCGGCCGGTCCTGCGCGGGCAGCTCCCGGCGCGGCTTGTCCTTCCAGGATCCGTCCTTCCAGGCCGCGTCCTGGCGGGGCCCGTCCTTTCCGGGCTTCTCCTTTCCCGGCTTTTCCTTCCACGGCTTGTCCATGCGCGGGCCCTCGCGACGGGTGAAGCCGTCCTCGTCGGTGCCGCGCGAGAAATTCCTGAAATCCGGCACCGCGTCGAGGCGGGTGACGCGGATGCCGCGCTCCATCATCCGGTCCTTGCCGAGTTTCTCCAGGAAGCGCTCCGCATGGTCGGCCGAAATCTCGACGAAGGTCTCGTCGGCCTGCATCTTGATCGCGCCGATCTCCTGCTTGGTCAGGCCGCCGTTGCGGCAGAGCGTCGGGATCAGCCAGCGCGGCTCGGCGCGCTGCTTGCGGCCGACGGAGAGCGAGAACCAGACCGCCGGACCGAAATCGCCGCGCGGGGTCAGCGGTCGCGATGCCGGATCGCCGGACGCCGTCTCGCGCGGCTTGCGCGCCGGCGTCAACGACACCTCGGCGATGTCTTCCGGCGCCGACTGGCGGCCGCGATGCAGCGCGACGAAGGCGGCGGCAAGCGTCGACGCGTCGAAGCGGGCGGCGAGCCGGTCGATCAGGCCCTGCTCCTCCTCGCTCCGCGCCGTCTCGGAAAAGACCGGATCGGAAAACAGCCGCTCCTCGTCGCGCGCATTGACCGCGTCGGCGGAGGGCGCGTTCGCCCAGACCGGCTCGACCGCGGCGCCCGCCAGCAGGCGTTCGGCCTTGCGGCGCTGGTTGACCGGCACGACGAGCGCGCTCACCCCCTTGCGGCCCGCCCGCCCGGTGCGGCCGGAGCGGTGCAGCAGCGTCTCTGAATTGGTCGGCAGATCGGCATGGATGACGAGTTCGAGGCCGGGCAGGTCGATGCCGCGCGCGGCGACGTCGGTGGCGATGCAGACGCGGGCGCGGCCGTCGCGCATCGCCTGCAGCGCATGGGTGCGCTCGTTCTGGCTGAGCTCGCCCGAGAGCGCCACGACGGAGAAATTGCGGTTGGACAGCCGCGCCGTCAGGTGGTTGACAGCGGCCCGCGTCGCGCAGAAGACGATCGCATTGGCCGCCTCGTAATAGCGCAGCACGTTGACGATCGCGTTCTCGCGGTCGGAGGGGGTCACGAGCAGCGCGCGGTATTCGATGTCGACATGCTGGCGCGTCTCGGCCTGGGTGGTGATGCGCACCGCGTCGCGCTGGTAGCTTTTCGCCAGCTTGGCGATCGACGCCGGGACGGTCGCCGAGAACATCAGCGTGCGACGCGTCTGCGGCGCCGCGTCGAGGATGAATTCGAGATCCTCGCGGAAGCCGAGATCGAGCATCTCGTCGGCCTCGTCGAGCACGGCGACGCGCAGCGCCGACAGGTCGAGCGCCTCGCGGCGGATATGGTCGCAGATGCGGCCCGGCGTCCCGACGACGATATGGCTGCCGCGCTCCAGCGCCCGGCGCTCGTTGCGGATGTCCATGCCGCCGACCCCTGCGGCGATCACGGCGCCGGCATCGGCGAAGAGCCAGTCGAGCTCGCGCTTGACCTGCAGCGCCAGTTCGCGCGTCGGCGCGATCACCAGCGCCAGCGGCGCGCCGGCGCGGCCGAAGCGCTCCTCCTCCGACAGCAGCGTGCGCGCCATGGCGATGCCGAAGGCGACGGTCTTGCCGGAGCCGGTCTGGGCCGAGACCAGCGCGTCGGCGGTGGCGAGCCCCGGGTCGAGCATCGCCTGCTGCACGGGCGTCAGCGTCTCGTAGCCGCGCCGTGCCAATGCGCTGGCGATCGCCGGGACGGCGCCGGAGAGATCGGTCATCATGTCTGTCTTTCGGATCGGGCGGGAGCCGTCGGCCCCGGGGCCGCAGGGAGCACGGCCGGATATCGGCGGTTCCTAGTCCCTTGGACGCAAAATGTCAAAGCGGGCGGCGGCAGGGCGAGGCTCGGGCCGCTACACACCGCGGCGAAACGTGCGCAACCCGGGTGCGGCGACGCAACGGTCGGGGCGATCGCGGGCGAACGCCGCGCCTGCGGGGACTGCGCCAGGCGTGACGTCGTCGTGCGGAGTGCAGGGGGGAGCGGAAGAGACATGCAGGGGCGACGGCGCGGGAGGTGGCCAAGGCCGGCGGCCACGCCCTTCAAGCCGCCGCGGACGGCCGGGCCGCGCGTCCGCTTCGGTTCTCCACGCTCCGGCATGCCGAATGCGTCCCGCTCCGGCCGGACGTGGCCGGACATGCCCTCAGGCGCGGTCCGATCGCGTCCAAGCGACGCTGCGCTCTGAACGCATTGTTCTGAAGCGTCATCTTGCCGATCCGCGTTTCACTCCGGCCGGATTATGCCCTAGGCTGAGGGGTGAGCCTGCCGCGCGCAAGCGGCGGCGCCCATTCCCGTCGGCCGGCCGCACGTTGCCGCGCCGGCCGCAACCGGAGGGACCCCGCATGCGCCGTGACTTCAATGTCGACCGCCAGATCGCCGCGATTCCCGAGGTGGTCGACGGGCTCCTCGGCATGGAGGTGCCGGCGCTCGACCCCGCAAGGCCGATCCTCTTCACCGGTATCGGCACGTCGCTGCATGCCGCGCGCGTCGCCGCGGGCTGGATCGCGATGCTGACCGGCGGCAGGGTGCGGCCCCAGGCGCTCGACGCGCATGACGTCGGCACCTTCGTGCCGCTTCGCGCCGAGGACCAGGTGGTCGTCATCAGCCACCGGGGCTACAAGATCTTCCCGACCGCCGCGCTCGTCCGGGCGCGCGAGGCCGGGGCCCGCACGCTCGCCATCGTCGGCACCGCGGCACCGGAGCAGGCGGCCGACGAGGTGCTGCGCACCTGTGCCAACGAGACGGCGGGCACCTTCACCGTCTCCTATCTCGGCTCGCTCACCGTCCTGGCGCTGCTGGCCGCCGCCTTCGACGGTTCCCCCGACCGCGCCTTCGCCAGGGCGCTGCGGGCGCTGCCGCAGGCGCTGGCCAAAACCCTTCGGCGCGGCAATCCGGCCGCGGCGGCGCAGGCGCTTTCGGATGCCGAGGTGCTGCTCGTCGTCGGCTTCGGCCTCGACCTTTCGACGGCGGCGGAAGCGGCGCTGAAGATCAAGGAGGGCGCCTGGCTCTGGACCGAGGCGATGTCGCCGGAATTCGCCCTGCACGGCACGCCGGCGAGCTATCGTCCGGGGATGGCGGCGGCGATCATCGAGCCGGCCGAGGACGACGGCGGGCGCACGGCGCTGCTCTTCTCCGTGCTCGACAGGCTCGGGCTCAAGACGCTCGCCGTCGGCGAGCGCGACGGCCTCGACCTTTCCTTCGTCTCGCCCCATCCCCTGCTGCGGCCCTTGACCGGCATCGTTCCGCTGCAGCGCCTGACGGCCGAGCTCGCCCGCCTGCGCGGCACCAATCCCGATACGATGCACGGCGACCGCGAGCCCTGGCGCAGCGTCATGACGGGGATCCGGCTCTAGGGCCCGTCCTGCCGACGCGGGATCGCTTCGGCGTCGGACAATGCAGCAAAAACAAAAGGATGGAACACGTTCGGTGAACCAGTGTTTGCCGAACGTGTTCTGGGCGGGTTCCGGCATCGACGGATCATGGAAGCGGGAACCGAACACAGGCCGAGGACAGAATCATGTCAGCCTTTGCCGGCGGGGTCTCAGGATACCGTCGTCGACGAGGCTTTGAAGAAGCGGAGAGATGTCCTGACACCGGACGACGGCAAAGCGTTCGTGACCGACGGTTTCCAGGAGAACGGTCGCGCCTGACGTCATGAACACGTCCTCGGGAAACGACGGCCGAGACCAGTCGAACACGCCGTCGGCGACGTGTGCCAGGGCTTCCAGCACCGATGGGCTCGCGGGATATTCCAGCACTCTGGCAAAGCCGTCAAGCAGCCTCGTGCCGGGCCAGGATTGCCGAAGGCCGTCGCTGATCTTGAGGCTGTCGATTGTGTCGAGGAGCTCCCGCGTTTCCGCCGCCATCTCCCCTTGAACGACGAAGCCGATCGTGTCGGCATGCCGGCCGAGTTCGGTCAGGAGGGCGGCGAACCTTTGCCCTCGCAGGTCGGCCACGACGTCATAGACCTTCATCCGCCGCCCTAAGCACCGCACGCCTCCCCTTGTGTCCTTGACGAGAAGCCCTGCGGCGAAGGATAGCCCGATGGCTGGCAGAGGTAAAACGGTTCCCGTTGGGCGCAGGCGCGCGCAGGACCGGTGTCGGCGCGGGCCTCCTTAAGGGGCGGCGCAAGGAGGGCCGAAGATGCCGCCTCCGCCGGCCCGGCGCCGGTGTCCATGACCGCGCGATTGATACCGTGCCTGTGCACAACGTCCCCGGGGCCCGGCGAAAACTTGCGGAGAGGCGGCCGCGTTCATATCTCTTCACCAGAGTTTTCAGTCGAGGTGTTTCCATGGACAAGAACACGATCTCCCGTTCGGTGGTGGCGGTGCGCACGTCGATCCCGGATGACGCCTTCACCGCCCAGGCGCTCGGCACGCTGCGCGAGGGCAGTGGTGTGGTCATCCGCGACGACGGCCTCGTGCTCACCATCGGCTATCTCGTCCTGGAGGCCGAGGAGGTCTGGCTGCGGCGCTCCGACGGCCGGACGGTGCCGGGCCATGTGCTCGCCTTCGACCAGGAGAGCGGTTTCGCCCTCGTCAAGGCGCTGGGGGCGCTCGATTGCCCGGCGCTGCCGCTCGGCGATTCCGACCGCGCGTCGATCGGCGACGCCGCCGTTCTCGTCGACGGCACCGGCCATGCCGTGATGACCGGCATCGTCGCCAAGCAGGAATTCGCCGGCTACTGGGAGTATCTGCTCGACGAGGCGATCTTCACCGCGCCCGCCCATCCCTCCTGGGGCGGGGCGGCGCTGGTCGATGCCGCGGGACGGATCATCGGTATCGGCTCGCTGCGGCTGCAGATGAGCCAGGGCGGCTCCGTCTCCGACATAAACATGATCGTGCCGATCAACCTGCTGAAGCCGGTCCTCGACGACCTCCTGACGCGCGGCCGGGTCAACCGGCCGCCCCGCCCCTGGCTCGGCGCGATCTCGGCCGAGCGCAACGGCGACGTCGTCGTCGTCAGCGTCTCGCCCGGCGGCCCGGCGGCGCGCGCCGGCCTCAAGGACGGCGACGTGATTTCCGAGGTGCGCGACGGCGAGGTCGGAAGTCTCGCCGATTTCTACCGGCAGGTCTGGGAGAGCGGCCCGGCAGGCGCCGAGATCCCCTTGCGCATCCTCAGGGACGGCCGCGAGGCCTGGCTCAGGATCAAATCCGCCGACCGGGACAGCTACCTGAAGAAGCCGCAGATGCAGTGACGGGCCGTCCCGGCCCGCCGGTGCCGCCGTCGCCGTCCGGAAAGGTGAGGGCCGGCATGACGGCAGGCCCCCCGCCAGCCGCTTAGCGCGCCCCGTTCCCGTCTTCCGGATCGCCATCCTTATGCTTCTTCCGGTCCGTCGGCGTCCGGTGGGCGGTCGCATCCTCGCAACCGGTGATCACCGTCGGCTTGGCGCTCGCGACGCCGGATGCCTTGCTGTGGCGCATCGGTCGGGCGAACTGGCCTTTCGCATCATCCTCGATGCGCGCGGCGCGGTCCGTCCTTGCGTGGTCGTTTGCCATTTCATGCCTCCTTTCGCCGGCCTGTGCTGGTCCAACCGCCGGAGGACCCGGATGTTCCGGCCGGCCGTGCCTCTAAGGGGCGGGAACGTTGCCAATCCAGGCTGTCCCGGCATCGCGTTTTTACGGACGTCCGGGCTTCTCCACGGCACGGCTTCCAAAGGCCGGTACCGGATGGTCGGGAAAGTCGCTCCCGTCGGACGCCGGCGCAAAGGTGCTATCTCTTAGCCGTCACGTTTGCCAGGACCGCGCTCAGATCGTCGATGGTAAACGGTTTCGACAGCTGGAAGGCGTCGTCAATCCCAGATGCGAGCCGGGCGCGGTCGTCGCCGCTGGCAAAGACGATGGCGATCGAGGGCCATCGGTCGCGCACCGTTCGAGCAAGCACCGTGCCGGACATGCCGGGCAGGCCGGCATCGGTGAGGAGCAGATCGATGCTCTCCGTTTCGAGCAGGGCGAGGGCATCCTCCGCAGAGCCGGCCTCGTAGGCAGGGTGGCCGAGGTCGGCCAGCATGTCGACGGTTGCCATCAGGATCAGCGGTTCGTCCTCGACGACGAGGATGCGCAGCGGCGCGGGCGCCGGACGGCTTGGCCCGGCCGGTGCATCCGCACGCGCCGGCCGCTCCGCCGCCTTCTGCTGCCGGGCGTTGCCGAGCACGTGGCGAACCTTGCGGGCCAGCGCCTCGCGCGTATAGGGTTTCGACAGGAGCTCCACGCCGGCGTCGAGCCGGCCGCCATGGACGATCGAATTCTCCGTGTAGCCGGACGTGAACAGAACGGCGATTGCGGGGAAAAGCGCCCTCGTCTTCTTCGCCAGCTCCGTGCTGCGCATCGGGCCCGGCATCACGACATCGGTGAAGAGCAGATCGACATGCACGCCGCTGGTCAGGATGGCGAAGGCGGACTGGGCGTCATGGGCCCTCAACACCCGATAGCCGAGATCGGTCAGCAGCGCGACCGAGGTCTCCCGCACATCGTCGTCGTCCTCGACGACGAGAACGGTTTCCGTGCCGCCTTCCGCGGGATCGGCCGTCACGTCCGCGAGAGCATCCTCGGCCTGCAGGGTGCGCGGCATGTAGAGCTTCATCGTCGTGCCATGGCCGACCTCGCTGTAGATCTTCAGGTGCCCGCCGGACTGCTTCAGGAAGCCGTAGACCATCGACAGGCCGAGCCCGCTTCCCTTTCCCTCGGTCTTGGTGCTGAAGAACGGTTCGAGGACGTGATCGATGATCTCCGGGGCAATCCCCGATCCGGTATCGCTCACGGCGACGAGAACATACTGGCCCGGCGACACATCCTCATGCAGGCGGGCGTAGTCGTCGTCGAGCACGGCATTGGCGGTCTCGATCGTCAGGCGTCCCCTTCCGTCCATCGCATCGCGCGCGTTGATGGCGAGATTGAGGATGGCGTTCTCCAGCTGGCCGGGATCGATGAGCGTGTTCCAGAGCCCGCCGGAGACGATGGTTTCGAGGTCGATCTCTCCGCCCAGCGCCCGGCGCAACATGTCGTCCATGTTCTGGATCAGTTTGCGGGCGTTGACGACCTTCGGCTCGAGCGGCTGACGGCGGCCGAAGGCCAAGAGCTGCGAGGCGAGTTTGGATCCGCGCGAGACACCGGCGAGCGCGTTCTGGATACGCCGTTCCGCACGGGAATGGCCGCCGACGTCCTTCATCAGGAGCTGGAGGTTTCCGCTCACCACCTGGAGCAGGTTGTTGAAATCATGGGCGACGCCGCCGGTCAGCTTGCCGAGCGCCTCCATCTTCTGGGCCTGGCGCAGGGCAAGCTGGGCGGTCTCCCGCTCGGCGGTCTCCTTCTCGAGGTCGCGCAGGGCCGCCCGAAGCTCCCGGGTGCGTTGCTCCACCCTTTGTTCCAGCGTGTGGTTGAGGCTCTGCAGCGCGTCTTCCGCGCGCTTTTGCAGCGTGACGTCGAACCCGTCGACGAAAATGCCGGTGACGTCGCCCGCCTGATCCAGGATCGGCTGGTAGATCAGGTTGATGAAACGCTCGTCCGGTTCTCCGCCCGGCACATTCTGTAACGAAACCGGCAGAGAGGATCCGACAAAGGCCTCCTTCGAGCGGAAGACACCGTTGAGCAGCTCGAAATATCCCTGGCCGACCAGCTCGGGGAGGGCCTCCCGGACGCTCAGCCCGATCAGTTGTCGGTGGCCGACGAGCCGGAGATAGGAATCGTTGACGAGTTCGAACACATGGTCGGGCCCGCGCAGGATGCACATGAAGCTCGGCGCCTGCTGGAACAGGTCCCTCATGCGGTCGCGCTCGGCCGTGCGCTGTTCGACCTCCGACATCAGCTGGCGGTTCAGCTGCTCGAGGGCGACGGCCGCCTTCTCGCGCATCGCCGCCGCCTCGGCAAGGGCCGCGGCGCGGCGCCGTTCCATGTCGAAGGCCTCGGCGCTGGCGAGGCGCGACGCGATCTGGCCGGCGATCAGCTTGAGAAAATCGAGATAGTCCTCGCCGGCGGGACGGTGGGGATTGAGACCGCAGACGAGCACGCCCTTCGGCCTGTCCCCGCCCTGTCCGATCAGCGGGACGATCGCGGCGCGGGCCGGCGGTTTCGGCCATGGGCCCAAGGGCACGTTCATGCCGGCAGGCAGGTCGACCAGCGCGGTCCGCTGGCGCTCCCATGCGTCCTCCAGGCTCCAGACCGTCGTTCCCGGTCCGATTTCGGCGGGCAGGAACGTCTGGTCGGCGGCGGCCCCGCTGATCCACTGGCGGCGTGCCCCGCCGTCCGCGTCGAAGGTGTAGAAGGCGCTGAACGGAAGGTCCTGGAGGTTTTCGCCGAGGGCGGCGCAGGAGGTATCGACGACATGGCGCGTCGTGTCGGCAGCGGCGAGCGCCGATGCGAGCGTTCTGAGGGTCGCCATCCTGCGCTCGCCGATCACGCGGTCGGTCTCTTCGGTGACGGCGCAGAACACCCCGGCGACACGGCCGCCATCGTCGATCAGCGGGCTGTAGGAAAACGTATGGTAGGTCTCCTCGAGATAGCCGTCGCGCTCAAGGAGCAGCAGCAAGGCGCGGTCCCAGGTGGACCGGCCGGTGTCGTAGACGGTCGCCAGCCGATCCTTCACGTCGTCCCAGATCTCCGACCACAGCACTTTCGTCGGAACGGCCAGGGCATGGGGATGCTTGTTGCCGAGCGTCGGCCGGTAGGCGTCGTTGTAGAAAAAGGCGATCTCCGGGCCCCATCCGAGCCACATCTCGAATTTCGACGTCAGCAACAGGCGCAGCGCCACCTTCAGCGCGTCCGGCCAATGGTCCGGCGAGCCCATGGAGGTGTTCTCCCAGTCGTGTTGGCGCATCCGTTGCGCCATCTCGCCGTCACCGACGAAAATATCCTCGTGCCGGTGGGAAAACTGCAGGCTCATGAACCATCCATCGCGCGTGACAGACGTCAATTAGGCCGCGATCGGCGCTTGTCCAGTCTGCCGGCGTGGCCGGGCCGGCGGCCGCGCCCTCGCCGGTCGGCCCGCGGTGGAGCGCAGGCGCCCGCTCGGGCTCGCGGCAGGGTGCGCCGCAACGTGCCCGCTCCCGGCTTCGACGAGGCCGCTTCGCCGGGGACGGAGGCAACCCGCGACACGCGGGCGCGAAAATATGTCGCCCGCCCGCGATTTTCATTTGACGACAAGCGTTCGCTGGACACAATCGGATTCGCTTTATGAGACAGTGCTGGCGGTCCCGGGGGCCGCCCGACGCGACGCGGTGCGGCAAACGCCCACCCTCCACTCCGGTCTTCGGGAAGGAACGATCATGCCGAATGCGCCGAGTGCCGGCATCGCCGCCGACGGATCCAGCACCAGCGCAGGCGTTTCGCCTTCGGGAAACGCCAATATCGACTCGCTTCTTGCAGGAACCCGCTGGACCGGCACGAGCCTGACCTACAGCTTCCCGACCTCCGGTTCGTTCTATTCCTACTATCCGGACGGCCCGCTCGACCATGGCGGCTTCCAATATGATCCGATCGGCGGACGGCCCTGGTGGGCGGAGCACGTTTCCTTCACCGCGGCGCAGCAGCAGGCCGTAACCGCCACCCTCGGCCTGATGTCCACCTATACCGGCCTCGCCTTCACCAGGATCGCCGAGACGGAGACGCGCCACGCGACGCTGCGCTTCAGCCAGTTGCAGACCGTCTACGACAGCGACCACCCGCCGATCTCGGGCTTCAATTCCACCGTGTTCCATGCCCCCGGCGCGACGCCGGAGGCGGGCGACGCCTGGTTCGATACGGGCAACTTCACCCGCGGGGCGCCGGGCAGGGGCAACTTCGGCTTCCTGAACATCATGAGGGGCGTGGCCGAAACCCTTGGCCTTCAGGACGGCGGGCGCTCGTCGGACGTCTCGATCTTCTTTAGGTCGTCGTCCAATCAGTGGTTCGACTACAACGCCTCCCATCAGATGCCGCAGAGCCTGATGCAGGACGACATCGCGGCGCTGCAATATCTCTACGGCGCCAATTTCAGCGCCAATGGCGGCGCCACCACCTATTCCTGGAACGCCGCAACGGGCGAGATGTCGGTCAACGGCGCGCGCCAGGGGGCGCCGGTGACGAACACGATCTACGCGACGATCTGGGACGGAGGCGGGATCGACACCTACGACCTATCGACCTATGCAACCAACCTGAAGATCGACCTCGCGCCCGGTGCCTTCTCGACCTTCTCCGACGCCCAGATCGCTCGGCGCAGCGCCGTGGTGGCGGGAAGTCCGGCCTTCACGGCGGCGGGCAACATCGCCAATGCGCTGCTTTACGACAACGATCCCCGCTCCCTGATCGAAAATGTCATCGGCGGCACCGGCCATGACACGATCCTCGGCAACATCGCCGCCAACGTGCTCGCCGGGCGCGCCGGTGACGACATCCTTTCGGGCGGCGCGGGCAATGACACGCTCGAAGGCGGCATCGGCCGCGACAGGCTCGACGGCGGTGCCGGCAACGACACGCTCGACGGCGGAAAGGATGCCGATACGCTGACCGGCGGCAGTGGAAACGATACCTATGTCATCCGGGCGGGCGACGCCGGCGCCGCCGCCCCCTATGACCGCATCGTCGAGAAGGCGGGCGAGGGAGCCGACACGCTGCGGCTCATCGGCGTGAAGCCGGCCGACGTCTCCGTCGTGGTCGACCAGACCTATGGCGGGGTGCAGTTCGGCCTGAAGGGCGCAGATGGCGCCTATTCCTTCGTCAACGTGTCCGCCGGTACGACGGCGAGCGGCGCCTCGGCGCTGGGCTCCGTCATCGAGACGGTCCGGTTCGACGACGGCACGGTCTGGACCCTCAGCAAGGGCTTCGCCTTCGTCGGGACGACCGGCGCCGACAGGATGGAAGGCTCGGATCTCGCCGACCGGCTCTCGGGCGGCGCCGGCGACGACACGATCACGGGCTATGGCGGCAACGACACGCTCGACGGCGGCGCCGGCGCCGACAGCCTCGTCGGCGGCGCGGGCGACGACCTCTATATCGTCCGGGCGGGCGAGACCGGCAGCGCCACCGCCTATGACCGGATCACCGAAACGGCGGGCGGCGGCACGGACACGCTGCGGCTTGTCGGCGTCAGGCTCGCCGACGTCTCCGTCGTCACCGATCCGCTTCAGGGCGGGGTCCGCTTCGTCCTCACCGCCGGGAATGCCGTGTCTTTCGTCAACGTCCCTGCCCCGGTGACGGCGAGCGGCGCCTCGGCGCTCGGCGCGGTTCTGGAAAAGGTGGCGTTCGACGACGGCACGGTCTGGGATCTGACACAGGGCTTCACCTTTGCCGGAACAGCGGGCGCCGACCGCATGGACGGTTCGGATGCCGGCGACAGCCTGAAGGCGCTTGCCGGCAACGACATCCTCTACGGCTACAACGGAAACGACACGATGGCCGGCGGCGCGGGCAATGACGGGTTGGTGGGAGGCGCCGGCAACGACACGCTCAACGGCGGCAGCGGCGCGGACCTGTTCTACGGCGACGGGCAGCCCGCGGGCGTCGGCCTCGGCAGCGGGTCGATCACGCTGCCGGCCGGCTGGAACAGCTTTGGCAACAGCATCAAGAACGCCGTCGACATCACCGACGATTTCTACGTCTACGACGATCCCGATGTGTTCAATTCCGACATGGCCGCGCATCTGACCATCCGCTTCACCGGCACGGCGCAGTACAACACCGATTACTACAAGATCCGGCTCACGGCCGGCACGACGCTGAAACTCGACTTCGACGGGGAGCCCGGAAAGGCGGACGGACCCTATACGTCGACCGGCGGCAGCACCGGCGCCGTCTACGACGCATCGCAGACCCAGCTCGCCTATTTCCGCGGCATCGGCGGAACCTATCCCGATCGCGGCTCGGCCAGCTACAATGACGGATACTTCGTCTTCACCGCCCCTACGACGGGCGACTACTACATCCAGAACAGCTACACCACGTCGCACGAATTCCACATCTCGGTCGAAAACCCTGTCGCGCAGACCGGCATGGGCAGCGGCACGCTGGTGAAGCCGGACACGCTGGTCTTCGACCTTTTCGACCCGTTCGACGCCCTTGTCCGCAAGGCGCCCGACCTCACGAAAAGCTTCAGCCTCGCCGCCAATGCCGACATCGCCGGGTCGACGACGACGCCGCACGTCACGGTGAACGCGTCGACCGTCGAAAACGGCGTGGATTATTACCATGTCCGGCTTCTTGCCGGCACCGTGCTGACGCTCGACATCGACAGGACGACTCCGGCCGCGACCACGGACATCGTTCTCTACCTGCGCGACGCCCGGAACAACGCCCTTGCCTACGGCTCCGACATGAGCGGCCCCGTCGACGCCGGGTCGACCAGCGTCAGGGACCCGTATGTGACCTACACGGTGCAGCATACCGGCGACTACTACATCTCCGTCGACAATTATTACAACCGCGCCTACCAGTACCAGCTCCACGTCTCGGCCAGGGAACCGGTCTATCCCGGTATCGTCTCCGGAACGGACATGGTCACCTATTCGGACGCGACGCGAGGGGTGACGGCCAGTCTCGCCGATCCGTCCCGAAACACAGGCGACGCGGCGGGCGACAGATATTTCTCGATCGAGAACCTGACCGGCTCGGCCTATGCCGACAGGCTGACCGGCGACTGGCGCGCCAACATGCTTGACGGGGGCGCCGGCGCCGACACGCTGTCCGGCGGCTACGGCAACGACATCTACGTCGTCGACAATATCGGCGATACGGTGATCGAGGCGAAGGACAGCGGCGTGGATCTGGTGCGCGCCTCGGTCGGCTTCTCGCTTTCCGGGCAGGCGATCGAGAATCTGACCCTCACCGGCTCCGCCGCGATCGGCGGCACGGGCAACAGCGCCGCCAACATCCTGACCGGCAACGCCGCCGCGAACCTGCTTGCCGGCCTCGACGGCAACGACACGCTGGCCGGCGGCAGGGGCAACGACACGCTGGCGGGCGGCAGGGGCAACGACATGCTGACCGGCGGCGCGGGGGCGGACAGCTTCCTCTTCGACACGCTGCCGGGCGCGACGAACCGCGACACGATCACCGATTTCAACGTCGCCGACGACACGATCCGGCTCGACGACGCGGTCTTCGCCGCGCTGGCCGGCCGACCGTTTCAGGCAGGCGACTTCGGCATCGGCGCGGCGGCGGCGACCGCTGCGCAGAACATCGTCTACAATCCCCTCAGCGGCGCCCTGTTCTACGACCCCGACGGAACCGGCAGCGTGGCGCAGGTCCAGGTCGCGGTGCTTGCGCCGAATCTCGGCCTGACCTTCCGTGACATCCTTGTGGTGTGAAAGGAAGGCGAGGGTCGAAGCGGCATGGTCCTGCCCGGGACGCAAGGCCCGGGCTTGCGGATCTCCAGCCGACGCGCGAAGTCTGCGGTGCCGGACGATGCGGCAGGGACAGGAGATGGGCGCCATGATGCGCTGAATCGGCCACCACCGCATGGCTTTGAACAGGCGTTCGGTGCGCGCAGCCGCTGCGCCGGACGATTTTCCGAACGGGAGAGGGGCAGGCGCGACGCGTCCGGGCGGCCCCGGCCGGAACCCCCGCGCCCGCTCACGCGGCCCTTCGCCCCCAGTCCGGGAAGGGATCGGGCAGGCCGCGCCACCGGTCGGGCCTGAAGGCTGCCTCGTCGATCAGGCAGGCGTCCAGCGCCGCCCTCAGCGCCGTTTCGTCCATCGGGTCGGCGCCGATGAAGACGATCTCCTGGCGGCGGTCGCCCCAGACCGGATCGAGATAGGGCGCCATCGTCGCGAGGAAGCGCGGATCGTCCGGCCATTGATCGCGCGGCACGGCGCTCCACCACAGCCCCATCCTGCCGGTCCTGACCAGCGCGCCCGCCTGGCTGATCTCGCCGACATGCTCGGGGCGGGTCGCCAGCCAGAAGAAGCCCTTGGCGCGCGCGACCCCCGGCCAGGCGCTGTCGATGAAGGCCTGGAACCTTGCCGGATCGAAGGGCTTCTTCGCCCTGTAGACGAAGGAGCGGATGCCGTACTCCTCCGTTTCGGGCCTGTGGTCCCTGAAGCCGTGCAGTTCCTTGTACCAGAGCGGATGGGTCTCGGCCCTGGCGAAGTCGAAGCGGCCGGTGCCGAGCACCGCCTTCAGGTCGACGCGGCCGAAATCTGCCTCGACCAGCCGCGCATCCGGGTTCAGCGCGGTGACGATCTTGCGCGCGGCATCGCGTGCCCCGGGTGTCGCGGCGCTGATCTTGTTGAGGATCACGACATCGGCGAATTCGATCTGCTCGACGAGGAGATCGACCAGCGTGCGCGCATCGCCCTCGCCCGCCGTCTCGCCCCGATCCGAGAGGAAGTCTGCGGAACTGTAGTTCGCGAGGAGATGGGCGGCATCGACGACGGTAACCATGGTGTCTAGCCGCGCCACGTCCGACAGACTTTGCCCATTCTCGTCGCGGAAATCGAAGGTCGCGGCGACGGGCAGCGGTTCGGCGATGCCCGTCGATTCGATCAGCAGGCAGTCGAAGCGGCCCTGCTCGGCAAGCGCGCGCACCTCCCGCAGCAGGTCGTCGCGCAGCGTGCAGCAGATGCAGCCATTGGTCATCTCGACCAGTTGCTCCTGCGTGCGCGACAGGTTGGCGCCGCCGTCGCGCACCAAGGCCGCGTCGATGTTGACCTCGCTCATGTCGTTGACGATCACCGCGACGCGCAGACCGTCGCGGTTCGTCAGGATGTGGTTGAGGAGCGTCGTCTTGCCGGCGCCGAGAAAGCCGGAAAGCACGGTGACCGGGAGTTTCTTCATGCTGGATCCCATCTGGTTGGATCTGGTGTTTGCGTGTCGGACGAGGGGTCCGGACGGACGTCCGGATGTTTCCATGGCGGGCCTGCCGAAGCGGCCGCTCCGGCGCATGCGGGTGGCGATGGCGGGGCCGGGCCGTGCGCTTCTCCGGGAGACGCGGACATGTCTGCCTCCACCGGGGGATGCGCCGCGCCGGCTGCGCGGAGGATCGCCGGGCCGCGACCACCCCTGGCCCTGTGAAAGCGGGGACGAGACCGACTGTCCTTGCCGCCCGGCGACTGCCGGCGGGAACAGGCATGTGCCGTGATCCCCCGTCCACGCCGTGACATGGCCCGGTCCCGGCCGTCCTTGGAGAGCGATTGCATCTTATGTTATACCGTTACATCATGGAGAAAATGTAATAACATTACATGAACCGGTGCTGTCAATCCCCAAGGGTCGACACGCGGGCTTTCACTGACCCTCCCCGGTCCGGCGCGGGCCGCCAGCAGCAGCACCGCGCGCCGTCATCGACGCGGCCAACGCGCGAACGGGGGCTGACGGCGCGTGTCGAGGTGAGCGGGTCCGGGGTGCGGGGGCTGCGCAAGGGCGCGGCCCGTCAGGTCGCGACGGCCGGCGGCGCGAGACCGGCCGCTTGCCGCCCGCCATCGCCGGCAGTCGCAACGCGACCGGCGTTGTGCCGCACGCTGCAGATGTCCGCCCGGTGTCGGGCGGCGCGGACGTTCCACGGTGGCGTGAGGCGCGGCGGTCTCCTTGCGGCCGTTCGGAGCCGGCGTCGGGCGTTCCTTCCCCTGCGTGCCGGTTGTTGAATGCCCCGATCCGGTGTCCCGCACCCGGTCAGAACGACCGGCGGGCCTGCGGGGCGATGCGCGACGTCCTCCGGAAGGATGGCCGCGGCCGCGTCTCTTTCCGATCGAGGGAGGCCCCCGCGCCTAGAGACGCCATCGCCCTGCAGAGGGCAGACAGACTCCTTGCCTCCGGCGGTCCCTCCGGGGTGCCGAGGCATACTGGCGGCGGCGCTCTGACATGCCGACGGCGAGCACGGGGATGCGGCCCTTGACGATCGGCTGGAAACAGGTCGGGCGCGTCCGCCGGTGATCCCGTCGAAGAGCGATGTGTCCAGGCCGTGAGCGACGGGGTTCCGGCAGAACCGGACGAAGACGGCGCGCTCTGGCGTCGCCTTCGATCGAAAAAACCTGCAGGACCGCCGGAACGAGGCCTGATCGCCCAGGGCTTCCGCCAGCTTTCCATCCGACAGGTCGTACCGGATCGACAGGAGCGCTGCTTTGGACACGGCTGGTGGCGACGAGACCGGCTCATCCCTGGCCGCGCAGAATGCGACGGCAAGCGTGTCGTCGGCGGGTCTCCGGTCGATCAGGCAGCCAGGATCATCAAGCGAGGCGGCATGGCGGTCGAGAGCACATCCGAAAGCGTCCCGCCCGATTCGGCGACAGCTCGTCACAACCTCCATCTTTCGACGGCGCTGTTGAACCTCTCACGATCACGTCGCGAGCGACGGTTCGGGACGCCAATACGTTCATCGTCGACCTGGTTCTATCAGTTTTGCCGCGCGTCGCTGGCCATGTTGGCCTGCAAAACAGGATCGGCGACCGCCTTAAACGTCCCTACGCGCCCCGGTGCGCCAGCCCCGGAGCCTTTCCGATGCCGTCGGGTTTTGGCACATGCTCGAAGGCAGCGACGAGCTTTGCGAATATCCCGATATGGTCCGGGCCAAACGGGGTCGAGCGCGCCGCCTCGCCCTCCCTCTGCGAGACATGGACCGAGATGCATTCATAGGTCGCGAGAAGGCCCGCCGGGCCGAACATCTCGAAGTAGAGATGGAGCCTCTTGTCGCTCCGGTCGAGCAGCCGGTATCCGATCGTCACCTTCGTACCGCTGTGGGCTTCGCGCAGGTACCGGATCCGGGTTTCGACTGTGTACATCGTGCAACCGGTGCGGCGGCGATACGCGGCCTCGAGATCGAGCCGGCGGAAGAGGTGGGCTGCTGCGGTGGCGAACAGTTGCGCATAGGCCGCCTCGGTCATGTGGCCGTTATAGTCCACATGCGCGTCATCGATGGTGGCGCTGTAGACGGTCTCGGACGTCTCCTGGTGCATCAGCGTTTCTCCGGTCGGGCAACGGCACTTGGGTATCAGGGCGCGAGCGCCTGCGCCAATGCGTCGGCGGCGCCGGGGCCGGGCTTCCGGGTTATGGGTGGCACGCCATAACCGTGCCCGGGCGGCCGGCGCCGAAAAGGCTATTGGAAACCCCGCCGCGACGCGGGCTAGAAGGGAGTTTCCTCAACAGAGCTGGAACCGTGACCATGACCGACCGCTTCGCCCGTTACACCCGCCTCGTCTGCGACCGGCCGCACCCCAACGTCCTGCGCGTGACGATGACCAACGGGCGGATGAACACCGTCGATTCGATCATGGCACGCGAGCTGATCGACATCTGGCGCGACGCGGACCAGGATCCGTCCGTCCATACCGTCCTGGTGACGGGGGCCGGCAAGGTCTTTTCCGCCGGCGGCGATTTCGACGCGGTGGAAGAGGTGATGAACAGCTTCGACGCCCGCGCGCGCAGCTGGAAAGAAGCGCGCGACCTCGTCTACAACGTCATCAACTGCAGCAAGCCGGTGATCAGTTCGATGCGCGGCGTCGCCGTCGGCGCGGGCATGGTGGTCGGCATGCTGGCCGACGTCTCCATCGCCACCCGAGACTGCAAGCTGATCGACGGCCACACGCGCCTCGGCGTCGCGGCCGGCGACCACGCGGCGATCATCTGGCCGCTCCTGTGCGGGATGGCCAAGGCGAAATATTATCTTCTGACCTGCGACAGCCTGAACGGCGAGGAGGCCGAGCGCATCGGTCTCCTGTCCATGGTGACGGACGACGCGGATCTCGACGCAAAGGCGCTCGACGTGGCCGTCCGCCTCGCCACCGGCGCCCAGAGCGCGATCCGCTGGACGAAATATGCGCTGAACAACTGGCTGCGCCAGGCCGGGCCGATCTTCGATGCCTCGCTGGCCCTGGAATATATGGGCTTCAACGGTCCCGAGGTCGCCGAGGGCGTTGCCTCGTTCAAGGAAAAGCGCGCGCCCAACTTTCCCGGCAACGTGCCCCTTTGAGGAGACCGCCAGTGACGCTTGCCTACGACACGAACGGCCCGATCGGCACGTTCACGATCGAGAACGGACCCGTCAACGTCTTCAATCCGGCGACCCATGCCGCGCTTTACGAAGCCCTTAGGGCCTTCGAGGCGGACCCCGACATCAAGGTCGGGGTCATGCGCGGCGCCGGAACCCGGGCGTTTTCGGCCGGCGACGACCTGAAGTTTCCCACGCCGGTGCTCGATGTCGAGCAGAAGCTGACGCGGCACTTCTACCACACCCATTTCGCCGACACCGAGCCCGGCTATCCGGGCTGGGACCGCGAGGTGATGGCCCTCAGGCGCTTCAAGCCGATCGTGGCCGCGGTCAATGGCTGGTGCCTCGGCCGCGGCTTCATGTATCTCCTGCATCTCACCGACATCCGCGTCGCCGGACAGTCGGCCCGTTTCGGCATGCCGGAGATCAAGTTCGGCATGGGCGGCGGCGGCGCGATGATGCTGGCGCACCGGCACCTGCCGCGTGCCGTCGCCATGCAGCTCCTGCTGACCGGCGAGCCCATCGACGCGAACGAGGCCCACCGCGTCAACATCATCAACCGCGTCGTCCCCGACGCCGAGGTCGGGGCGGCGGCGCTGGCGATCGCCGAAGGCATCGCCGCCCATCCGCAGACGGCGATCCGCACCGAAATGGAGGCCTATCTTCGCACAGAGGACATGGACCGCGAGAATGCGCTCGCCTTCGCCGAACACCTCTACCGTCTCCAGCGCCTCGCCGCCTCCGGACAGAATGCCGACATCGACTTCAAGAAGGGCTGAGCCGGGCGCGGCCTCATCCGCGCTCAGCCCTGCGGCGTGAGGCCGAGGAAGGCCGCTGCATTGTCGTGCAGCCACTTGCGTTTCACCGCGTCCGCAAGCGGCAGGGTCCGGATCTCGTCGACCGAGCGCTCGACCGGCGTCATCGGATAGGACGATCCGAAGAGGATGCGGTCCGCCATCAGCCGGGCGCCATATTGCAGCAGGCCGCCATAGCCCGAATGGGGGATGGTCAGCAGTTTGGGCCGCACCGCCACGAGGCCGATCCAGAGGGTCGGGTGCCGCCATGCGACGCCGATCAGCTCGTCGATCCATGGCCAGCCGGGCGGGGAGGCGCAGACCCTCAGTCCGGGGAAGTCGACCAGCACCTGGTCGATGTGCTCCGGCCTGCCGAAGCTCATCGGCGTCGCCTGCGAGAAATTGATGCCGCAATGGATGTTGACCGGGATGTCCAGCTCCAAGCACACCTCGTAGAGCGGATAGAGCAGCCGGTCGCAGGCCTTCAGCCGATGCTCGAAGCCCTGCACGTTCAGCCCCCTCAGGCCGAGATCGAGCACCGCGCGCCGCAACTCCGTCACGGCGGCCGCGCCCTTGTGCGGGTCGACGCCGGCAAAGCCGATGTAGCGGCTGCCATGCTGCCGGCAGAAGGCGGCGACGTCGTCGTTGGTGATCGCGAAACCGAATGTCGTCTCCAGGTCGCGTGCCTTGATGACGACCGCCTGCGCATCGAGTCGATCATACATGGCGAGATAGGCGGCAAGGTCGTCCTCGGGGCTCAGGGGCGCCGTCAGCTGCTCGCTTTTCTCGTAGACCCGCCGGTAGTTCGACAGATGCGCGCCGGTCTTCATGAACTGCGGAAGCGGCGGCTTGCTGGAAAAATCGATGATCATCGCCCGAAATCCCTCAGGATGACCTCGGCGGCATTGTGGCCGGGAATGCCGGTGACGCCGCCGCCGGGATGGGCGGACGCGCCGCAGAGATACAGCCTGTCGATCGGCGTCCTGTAATTCGCATAATGCGGTGCGGGCCGGCCGAAGAACATCTGGTTGAGGCTCATCTCGCCGTGCTGGAGATGCCCGCCGGGCAGATCGAAGATCCGCTCGTAATCCAGCGGCGTCAGGACCTGGCTGTGCAGGATCAGATCACGAAAGCCGGGGGCCTGCGCCTCGATCGCCGCGGTGACATGGTCGAGCAGGACGCCGCGTTTCTCGTCCCAGCCGCCGCCCGCCGGACGGTTCGGGACATGGCCGCCGAAGATGCTCATCACATGCTTGCCGGCGGGCGCCAGCGAAGGGTCGACCAGGCTCGGCGTCATGACGGTCAGGAAGGGTTCGCTGTCGATCTCGCCGCGCTGGGCCGCCATGTAGGAGCGCTCGACGGCCTGCGTGCCGGAGGCGAGCCGCAACTGCACCGGATAGTCGAAACCGAGCCGGCGTTCGGAAAAGTTCCTGAAGACCGGCAGGCCGTCGAGCGCGAGATGGACCTTGAACACGGTCGACTCGGCGCGGAAGCCGCGAATCCGGGAGACGAAGGCGGGCGGCAGTTCCTGTTCGGGCAACAGCGTCAGGAAGGTCGTCCGGGCATTGGCGTTGGACACGACGGCCTTCGCCTCGATGACATCGCCATCGTCGAGAACGACCCCGGTCGTCCGGCCGTTCCCGACCCTTATGGCGCGGACGGCGACGCCCGTCCGGATCTCCATGCCGGACGCGACACCCGATGCCGCAATCGCCTTCGTGATGGCGCCCATGCCGCCGACGACGAAGCCGGTGCCGCCGGCCGCCGTCGTGTTGTCGCGAAGGTAGGATCGCGACAGGGCGAAGGCGGTTCCCGGCGTCTTGTAGGCCGCGTTGCCGCCACCGCCGCCGGCGGCGTAGAAGCCGAGCGCGGCGATGGTGATGTCGGACTCGAACCATTTTGCCAGGTAATCATATGCGCTGAGCGTGAAGAGGTCGTAGAGCTCGTAGAATTTCGAGACGGCGCCCCGGTGGCGCCAGGCGAATTTCAGCGTGTCCAGGACGTCGCCCGGCCGCCGCGACGTCGGGTCGATCGGCCGCGACCACATCAGGCTCCTGACGAGGGGCGCGAGCTGCTGCATATGCCGGCGATAGCGCGGCAGGGCTTCGGCGTCTTTTTCCGAAAATTGCCGCAGCTGATCGGCAAAGGCGGCCGTGTCGTCGTGGAACACGAGATGGCGGCCGTCGGGAAGGAGCTGCACCAGCGGATCCGGCTTCATCACGGCAAAACCGTGCGCCTTCAGATCGAGATCGAGAATGACCTTCGGCTGCAAGAGGCTCATCACATAGGAGGCGGTCGTCAGGTGAAAACCCGGCCAGAGTTCCTCGGTCACCGCCGCGCCGCCGATGATGTCGCGGCGCTCGACCACGCAGACGCTTAAGCCCTTGCGGGCGAGATAGGCGCCGCAGACGAGCCCGTTGTGCCCGGCGCCGACGATCACGGCATCGTAGGACGTCTTCATTCAGCCGATCCATGTCCCAAGCGTTCGATCGTAGGTCGCAGTCTGCGCATCGGCCGTCTCCTGCACGAGAATGTGCTTGGCGATCTTGGACGAGCCCGTCCGCGGGAACGCGTCGCGGAAGGCGAAGAAACGCGGCACCTTGAAGTCCGCCAGGTTCGCCCTGCACCGGTCGATCAGCAAGGACACCAGACGGTCGTCCCGGTCGATGTCCGGCTTCAGCACGATCCATGCCTTGACCTCCTCGCCGCGCATGGCGTCCGGGACGCCGACGATGGCGGATTCGGACACTTCCGGAAAGCTGTTGAGGACCGATTCCAGTTCCCGGGCCGCGATGTTCTCGCCGCTGCGGCGGACCATGTCCTTGCGCCGGCCGATGATGGTGAAGAAGCCGCGCTCGTTCTGCGTGAAGAGGTCGCCGGTCCGGAACCACTCGCCGAAAAACGCCTCAGCCGTGGCGGCCGGGTTTCCGTAGTAGCCTTTGAGGATCCCGGTCCCGCGGACGACGAGTTCGCCCACGTCCCCGACGGAAACGGCCCTGCCGGCCTCGTCCACCAGCTTGCAGTCGCGAAAGGGTGCCGGACGCCCGCAGGAGCCCGACCCGACCATGTCGGCCGCCTCGATGGGCATGAACAGCGTCGGCCCGAGCTCCGTCATGCCGAAGGCCTCGCGGGCGGTGAGGCCGAACCGGGCCTGGATCTCCGCATGCAGGGTCTTCGGAACGCCGTAGACATTGGCGCGGACGATCCGGTTGTCGCGGTCGGAGGCGGCCGGCGGCTGCTTGTGCAGCACCCACGGGAAGAGGCAGAAATTGATCTCATAGATGCGCAGCCAGTCCAGGAACCGCGAGGTGCTCTGCCGGCGGGCCACATGCAGCGTGCCGCGCTGGAGGATGGTCATCAGCAGGATCCATTGCGGATCCATGTAGTAGAACGGCGTGGAGGCCAGGAGGTTCTCGTAGCGCTTCCCGTCGCGGAAGGCATTGGAGTAGCCCGAGACGATCCAGTAATCCTGGGTCAGCATGCAGCCTTTCGGAAAACCGGTCGTGCCGGACGTATACTGGATGTTCATCAGATCGTCGCCGCCGACCGGCTCGGCGGGGGTGAAGCTTTCCCGCGGCGCTGCGGCCAGTGCCTCCCAGGTCGCGGCTCCCGCCGTGTCCCCGCCATAGACGATGATCCGATCCGGGCGGATCGAGACATCGTGATCGGCCATCGCGCCGGCAAGCGTCGGCAGGTGGTCGGCATGGAGGATGATGTACTCGGCGCCGCTGTCCTTCAGGATATAGGCGAGCTCCCGTTCCTTGTAGCCGACATTCACGGGCACCATGACGGCGCCGATCCTCGCGAGCGACAGCCAGGTCAGGGGAAAGGCGGGCACGTTCGGCAGCATGACGGCGACATGCCGGCCCTTGCCGATGCCGTGGGCGGCGAGAGCGGCGGCAAGGCCGTTCGTGCGCCGCCGCAGCCCGTCATAGGTCTCGCGCTCGCCAGTCTCGATGAAGTGCCAGACCGTCCGGCCGCCGGCCTCGGTCGCTGCGTCATCGACCAGCGTCGCCAGCGACCCCGGCAGCGGTCGTTCCTCCACGGACCGGACCCGCTCCTTGACGAGCGGGAGATAGTCGTTCAGCGGCTCAGGTCTATCCATGAAATCACACACAGCTCAAACGGTCCGGTCAGCGACCAGATAAAAAATGTCCAGGATGTCGTCGTGCCTCGGGCGGTGCTAGTGAGCGATCCAGATCGACTTGAGATCGGTGTATTTCTCAAGCGCGTGCAGGGACTTGTCGCGACCGAAGCCGGACTGCTTGAAGCCGCCGAAGGGGGCCGACATGCTGCCCTTGTCGAAGCAGTTGACCCACACGACCCCGGCGCGAAGCGACTTGGCCGCCCGGTGCGCCTTGCGGATGTCGTCCGTCCAGACGGCGGCCGCCAGGCCATAGATCGTGTCGTTGGCGACCGAGATCGCCTCGTCGAAATCCCTGACGGTCAGCGCGCAGAGCACCGGGCCGAAGATCTCCTCCTGGGCGATGCGCATGCTGTTGGAGACGCCGTCGAACACGGTCGGGGAGAGATAGTAGCCGTTGCTGTCCAGTAGGGTCCGGGCGCCGCCGGCGACGAGCCGGGCGCCTTCCTTCTGGCCGATATCGATATAGTCGAGGACGCGGCCGAGCTGGGTGTCGTCGACCAGCGGCCCGAGACGGGTCGCAGGATCGAGCGGATCGCCGGGCGACAGCGCCTTGGCGATGGAGACGACGCGCTCCAGGAACGCATCGCGGATGCCCTCCTCGACGATCAGCCGCGATCCGGCATTGCAGACCTGGCCGGCATTGGCGAAAATTCCCGCCGCGACCGCCTTGGCCGCGCCGTCGAGGTCGCTGCAATCCGCCAGCACGATGTGCGGGCTCTTGCCGCCGAGTTCGAGGCTGACGCGCTTGGCGTTGGACTGGGCCGAATACTGGAGGAAGTATTTCCCGACCTCGGTGGAGCCGGTGAATGTGATGCAGTCGACGTCGGCATGCAGCCCCAGCGCTTTGCCGGCGGTATGGCCGAAGCCCGGGATGACGTTGAACACCCCGTCGGGAACCCCCGCCTCGGTGGCGAGCGCCGCGAGGCGGATGGCGCTGAGCGGCGACTGTTCCGCCGGTTTCAGGATCATGCAGTTGCCGGTTGCAAGCGCGGGGCCGATCTTCCAGGCCGACATCGACATCGGATAGTTCCAGGGAACGACGGCCGCGACCACGCCGAGGGGTTCGCGCACGACCAGCGTGGTCATGTCCCAGGCCCCCGGCGCCACCTCGCCGTAGATCTTGTCGATCGCCTCCGCCGACCAGGCGATGCAGTTGGCGGCACTCGGGATGTCGCCGGTCGTCGTGTTCGTGATCGGCTTGCCGACATTGAGCGTCTCGAGAAGCGCCAGCTCGTCGCGGTTCGCCAGGATGAGCTCGGCGAACCTCAGCAGGATCTTCTTCCTGTCGGCCGGCGCCATCCGGGCCCAGCCGTCGAAGGCGCGCCGGGCGGCCCCGACCGCGATGTCGACGTCACGGACGTCGCAGGAGGCGACGTCGACGAAGCCGAGGCCGTTGGCGGGATTGACGCTCCGGAACGTCTCGCCCGTCACGCTCGCGACGTAGCGGCCGTCGATATAGGCCCGCCCTTCGATCTTCAGGCCCTGCGCCCGCTCGAACCAGTAGTCGCGGCTTTGAATGGTCATGTTCGGCTCCAAGATGCTTTCCGTGTCGATCGCGGCGGCGACCGGGCATTTCCGATGTCAGATCTAAGCAATGATGGCAGCGCCCGGCCAATATCCTTTGATCGGTCGCGCGCCTGCGCAATGTTATGAGGCGAGGCTATCTCCACAGCGCCGCTGCGTCCGCCATCGCGTATTCGACGAATCCCCGGCGCGGGGCCGGCGGTGCCCCGTCGATCCAGCTCGGACGGTTGACATCCACCACCGCGCCGCGCCGCGAGATCATCGCGCGATCGGCGAACTGCGGGAAGGCGACAACCTCGTCGGGCATCAGGACGCGCTGGAAGCAGCAGTCGGCCGGCGCCAGCAGCGCCTCCCACGCCGCAGCCTCGCGGGTCGAGAAGAGCGCGCCGAGCAGCGCGATCAGCTCCGTCTGCGGTGCCGGGTCCGCATTGCGGCCCATGAGATCCGGACGGCCGACGGCGGCGCAGAAGCGCTGCCAGAAACGATCCTCCTCGGCCGCGAGCGTCACGAACGTCCCGCAGGCCACCCGGTAGAGATTGTAGCAGGCGAGGCCGCCCGTTTCCGGATCGACGCCCCGTGCCACCGCCCCCTCGGCGCCGAGCGCTTCGGAAAGCGTGGGGCCCTGCCAGGCGAGAACGACGTCGCTCATGGCGATGTCGATGTAGCAGCCCCGGCCGGTCGTCTCGCGCCTGAGGAGCCCGGCCAACACCGTCATTCCGGCCTGGAGGCCGGCGGCGAAATCGGAGACGGGCGGACGCGTCATGACGGGCGCGGCCGCCGTACCCGACAGGCCGAGCCCCCCGCCGGTCGCCATGTAGGTCAGGTCGTGACCCGCCGCCTGGGCCAGGGGTCCGTTCTGGCCAAAGCCGGTGATCGCACAGTGCACGAGGCGCGGATTGATCCGCTGCAGCGTCTCCCGGTCGAGCCCCAGCCGGTCGAGAACGCCGGGCCTGTAGGATTCGATCAGCACGTCGGCGCGGGCGACGAGGTCGCGCGCGACCGCCCGGGCCGGCGCCGTCTTCAGGTCGAGGCGCAGCACGCTCTTGCCGCCGTTCATCGTTTCGTAGGAGACGGAGACCGGCCCTTGGCGCACCCGCCCGACCTCACGCATCGGATCGCCCGCCGGCGGCTCGATCTTGATGACGTCGGCGCCGAGATCCGCAAGGCTGAGCGCCGCGTAAGGGGCGGGAACATACTGGCCGAGTTCCAGAACCTTCACGCCGGCAAGCAGGGGAGGGGTGGCCATGGCAGCGGATCCTAGAGCATGTTCCGCCGAAGCGGGATCGCTTCGGCATCGCACAACGGGGCAAAAACAGAAGGAAAGAGCACGTTTGGGGAATAGGTGCTCACCGGACGTGTCCTAGAGCGCCGGCCATGTGCCGCCGGAGACCGGCAGCACGTCGCCCGTGATGTAGGAGGCTTCCTCGCTCGCCAGGAACAGCACGGCATTGGCGATCTCGCGCGGCTCGCCGAAGCGCTTCATCGCCATGACACTGCTCCACTGGTCCTGCTCTTCCTGCGACAGGCGATCGATCACGGAGGTGCGGATCGTCGCCGGCGCGATGCAGTTGACCGTGACATGCGGCGCGAATTCGAGCGCCAGGCTGCGCGTCATCGAGGCGACGGCCGCCTTTGCCGCGCCGTAGTCCACCTGTCCGGCCGCTCCGGCGAAGATGATCGAGGAGACGTTGACGATGCGCCCGTATTTGCGCTCCAGCATGCCCGGCGCCACCAGCTGGGTCAGGTGGAAATTCCCCTTGAGATTGAGCGCGAAGGTGGCGTCGAAACGCTCCTCCGTCATGGTGAGGAAGGGCTCGAACATCTGCTGGCTGCGAATGCCGCCGACAATGTTGATCAGGATGTCGACCGGCCCCACCTCGGCGACGCCGTCCTCGACCAGCCGGGCCGCCTCCTCGCGCACGAGCACGCTGCCGCGCTGGCTGAAAAGCTTCGTGCCCGGCGCCATGCCGGGGCCGATGCTCTCGACCGCCGCGTTGAGGCGGGTGGCGGAAATGTCCGTGAGGATGAGGGAGGCACCCTCCTCGGCGAAACGCTTCGCCACGGCGGCGCCCATGGGGCCGCCGGCGCCACTGACCAGCGCGACACGATTGGCTAATCTCATGTTGTTTCCCACGATTGCAGTTGCCGGGAACGCTATCGCCCGTTGGCGTCGAAATCCAATAGCCTTCGCTGAGCAGGCCGCCGCTTCGAGGTTATCGGTCCGCCGACGGCGCGCGGCGTGGCAGGGAGGCGAGGGGTTCGCCGGTGTCTGCGAGCTTTCTCAGAAGCGGCGCGACCTCGCCGACGCCGCCGCCCGCCCGGATCGCCGCCTCCATCTCGTCCACCACCCGGGAAAGGCCCGTCCGGTCCGCGGCATACATGGGGCCGCCTTTGGCGCGCGGAAAGCCGTAGCCGCTGATCATGACCACGTCGATGTCGGAGACGGACGCCGCCACGCCTTCCGCCAGCAGGGCCGCGCCCTCGTTCGCCATGACCGAGAGGGCCCGCGCGACGATCTCCTCATCGGTGAAGGGACGCCGTTCGATCCCCCGGGCCGCGCGCTCCTCGTCGATGACGGCGGCGGCGCGTGCGCTCAACCGCCGCTCGGTTCCAGAATAGTCGTACCAGCCTTGCCCGGTTTTCCTGCCGAAATCGCCTGCCTCGCAGAGCCGGTCGGCGATCCTTACATAACGCTCGCGCGGGTCGCGGGTCGCGGCCTTCCGCTTGCGCATCGCCCAGGCGATGTCGAGCCCCGACAGGTCGAAGACCGCGAATGGGCCCATGGCAAATCCATAGGCCTCCAGCGCCCCGTCGATGCGGTCGGGATCGGCGCCGTCCTCCAGCAGATATTCCATATGCCTGCGATAGGCGTCGAAGATGCGGTTGCCGATGAAGCCTTCGCGGTTGCCGGAAAGCACCGGCGTCTTCGACAGGCGCCGGACGATCGCCATCGCCGCCTCGATCGTCCCGCGCGATGTCGCCGCGGCCGGAACGATCTCGACCAGCTTCATGACATGGGCCGGCGCGAAGAAGTGGAGCCCGACGAAGCGGGACGGCGTGCCGACGGCGCCCGCGAGCGCGTCGAGGTCGAGATAGGACGTGTTGGTGGCAACGAGCGCGTCATCGGTGATGTGACGGACGATGCCGGCAAGCGCCTCCTTCTTCACGGCCGCGTCCTCGTAGACGGCCTCCACCACCAGCCCGCAGGGTCTAAGCGCCTGCCAGTCGGTCGAGACTTCGGTCGCGCCGAGGATCTCGAGCGACCGGACCTGCGTCACCCTGCCCTTGCCGACGAGGATCGCGAGCTGGTCGGCGAAACGGGTCCGCGCGGCCGCGCAGGAGGCGTCGTCGCGTTCGATCACGGTCGTCGAAACGCCGGCAAGGCCGAAGGCGAGGGCGATGCCCGTGCCCATGGTTCCACCGCCGACCACGCCGACCTGTCGCAGCGACGCCATGTCCCACTTCGCCATTCCGGCGCCGGTGCCGCGCTCGGCGAGGAAGGCGTAGCGCAGCGCGCGTGCGGTGTCCGAGTCCTTGAGCGTCAGAAAGGCGGCCCGCTCCCGGGCGACGGCCTCCTCGAACGGCACCTTCGTCGACGCCACCACAAGGTCGATCGCGGTCGTCGCCGCCACCGAACGACGATGGCGGGCCTTGAGCGCCGCGACCGTTTCCGCGAACGCTTCCGAATCGTCGGCCATGCAAGGAAGATCCGAGACGCGCCGCTTGCCGAGGCCGAGACCATATGTCAGGGCTGCGGCGAGCGGCGACGGATCGAGGAGGTCGACCAGGCCGCCATCGCGCGCTTCGGCGCCGGTCAGCAGACGGGCGGAACCGATCATCTCGGCCGCCATGCGCGGGCCGACGAGCCGGGGAAGGCGTTGCGTCCCGCCGGCGCCGGGAACGATCCCGAGCGTCGTCTCCGGCAGGCCGAGCCGGGCGTCAGCCGTGGCGATGCGGGCATCGCAGGCCATGGCGATCTCCAGGCCGCCGCCGAGGCAGGCACCTGTGATCGCCGCAAGGGTGGGGATCGCCAGCCGGTCCAGCGCCTGCACCACCTCCGGCAGGCTCGGGGCCTCAGCCGGCAGGTCCATCTCCCGGATGTCGGCCCCGGCGACGAACGACGTCCGCGCACCGTGAAGAACGAGGAAGGTCAGGTCGCCGCGGCCGGCCACCGTGTCGAGAACCGCCTTGAGATCCCTCCGCACGGCATTCGACAGCGCATTGACCGGCGGGCTGTCGATGGTGACGATTGCCACGGTTCCACGGATCTCAAGGTGAACGCTGCGTGAGGTTTCATCCATGGTCGCGGTCCTTCTGCGGGCGGAAAAGCAGGGGGAACTGCCTTGGCTTCGCGCCCAGTCTAGGAAGGGCCACGCGCGCGGACCAATAGTATTTCCTGCGCCGGCATCGGCGTCGCGGCTATGTTTCCACCGCCTGCCCGGGCGGCTCGACGCTTTGACCTCGGGTGGAATCCGATATAGGCTCCGGCCATGCTAAATGTTCGATATCTTGCGGTTTTCCGTACAATCATGCAGATGGGAACGGTCTCCGGCGCCTCGCGGATCCTCAACGTTTCCCAGCCTGCCCTGACCAAGTCGCTGCAGCTCCTCGAGACCCGGCTCGGGGTCGTTCTCTTCGAGCGGATCAAGGGAAAACTCTATCCGACCCCTGACGCGCAGCTCCTCATGCCGGAGGTGGAGCGCCTGTTCGGCATGCTGCGGTCGATCGAGCACATGGCGAACGAGGTGAAGCACGGACAGGTGGGCCGCATCGTGCTCGCCGCCGTTCCGACGCTTGCCGCGACGATCCTGCCGGAGGCCGTGGCGCGGTTCCGGCGCGAACACCCCAAGGTCGCCATCGAGATCCTGTCCCTGTCCACAAGCGTCGTCATGCAGGAGGTCTCCAACAACCAGGCGGATATCGGGCTGGTCGACGTCCAGTTCGGCGAGGATTATTTCGAGACGATCCCGCTCTGCCACGCCCAGATCGGCTGCGTGGTACGGGCCGACAACCCGCTCGCCGAACTGGAATTCGTCACCCCCGCCCATCTGGCCGGACAGGAGCTGATCACCTTTGCCGACGACACGCTGTCGGGCACCATGATCCGCAGCGCCTTCGAGGAATGCAAGGTCAGTTTCCCGCGCACCCTGATCGTCAACCAGACGCTGGTTGCCTGCGCGCTGGTAAAAAGCCTCGACGGCGTCGCCCTGGTCGATCCCTTCCCGCTGATTTCCGCGCAGCCGGGCGATGTGAAGGTCCTGCCCTTCCGGCCGATCCGCGAGATCAAGCCCTGCATGATCCTGCCGCCGGAGCGCCCCCAGTCTGTGGTCAGCGACCTCTTCCTGACGACGCTGAAGAAGACGATGAACGATCTCATGTCCCGGTCGAGCCTGCTGCGCGCGGTCTGACGCGTTTCCGCCCGGGCCTGACCGCGCCAGCGGGACGATCGGCTCCAGGCGGGCGCTCAGGCCTTGGCGGGTCGCTCAGGCCTTGGCGGGGCCGGCGGCCAGCGTCTCTTCCAGCCAGCCGGGACGAAGCTGCGGCACCGAACGGATCAGGAGATCGGTGTAGCGGTCGACATCCTCGTTGAAGATCCGCGTCGTCGAGCCGGCGTCCACCACCCGTCCGTCCTTCAGCACGATGACGCGATCGGCGATCTCGGCCACGGTGGCGAGGTCGTGAGAGATGAAGACGAAGGCCGTGCCGAGCTGGTCGCGCAGGCGTTCCATCAGTTCCGTGATCCTGGCGGCGACCACGGTGTCGAGCGCGGACAGGAACTCGTCGCACAGGATGATGTCGGGCCTTGCCGCGAGTGCCCTGGCGATCGCGACACGCTGCCTCTGCCCGCCCGAGAGTTCGCGCGGCGATTTTTCCTCCACCCGCGCCGGCAGGCCGACCATGTCCAGCAGTTCGCGAACCCGCAGCATCTTCTCCCGCCCGCCCATGCGGAAGTAGAATGCCAGCGGGCGACCTACCGCCTGCCCGACCGACAGGCGCGGATTGAGCGCCTGTTCGGGCGACTGGAACACGATCTGGATCCGGCGCAGCATGTCGAGGCTGCGGCCGGAGACGCGGGCCGGCAAGGTCTCGCCCGCATAGGCGACGGAGCCCTTCGTCGGCGCATGAAGCCCCGCGATGATGCGGGCGAGCGTGCTCTTCCCGCTGCCGGATTCCCCGACGATCGCCAGGATCTCGCTGCGCCGGATCTCGATGTCGACGCCGTGGAGCACGTTCGTGAGCGCCCGGCGCTTCGCCAGGAAGCCGGTCTTCTGATAGGTCGCCTCGATGCCGCGCACCGAGACGAGCGCGGGCTCGGCAGCCTCCGGGACGCAAGGCCCCGGGACGGACGTTTCGCCGATGGGCGCCTCCGGCACGGTCCTGACGGCATCGAGAAGGAGACGGGTATAGTCCTCGGCCGGCCTGTGGAGCACGTCGAATGTCGGTCCCTGCTCGACGATGGCGCCGTTTCGCAGCACCACGATCCGGGTGGCGACCTGCGAGACCACCGCCAGGTCGTGGCTGACATAGAGCGCGCTGGCATCGGCCGTGCGGATCGTGTCCTTGATCGATTTCAGCACCTGGACCTGCGTCGTCACATCGAGCGCCGTGGTCGGTTCGTCGAACACGATCAGGGCCGGGTCGCACGCCATCGCCATGGCCGTCATGACGCGCTGCTGCTGGCCGCCGCTCAACTCGTGCGGATAGCGGTTCACGAGGTTTTCCGGGTCGGGGAGATTGAGGCGGCGCAGAAGATCGACGGCCCGTCGCCCGGCCTCCGCCCTGGAGGAGACCCTGTGCTGGCGCAATCCCTCCTCGATCTGCCGGCCGACCTTCAGCGCCGGGTTCAGGGCGGCGGCGGCGCTCTGGGCGACATAGGCGACCTTGCCGCCGCGAAACTGCTGGAGCTGATCGGTCGAATAGCGCAGGATGTCGTCGCCCTCAAAGAGCACCTCCCCGGACGCGATCCGCATGCCGGGCCGCGCATAGCCCAATGCGCAAAGCCCGATCGTCGTCTTGCCGCCGCCGGATTCGCCGATCAGCGCCACCACCTCGCCGCGCCCGACCGAGAGGTTGAAACCGGTGATCACCGGGCGCCAGCCCTCCTCGGGAAAGAAGGCCTCCACGGTCAGGTTGCGTATCTTAAGCAGCGGCACGGTCACCTATCCGATCCTTGTCGACGAGCGGCTGTCGATCCAGTCGATCAGCACGTTGAGCGAGACCGCGAAGGCGCCGATCGCCATCGCCGGCGCGAGCACGGGCATCCATGCTCCGATCTGCATCGCCGACATGTTCTCGCGCACCAGGCCGCCCCAGTCGGCGTCCGGGGGCTGGACGCCGAGGCCCAGGAAGCTCAGGCCGCTGATGAAGAGGGTCGAATAGGTCAGGCGCAGTCCGAATTCGGCCGCGAGCGGCCGGAGGCAGTTCGGCAGCACCTCCCGCAAGAGAATGTAGGGAAGACGCTCGCCGCGTGCGCGCGCCACCTCCACGAATTGCAGGCCGATGACGTTCTGCGCCACCGCTCTTGCCACGCGCACGACGCGCGGCACCTGGATGGCGGCAATCGCGCCGATCAGCATCGGCAGGCTGTTCGAAAGCGCGGAGACGAGCAGCAGGCCCAGCATCAGGGGCGGAAAGGAGAGGAGGATGTTCACGAGCCACTCGGTCGCCTCGTTGAACCAGCCGTCGAGCTCGGCCGCCACAAAAGCCCAGAGGGTGCCGACGGCAAAGCCGATCACGGTCGCGCTGACCGCGATCAGCAGCGTCAGGCGGGCGCCGTGGACGATGCGGCTGAACAGGTCCCGCCCGAGCACGTCGGTTCCCAGCAGCGTTCCCCCCGGCGCGGCGAAGGCGTCGCCGATCATCGCCTGCGGCGGGTTCGTCGCGATCCACGGCGCGAGGAGCGCCGCCGCGACGATCAGGGCGATCGTCAGGACGGCGAGGAGAGCGGAAAGGGGCATGATCCGGTGGCGGGACATGGATCCTTGCGAGGTCATGGCGTCCGCTCCCGTCGCGGGCTGAGCAGCACGGCGGCGATGTCGGCCAGGAGATTGAAGAAGATGAACAGGAGACAGAAGATCATCGCCGTCGCCTGGATCAGCGGCAGGTCGCGATAGGCGATGGAATCGATCATCAGCCGCCCGAGCCCCGGATAGGCGAACACCACCTCGACCAGCGCGACGCCGCTGATCAGGTAGCCGAGGTTCAGCGCGATGACGCTGGCAATCGGCGCGATGGCGTTCGGCAGGGCGTGCTTAAGGATGACCTTGCGGCGCGGCAGGCCCTTGAGCAGGGCCATTTCGACATAGGGCATGGACAGCGCATCCAGAAGCGCCGCCCGCGTCATCCGCACCGTATGGGCAAGGATCGAGCAGAGCAGCGTCAGCATGGGAAGGAACAGCTGCCACAGCAGCATCGAGGGCGATCCCCAGCTGGGCCGCACCACGATCGACGGGAACCATTTGACGGTGATCGCGAACAGGAGGACGAGCACGAGACCGACGACGAATTCCGGAATTGAAACGAGAAAGATGCTGATGGCGGAAAAGCTCCGGTCGAGCATGCCGTTCGGGTGGGCGGCGCAGAGAATGCCGAGCAGGATGGCGAGGGGAATGGTGACGATCGCCGAATAGCCGGCAAGGACGACCGTGTTCCAGAAGCGTGGAGAGATCGTCTGCAGCACGTCCGCGCGCGTCGCCAGCGAGCGGCCGAGGTCGCCCGTGACGAGATTGCCGAGCCAGGCGAGATACCGTTCCGTCGCCGGCGCGTTCAGACCCAGCTGTTCGCGCAGGATCTCGACGCGCTCGGCCGTGGCGCCCTGGCCGAGGATGATCTCGGCGACATCGCCGGGCAGGACTTCCGTCACCGAGAACACGATCAGCGACGTTGCGAGCACGGCCAGCAACGCAAAGAGGATGCGCCGCGCCACCATTGACAGCATGACAGTCTCCATGAAATCGGCCCGGCGGCACGCCGCCGCAGCCAAGGCCCCCGAGCGGCCCGAACGGGAACATGTCTCCCGTCGGAACGGACATGCTCCGCCCCCGTTGACGGCCCCGCCTGACGTTTGGAGCATTGCCCCGCGCCGGGACGCTCTCGCGTCGGGCGGGGCATGCGCTCAGGCGTTCAGCCAGACCTCCGCCCACTGTCCGGCGCCGGTGAACAGCAGCGGATGCGCCTTGAGGTTCTGGACGCGCGTCGAGACACCGTCGATCCATGGCACGAAGATCGGGATGATGGAAGGACCTTCGTTGGCGATGATCTCCTGGGCGCCTGCCAGCAGCGCCTTGCGCTTGGCGTCGTCGAGTTCCTGCCGCGCGAGACGGACATTCTGGTCGACGCGGGGATCGGACCAGAAGCCCTCGTTATAGGCGGCGCCCGAGATCCAGCCGGACTCGATGCGCGTGATCGCGGTCGGCCGGACCGTCCAGGACGAGGCCGAGAAGGGCACCTTCATGTAGACGGCGGTCCAGTAGCCGTCGGCCGGATGGCGCGTCACCTTGACCTTGGCGCCGCCTGCATTCATCAGCTCGCCGAGCACGATCGCCGCGTTGGAGCCGCCGTAATTGGCATCCGACGTGTGGATTTCGAAGACCATGTCGCTGGCGCCGGCCTTGGCGAGCAGCGACTTGACCAGATCCGGGTCCGCCGCCGGCACGGGAAAGCTTTCGTCGTACATCGGGTCGCCCGGAGGCACCGGATGGTCGCTTCCGATCATGCCGACGCCGTCGAAGGCGAGGTCGAGAAACTTCTGGCGATCGAAGGAATGCTTGAGCGCCTTGCGGATATCGACATTCGTGTAGGGCGCGGTGTCCGCCCGCATCGAGAAGGTCGCCATTGCCCCGCCCTTGGAGATGAGCGCCTCGGCGACGCCACTCTGGTTGAGGCGGGCGACCGCCTTGGCATTCACGCCCTGGATCACGTCCGCCTCGCCGGACAGGAGGGCATTGAGGCGCGCCGCCTCGTCGCCGATGCCGAAGCTCTCGATCTCGTCGATATAGGGCAGGCCCGGGCGCCAGTAGGTTTCGTTCCGGATGAAATTCGCGACGATGCCGGGCTGGAATTCGCCGAGCTTCCAGGGACCTGTGCCGATCGCGTCCTTGGGGAAATCGGCGGCGCCGTCGAAGGTGATCGCGAGGTAGCGCATCGCCACGCGCGTGGGGAACTCCGAGTTCGCGCCCGAAAGCTCGATGACGAGCCGGTGGTCGCCCTCGTTCTTCATCGCGACGATGTCGGTGATGTAGTCCCGCCCGGTCGATGCCGTCGCCGGATCGAGGATGCGCTTGTAGGTGTAGATGACGTCGGCGGCGGTGAACGGCCTGCCGTCGTGGAACGTCACGCCCTTGCGCAGTTCGAACGTCCAGACATCGCCGGCGGCACTCGACGACCAGTTGGTCGCAAGCTGAGGCACGATGGCGCCGGTGTGATCGATCTCGGTCAGCTTCTCATAGACGAAGTAGGAACGAAGGCCATCGGTGAAGGTGTCCTGGCGGGCCGGATCCATCATGTCGGCCGGGGAGGCGTCGTTGGTCGCCACCCGGATGCGTCCGCCCCGCTGGGGTTCCTGCGCCCGCGCGACGCCGGCGGGAAGGATCAGCGAGCCGGCAAAGGGCAGCAGCAGGCCGGCCGCCGTCGTTGCCCGCAGCATGTCGCGCCTGTTCAGGCCGGCGGTTGCAGGCAGACCCGTTCCATCGATAGGCTTCATCTGAGTTCCCCCTTTGTTGTGGCGCCTTCCAGAGAAAGGCGCCGGCTCCGTTTCCTTTCGGAGCGTTGGTATCCCGGATCATGTCGTCGGAAGCACTGCAGCCTTTGCGGCCTGTCGGTCTTCGTCCTTCGCCATGGCCTCGGGTTTCAAGCGAGGCTAGCGCCGTGCGCGGCGTGCGTCCTATACTGTTACAGAAACGCCGGAGCCGGCGGAGGTTATAGCCCTCAGGCCTTCGTCTTCTCGGCGAACCCCATGATGCCCTGCCGGTAGTCCCCGGACTGGCTGACGGCGAGGTCGGCGAAATAGGCAAGCGCGTTGCCGGCGCTCGCGCTCGCTTCGACCCCGCCGAGAATGGCGCCCTTGACGAGGGCGATCGTCAGCGGAGCGACCTGCGCGGCGAGTGCCTCAGCCAGTTCCATGGCGCGCGCATGGGCCGTGCCGGGCGCGACGATCTCGCTCACCAGGTTGCGCTGCAGGGCGGTCTCCGCGTCGATCCTGCCGCCGAAGAGGAGCATCTCTCGGGCGCGGGTGAGGCCCATGGCGCGCACCGCCCGGAACGTCCCGCCGCCGGACGGGACGGCGTTCAGCCGGATTTCCGGAAATCCGAAGGTCGAGGCCGCGCTCGACACGCGGTAGTCGCAGGTCAGCGCCAGTTCGAGGCCGCCGCCAAGGCAGAACCCCTCGATCGCGGCGATGGTCGCGACGTTGAGCGCGTCCAGCGCCTGGGTGCATTTCTGGAACAGATAGGTGTGGTGCGCCACCTCCGCCGGCGGATAGGTGGCGAGCGCCTTCAGATCGGACCCGGCTGAGAAGGCCCGGTCGCCGGCACCGGAGACGACCGCGGCCACCACCCCGCTCCGGCGCAGGGTCTCCGTCGCATCGATCAGCGCCTCAAGGGCGGCGTTGTCGAGCGCGTTGCGCCGCTCCTGCCGATCGATGAGGATCGTCGCCACGCGCCCGTCTATGGTCAGTTTCACCGCCATTTCCGTCCCCTCAGATCATCGTCAGGCCGCCGCTGACACTGAGCGTCTGGCCGGTGACATAGGACGCATCCTTCGACAGGAGGAAGCTGACGGCGGAGGCCTGGTCGGCGGGCTGAGCGGGGCGGCGGAACGGAATGGCCTTCAGCATCCGTGCGATGATCTCGGGATTTTCCTTTTCCTCCGCCACGTAGAGCGGCGTTTCCGTCGGCCCCGGCGCCACGCAGTTGATGTTGATGGTGTGGCGCGCATTCTCGCGGGCGATGCTCTTGGCAAAGGCGATGACGGCCCCCTTCGCGCCCGCATAGACCGCCTCGGTCGCCGTGCCCACCTTCCCGGCATCTGACGCGATGAACACCATCGCGCCGCGCTTGCGGCTGATCATGCGCTTCAGCACCGGCTGGACCGTGTATAGAAGCGCCATGTAGTTGATCGCGACAACCTTGGACCAGTAGGCGCTGTCTTCCGTCTCGAAGCGCGTTGCATGGGTCCAGCCCGTGACGTTGACGAAGGCCTCGATGGGGCCGAGTTCGGCCTCGATCTTGCCGACGAGCGCCACCATGGCGGCCTCGTCGGTCTGGTCGGCGGGGTAGACGACGGCGCCGTCGCCCAGATCCGCCTTCAGGGCCTCAAGTCCCGCCTGATCGAGATCGGTCGCGGCCACTCGGTAGCCGTCGGCGACGAGGCGCCTGCAGATGGCGGTGCCGATTCCGCCGGCGGCACCCGTCACCAGTGCGATTTTCCTGTCCATTGTCCTCTCCTGCATGTCTCTCGATCCCCTGCGCCCGGCGTCCTACCGGAACGGATCGAAATTGGCCTTGCGCTTCTCCAGAAAGGCGGCCGTGCCTTCCTTCTGTTCGCCGGTGTCGAAATAATCGGGCGCCACCTGCCGAATGATGTCGTGCATCTCGGATTTCATGATGTGATCCATGTGGTTGCGCATGGATGCCTTGACGATCTTCAGGCAGGTCGGCGAGATGGTGAGCAGCTCGTCGGCCCATTTGCGCACCTCCGCGTCCAGCTGCTCCTTCGGCACGACAGCGTTTACCAGGCCCCAGTCCAGCATCTGCCGGGCGCTGTAGCGGCGGCACAGCAGCCACATTTCCCGCGCCCGCTTGTGGCCGAGGATATTGGCGGCGTGCGAGACCATGTAGCCGCCCGCCGGCGAGCCGATCCGGGGTCCATTCTGGCCGAAGATCGCGTGTTCGGCAGCAATCGTGATGTCGCAGAAATAGGCGAGATGGTTGCCGCCGCCGATGGCGTAGCCGTTGACGCGGGCGATGATCGGCTTGGAGCAGTCGACCACCATCCGGTTCAGGTCGTAGTGCTCCTTCTCGGAACCTTCCTCGTGTTCCCAGTTCACGTCGCCGCCTGAGCTGAATGCCCGGTCTCCGACGCCGGTCAGCACGATGACGCCGACGTCCCGGTCGCGTTCGGCCGTAAAGAGCGCGTGTTCGAGCTCGTAGATCGTGTGTTGGTTGATCGAATTCAGCGTTTTCGGACGATTGATGGCGATCGTCGCGATGCGGTCGGCGACCGTGTAGAGGATATCCCGATAGGGAAGCGTCAGGTCGTAGGGTGGCTCTTTGCGCTCGATCATCGCCTTCTCTTTCGATAGCCGCGCCGGTGGCCGGCGTCCTTCACGCTGATGGTAGGGGCGTTGTCGAAGGCGGCCCAATACCGTTTGCGGCCCCGATGCTTCGTCTTTGGTTATCGCTGCGTTCCGGCATGCTGCTCGCGCGAAAGCGTTTCGGCGATCCGGGCGCGCAGCGCGGCGCGGTCCAGCTTGCCGACCCCGGTCACCGGCTGCTGGTCGATCACCTCGATGCGTTCGGGGCGCTTGAACGTCGCCAGCCCGTGCGACAGCAGGAACGCGCCGAGTTCGGCGATGTCGGGCGCCCGCGCGCCCGGCTTGAGCACGAGGAAGGCGCAGGCCCGCTCGCCCATGATCGGGTCCGGCATCGCGACGACGCGCCCGTCCGCGACGCTGGGGTGAAGCCCGATCAGCACCTCGATATCCTCGACGCCGAACTTTTCCCCGCCCCGGTCGATATTGTCCTTGTCGCGGCCCTGGAACACCAGCCAGCGCTCGCCGTCCCTGACGGACAGGCGGAAGAGATCGCCGGTGCGCACATAACCGTCGGCGGTCAGCGCCCTGGCGGTGGCGGCCGGATCGCCGACATAGCCGGTGAGCGACGAGGGGCCGCGAAAGCAGAGCTCGCCGACAGCGCCTTCGGCGACCGCCTGCTCGGTTCCGGGGACAACGAGGCGCAGGTCGTTCTGCGGCGTGGCCGGTGTGCCGTTCGTCTGGTGGCGACGCTCCGCCGGAGCCTGGGGCGGTGCGATCGACACCAGCCCTTCCGTCAGGCCATAGACATTGGCGCAGGGAATGCCGAGGGCCGCCTCGAGCGCCGCCGCGCGGTTCATCGTCCCGAAGATCCGCAACGAGCCGAGCCGCGCCCGGGGGATGTTCCGATGCGCGAGGATCTTCGGCGCGATCGGGCCGATGCTCATGCCGTGGGTGACGCGATGGGCGGCGATGGCGTCGAAGATCTCGTCGATGCCGGTGCCCGACAGGACGAGCATACATCCGATGAGCACCGTCGGGAACAGCGCCCAGACCTGCCCGCCATTGTGCACCATCGGCAGCGACCACAGGCAGACGGACGTCTCGTCCTTGCCGAACTGGAGCGCCCAGTCGCGGGCGTGGCCGAGATACTCCGCGTGGAAGCGCGGGATCACCTTGGGAAGCCCGGTCGACCCGCCGGACAGTTGGAATTTCATCACGTCGCGGCTGCTGATCCGAAGCCGGGCAAGGAGGCTGCGCGCCCGCGCCAGCGGCATGTCCTCGATGAGCGCCTCATAACCGTGAGCGCGACCGCCCGGATCGCCCCGCGCGACGATGGTCTTCGACAGGCTCGCGACCTCGCCCCTGAGGTCTTGCGCGGATGCCACCAGATCGGTCGATCCGCCGGCATCCGCCTGCACCAGATGTGCCCGGGCACCGGTCAGGCGCGCCAGGGCCGCCATTTCCGCCCGGCCGTAGTGCGGCACCGAGCAGACGGGCACGATCCCCGCCTTGTAGCAGGCAAACAGCGCCACCGCCGTCTCGATCTCGTTGCCCATCTGGAACATCGCCCGGTCGCCCGGCGACAGGCCGAGCTCGAGCAGGGCTGCCGCCAGGCGCTCGGAGCGTTCGTCGAACTGCCGGAAGGTCACCGCCGTGCCGCGGGCGACGATCGCCTGCCGGTCTCCCCAGGTGGCCGCCGCTACCCTCAGCGCATCGCCTGCCGTCCGGTCGATCCAGCATCCACGCGAGAACCAGTCCGCCGCTTCCGCATCCGTGCGGTAGGGCACTCCGTCGATCGGATAGACGGGAGCAGTCGCCATGGGTCGTGTCCTTTCTCCACCGTAGTCGGTTGTCGTGTCAGGACAGGCGCGACCGGATCCGCACCTTGTCGATCGTCAGCCGCGGCGGTGCCAGCAGGTCGCTGCGCCGCTTGAGTTCGGAAAGCACGGGCATGTCCGCCTCAGGAAAGGGCACGACCCGCGCCGATCCTTCGCCCTGGCGGACATGAAGCGTCAGGCTTTCGTAAGCCGCGGCGATCCTTCCGTCCGGGCCGTCCATTTCGCCATACATCTGGATGCTGTTGCGGCTGAAGGCGAGCACGCGGAAGGTGACCGACAGCCGCGCGCCGAGCTTCACTTCGCTGCGAAACGTCACGTGGTGTTCGGCCGTGTAGGCCGTATGGCCGGTCCGCGCCAGATAGGCCGACCCGATGTCCATCTCCTCCATGAATGCCGTGACCGCCTCGGCAAAGACGTAGTTGTAGCTGTATTCGGTCATGTGACCGTTGTAGTCGATCCATGCGGGGACGACCTCGGCCCGGTAGACGGTCGGAAGATCAAACAGGCGCATCGTCGTCACTCCGGTTGGGGCGGGGCGGGGCTGCGTCGCCGGCGAGCGGCGGGAGGGCAAGCGGGGCGGTGTCCCGGGCGGACATCAGGCCGGCCGCGACCACGGCGAGGATGATGACGAAACCTCCGGCGACGGTCGAGAGGCCGGGCACCTCGCCAAGGACCAGAAAGCCCCACACCGGGGCAAAGACCGTTTCCGCCTGCGCCGTGACGATCAGGGTGAAGGGGGCGACCCGGCGGGCGGCACGATTGTAGAGCAGCAGGCCGAAGGCGATGATCCCGCCGCCATGGACGATCGGAAGGACGATCTCCGGCGACAGGGGGACGGTACCCCGGCCGATCGTGGCGATGGCGACGGCGCAGAGCGCCAGGCAGATCCAGCCATGGGTCCAGACGGCCGGAAACCAGTCTCCGCCCCGGTTCCTGTTGACGAGGACCGAATAGCTGGCGAAACCCAGTGCGCTCAGCGCGGCCGCGATGTTGCCGGCGAGCTGGCCGCCCGAAAAATCGCCGCGCACCATGATAGCGATGCCGGCGAGGCCCAGCACGACGCAGCCGATCGCCCCCGCCGAGATCCTCTCCCTGTAGACGGTCGCCATGATGATGACCGCGAGAAGCGGCGCGATGGAGGCGAGGAACGTGGCGAAGGCCACGGTCGTGTGCTTGAGGGCAAACGAGATGGCGAGCGAGGACAGGGCCAGCGAGAAGGCCGCCCCCCATCCCATCGGCCCCTGCCGCCGCACGGCCCGCAGCAGTGCCCTCGGCCCGGCCGGATAGGCGAGCCCCATGCAGACGATCAGCCCGGCCGAGCGCCAGCCGAGATAGTCCCAGGCGTCGAGGCCTTGCGTGCCACGCACCAGCACGCCGCCCATGCTCCAGATGAGACCCGCGAGCACGACAAGAACCATGCCGCCGTAACCCGCGCCGGCTCGCGTCTGTCGGGTGTGTGTGAGCGCTGGATCCATGGACATCCCTCAGCCCGGCAACGGGACGGCCGGCCGCGCGGCCGCCGCTCGCGCCTTAGATCATCGTCAGGCCGCCGCTGACGCTCAGCACCTGGCCGGTGATGTAGCTCGCATCGTCGGACAGAAGATAGCTGACGACGGAAGCCTGCTCCGACGGCTCGGCCGCCCGGCGAAACGGAATGGCCTTGAGCATGCGTGCCACCATCTCCGGGTGATCGCGCATCTCCTCGGTGAAGAGCGTCGTCGCGGTCGGCCCGGGGGCGACGCAGTTGACGTTGATCAGGTGGCGCGCATTCTCCCGCGCCAGGCTCTTGGCGAAGGCGATGACCGCGCCCTTGCAAGCCGCATAGACCGCCTCGTGCCCCGTGCCGACGCGCCCGGCATCGGACGCGATGAAGACCATCCGGCCGGACTTACGCGCGATCATCGATTTCAGCACCGGCTGGCTGGCAAACAGCAGCGAGGTAAAATTCAGCGCGATGACCTTCTCCCAATAGGCCTGCGTTTCCGTCTCGAACCGTGTCGCGTTGGTCCAGCCGGTCACGTTGACGAAGGCATCGACCGGGCCGAGATCGCGCTCGATCTCGTCCACGAGGAGGGCCATGGCATCCGCATGGGTCTGGTCGCGCGCATAGCCTGTGAAGGACGCGCCGAGCGCCTCGCCGAGCGCGGCGAGGCCGGCGGCATTGATGTCGGTCCCGGCGACGCGGTACCCATCCTCCAGCAGCCGCTGGCAGATGCTCGACCCTATACCCCCGGCCGCGCCGGTGACGAGTGCAGTCCTCAGTGTCATGATCTGTCGCTTTCGGTTCTGTCGTGTGTCTTGATACGCGGTGCGCCTTCGCCGATCCTGGCCGCCTTGACCACGATCCCCTCGGCCTCCCGATCCCAGGTCTCGGCGGTCACGCCCTCGTCGCGCAGCACGTTCTTGCGGATCTTGATCGTCTCGGTCATCTGCATCTCGCGCACGATCCGGATGAAGCGCGGCAGCATGTAGTGGGGCAGCCTTGGCACGAGGAAATCGAAGCAGGCACGCGGATCCACCGACCGCCCCTGTTTCGGCTGGAGGACCAGCAGAACCTCGTCCTCGCTGTGCTCGCTCGGCACGGCCACGGCGGCGGCGAGCTCGATGTCGTCGTGGGCGAGCGCCTCGGCTTCCACCTCGCTGGAGGAGATGTTCTCGCCGCGCCGGCGGATCGCGTCCTTGATCCGGTCTATGTAGAAATAGCTGCCTTCCGCGTTCCTGCGAAAGATGTCGCCCGTGTGGAACCAGCCGTTGCGCCAGACCTTGGCGGTCGCCTCCGGCATCTGCCAGTAGCCCGGCGACAGCACCCAGGGCTGGTCGCAGCGCACGACGAGTTCGCCCAGCTCCCCGTCCGGCACCTCGAAATCGTCCGCGTCGACCAGGCGGATCTCGCAGGCGGGCGAAAACACCGCCGCCTCGCCGCAATAGCCCTTCTGCAGGTTCGATGTCCGCGAGACCGGACCCGACAGGATGACCGGCAGGACCTCGGTCATGTCCCACTGGGTGAAGATGGTCACGTCGAAGCGCGCGGAAAATTCGGCGGAATCGTGGGACAGCGGCTGCTGCACGACGAAGCGCAAGGGATTGTCGGCATCGCGCGGCGTCGGCGGCTGCTTCATCAGGAATGTCCGGATGGAATCGAGGATGTAGCAGGCCGTCGATCCCGTGCGCCGCACGTCGTCCCAGAACGTCGGTGTCCGGAAGCGCGTCAGCATCGCCATGGACGCGCCGCGCTCGATTACCGCGAACGGCACTAGCGCGCCGCCGAGGTGGAAATAGGGCATGTTGATCAGGAACCGGTCGTCGGGTCCGAGGAAGCGCAGGGCGACCCTTGCCATGACGGAGGTGTGCAGCGACGGGCAGATGACGCCTTTGGATGGGCCGGTCGTGCCCGACGTGTAGAAGATCCCCTGAATATCGGAGGGCTTCGCCTCGGCATCGACGAGGTCGGCGGCAAGGCCCGTCAGCACCGTCTCCGGCAATTGTGCGAGGCCCAGGCGGTCATCGCCCTCTCCTCCGACGTGAACGACGGTCGTCAGCGCCCCGAGCGCGATCGTCGTCAGCCGTTCGAGAAGATCCTGGTGGCAGACGATCAGCTTTGCCGCCGAATTGGTGACGATGTGCTGCAGCACGCCGCCGCGAAGGGCGAGGTTGATCGGCACGAAAATGGCGCCAAGATAGCCGAGCGCGAGATGCAGCTTGAAGATCAGCGGGCCGTTCGGCAGCCAGACCAGCACCGTATCGCCCTTGGAGACGCCAAGGCCGGCCAGCCCTGCCGCCGTGGCGCGCGCTTCGGCCTGCGTGCGGGCATAGGTCCAGCTCTCGCCATCGTCGAAGACCATCAGCGTCTTGTCGCCGATCGCGGTGGCCTGCCTGTCGAGCATGGCGCAGAGGACGGAATGGGCGCGGGAGGGCGCCACGAGGGTCTGCGGGAACGAAAAGTCGGAACGGTTCATCGCGTGCCACCGGTAGTCAGGTCTGGAAGGAGACGATCGCCCGTCGGCCGAACGTCGGATCAGCCGATGAGCTCGCGCCGGATCCGGAAGCCGGCCGCCTCGCGATCCCACACGTTCGGCGCCTCGATGCCCTCCGCCCGGAGGGTCGACTTCTGCACCTTGTGGGTCTCCGTGTAGGGCATCTTCTCGACCACGCGGATGTAGCGCGGCACCATGTAGTGCGGCATGCGCGGGATGAGGTAGGCGAGGAGGTCCGCCGGCGCGATCGCGCGCCCGGCCCTCGGCTCCACGATCACGAGGACCTCGTCCTCCCCCAGGTCGCTGCGGGTGGCGACCGCCGCCGCGTCGGCGATGTCGGGGTGGCTCAGGAGGTCGTTCTCGACCTCCGCCGACGAGATGTTCTCGCCCCGGCGGCGGATGGAGTCCTTCGTCCGGTCGACGAAGTAGTAGTTGCCGTCCTCGTCCTTGCGCAGCGCGTCGCCCGTGTGAAACCAGCCGTTGCGCCAGGCCTTCGCCGTCGCCTCGGGCATCGCCCAGTAGCCGGGCGAGATGACATGCGGCGTATCGCAGCGGACGACAAGTTCGCCGACCTTGCCGGTGGGCACTTCCATGTCGTTCTCGTCGACGAGGCGCGCCTCGAACGTGCCCCAGATGTTTTCCAGGCGGCCGCAATATCCGTTCGGCATCTGACGGTCGGTGATCAGCGGCGACATGATGTAGGGGCCGACCTCCGTCATGTCGAGCTGGGTGTAGAGCGCCACGCCGAAGCGCTTCGAAAATTCGATCGAATAGCTCGGAAGCGGCTGCTGGATGACGGTGCGCAGCGGATTGTCGGCGTCGTCCGGCCGTTCCGGCTGCTTCATCAGGAAGGTCGAGACGGCGCCGAGCAGGAAGCAGCAGGTCGATCCCGTCCGCCGCACGTCGTCCCAGAAGGTCTGTGTCCGGAAGTCCTTGATGAGCGCCATGGACGCGCCGAAGACGAGCACCGCATGCGGCACGAGCGCGCCGCCGAGGTGGTAGTAGGGCAGGTTGATCAGGAAGCGGTCGTCCTCCTCGAAGAAGCGCAGCGCGCAACGGCCCATCACCGAGGTGTGCACATGCGGGGTGATGACGCCCTTCGACGGCCCCGTGGTTCCCGAAGTGTAGAAGATGCCGTGCGGTTCCCAGGGCGCGATCGGCGGCACCGGCGCAGAGAAGCGCTCCTCGTCGGCGATCAGCGTGCCGCTGTCGACATAGGTCAGGTCCAGCCGTTCCTCGACCGTGCCGCCGACGACGATGATCCGCTCCAGCGCGCCGAGTTTCACCTGTTCGAGGCGCTCCACGAGTTGCGCATGGCAGATGATCGTCTTCGCCTGCGAATTGACGATGATGTGCTCCAGCATGTTGCCCTTGAGGGCGAGGTTGATCGGCACGAAAATGCCGCCCATGTAGCAAAGGCCGAAATGGATGCGGACGATGTCGCTGGTGCTCGGAAGCCAGACGAGCACCGGTTCCCCGCGCGCGATCCCCAGTTGCTGCAATCCTGCGGCCGTGCGCCGCGCCAGCGTCCTGGCCTCGCCATAGGTCCAGCTTTCGTCGCCCTCGAACAGGATGAGGGGTTTTGAGCCCATCTCGCCTGCGCGGGCATCCAGCATGGCCGGAAGCGTCAGGGTTTCGGGGGCTGGCATGACAGCGGGCGCTGAGGGCATGAATGTGTTCCCATACGGCTTTTTGCTCTGGTTGCCGCAACGCTATCCGAACTGCGGCGAGGTGGGCCAATAAAGATTTCCGCGAGCGCCGAACGCTAAAAGTTATGCCCCGCATGCCGGGCTCCGCCGGTCTTCCCGGCTTCATCCTATAACGCGTATCGCTGGTTGCCTGGCGAAATGGCGATGGGCGAACCGGGAATGGCGGCCCTATTGTTCCGCCACCCCTTCGCCGAGGCGAGGGTGCGCGAAAGGGAGCGGTACGGACGATGGCGATGCTTTTCATGGCGGATGGCTGGGACGCGGATCCCTGGAGGGCGGCCTTCGCGGCCGAGGCGCCGCATGTCGACCTGAGGATCTGGCCGGACCAGGGCAATGCCGAGGATGTCGACTACGCGCTGGTGTGGAGCCCGCCACAGGGCGCGCTCGCGCGCTTCGGATCGCTGAAGGCCATCGTCTCGCTCGCCGCCGGGGTCGACCATCTTCTGGCCGATCCGACCTTGCCGGACGTCCCGATCCTCCGGCTGGTGGATCCGCAGATCAGCATGCGCATGAGCGAATATGTCGTGCACAACGTGCTGCTGCATCACCGGCAGTTCCTGGCGCTCGCGCAGGCCCAGCGCGAGAAGCGATGGGAGGTCCTGCGCCAGCCTGCGGCGTCCGAGGTTCGCGTGGGCGTGATGGGGCTCGGCGCGCTGGGCATGGATGCGGCGCGCAAGCTCACCCTGCTCGGCTTCGCGGTCGCCGGATGGAGCCGGTCCGCCAAGGCCATCGAGGGGCTTGAGACCTATGCCGGGCGCGAGGCCCTCGACCCGTTCCTGCGCCGGACCGACATCCTCGTCTGCCTGCTGCCGCTGACGCCCGACACCGCCGGCATTCTCAACGCAGACACGTTCGCCCGCCTAGCGCGACGGCCCGGGCTTGCGGGCCCGGTGCTCATCAATGCCGGGCGGGGCGGACTTCACGTCGAGCGCGATATCCTCGCCGCGCTGGACGACGGTACGCTCCACGGCGCCAGCCTCGACGTGTTCGAGACCGAGCCCCTTCCTGGCGACAGCCGGCTGTGGACGCATCCGCGGGTGGTGATCTCGCCGCACATGGCGAGCGATCCCGGGCAGCGCGACCTGGTGCGCAATATCCTGGCGCAGATCCGCCGGATCGAGGAGGGTCTGCCGCTGTCCTGCCTCGTCGACCGGTCCGTTGGCTACTAGGCCCGGCGGAAGCCCGTTTGCTTTCGGAGGCGGCCCATGCCCCCGCATCTCCCGCACTCACCGGCCTGTCGCCGCCGAACGATAACCCCCGGGCCGGAAAATGTCGGGAAACCGCGCCCGGGCCGCCGAGGCGGACGGGTGATATCCATCTGTACTTCGGGATATGAAAGATTTTTCAATCTCTTGTGAGGCTTTCTGCGCCCGGCGCCGGTGCCGGTCACGGTATAACCACGAGGGGATGCGCGTCCGCTCAAAAGCTATTTGCCGGACCCTGGGGCAGCCCCCACTATCTCCGGCATCCGAAACCCGACGTCGAACGCCGGAGCATCTGCCGCCGATGGCCGACGACATTTTCACGAGAGGCCTGCATGATGGATTTTCGAAAAGCCATGTCGACCTGCGCGACCCTGTCGCTGCTGTGGGCGGCGCCGGCGCTGGCTGAGGACGGTGCATGCCTGCGTGTCGTCACGTTCGAATGGAAGGCAACCCACACGATCGACCCGGCACAGCTCGTCGAGAACTCGGATTTCGTCCATATCCTGTCGGCCTACGAATTCCTGACCACCTATGACAACGACTTCGTCGTCAAGCCTCAGCTGGCGCAATCCTGGGAGAGCAGTGAAGACGGCAAGTCCTGGGTGTTCACGCTGCGCGAAGGCGTGACGTTCCACAGCGGCAAGGAGCTGACGGCGGACGACGTCGTCTATACTGTCCGCCGCGTCCTCGACCCGGCGACGGCTTCCATGGCGGCATCCGAGCTCTCCGGCCTGAAGCCGGAAAACGTCACGGCCAAGAGCAAGTACGAAGTGTCGATCGTGTTCGACAAGCCCGTGGTGGAACTGCCGCTCATCATGGGCAACCGTGCCATGGGCATCATCGAAAGCGGCGCCACCCACGACCAGCTGATGAAGGCGTCCTACGGAACGGGACCCTTCCTCATCAAGGATTTCGACAGCACCGGCGCGCGCTCGATCCTGCAGGCCAATCCCGATTACTGGCAGGCCGGGAAACCGAAAATGCCCTGCATCGAGCTTTCCGGCAGCACGGATCCGCTGGCGCGCGCGGCAACGATCCAGACCAATGCGGCCGATATCGTCACCTCCGCCGATCCCGTCACCATCCCGACGCTGGAGGCGGACGAGAACGTCACCCTCTATCCGGCGCAGAACGCGATCCTGATGATGTTCGCGATGCAGACGGACAAGCCGCCCTTCGACGACAACCGCGTGCGCACGGCGATGAAGCTGGTGGTCGACCGCGTGGCGATGGCGAACCTCGTCACCGTCGGCGTCGGCACGCCCGGCAACGACAACGCCTCCCCGCTGACGAGCCCCTTCTCCTTCCAGACGACGCCGATCCCGCAGGACATCGAAAAGGCGAAGGCGCTTCTGGCCGAAGCCGGTCATTCCGACCTGACCGTCGACCTCTACACCGGCGCGCAGGACCTCGTTCCCGGCTCCGTGGTCATGGCCCAGGCCTACAAGGAGATGGCGGCGCCCGCTGGCATCACCGTCAACATCCTGACGGCGCCCAATGCCAGCTACTGGGACGACACCTACATGAAGCATCCGTTCTTCTTCGCCTACTGGTATGCCCGCCACCCGTCGACCTCCTACAATTTCGGCTATCGCACCGGCGGCCGGTTCAACGAGACGAACTGGAACAACAAGACCTTCGACGACCTGCTCGACGCCGCCGCAGGCGAGGTGGACCCCGGAAAGCGGACGGTGGCCTACCAGGAGGCCGGCAAGATGCTGACCGAAGAGGGCGGAGCGATCATCCCCGTCTTCGCGCCCCTCGTGGCCGCCGTGCGCAAGACCTGCACCGGCTTCGTCCCCCATGTCGAGACCCGCATCGCCTTTGCCGACATCGACTGCAAATAGGGGTTTCCGGGAGTTCGCGCCGGTCGCGCGGGCTCCCGCCCTGCGGAGACATTCTCCGTCCGATCACCGTGGACCGGCCGTCCGGTCCCGGTTCGAATGCAAACCCGTCTGATCGGTTCTCGATATGCCTCTCGTCATGTTCGTCTCGCGGAGAATCCTGATTAGCATCGTCACGATGCTGATCGTCGCCACGGTCGTCTATTTTATCACGGCCGTGCTGCCCGGCGATGTGGCCACGCGCATCCTCGGCCGCTCTCCGGATCCGGAGCAGTTGGCGTTGCTGCGCGAGCGGCTCGGCCTCAACGAACCGCTGGCGAGCCGCTTTTTCGGCTGGCTGTCGGGCCTTCTTCAGGGAGACCTCGGCAACAGCCTCGTCACCGGCCAGCCGGTCGCGGCCGTTGTCGGCAAGGCGCTTTGGAATTCGACGCTGATGGCGCTGTTCGTGCTCGTGCTCTACGTGCCGATCACCGTCATCCCTGCAACGATCCAGGCCCTCAACGTCGACAGCAAGGTGGACAACGCCTATTCCAGCTTTTCTCTCGCGATCCAGTCGGTCCCGGATTTTCTCCTCGGCACCATCCTTCTCCTGGTCTTCGCGCGCTGGCTTCCCATCCTGCCGCCACGATCCACCATCGACAGTGCCAATAGCGGCCTCGAAATCCTCAGGGCCCTCATTCTCCCCGGCATTACCATTGCCCTCGTCATGGCCACCTATGCCACCCGTTTCCTGCGCGACAGCCTGATCGACGTGCTCAATTCCGACTATGTGAAGATGGCGCGTCTCAACGGCATCAGCGAACGCACCATCCTATGGCGGCATGCCTTTCCCAACGCACTCGTGCCGGCCCTGACGGTGACCAGCCTCAGCCTCACCTATCTGTTCGGCGGCGTGGTGGTGGTGGAACAGGTCTTCTCCTTTCCCGGCGTCGGCCAGTTGCTCGTCGGCGCCCTCATGCAGCTCGACGTCCCGGTGATCCAGGCCACCGTCCTCATTGCCGCGGGCGTCTATATCGCCGGCAATCTCATCGTGGATGTGCTCACGCTCTATTTCAATCCGAGGCTGAGGCAGCTGTGACCGACACCGTGGAACCGATCAGACTGAAGGACGGCGCAATGAGCAAGGTCTCCCTCCTGTGGGAAACGAGTCCCACGAGCCTGAGGGTCGGCGCGCTGATCGTCTTCGGCCACCTCCTGTTGTCGGTCCTCGGCCCCTGGCTTGCGCCCTATGCGCCCGCGCAGATGGGCGCCGGCATCCCCCTGTCGGGCGCCAGCGTCCCGCACCCCTTCGGCCTCGACCAGCTCGGCCGCGACGTCTTCAGCCGGACATTGCATGGCGCATGGCTGGTGCTCACCCTCTCGCTGTCCGGAACCGTGCTCGGCTTTCTCGTCGGCGGTTTCCTCGGCCTCGTCAGCGGCTATGTCGGCGGCGTGTTCGACGTCGTCGTCAACCGGCTGATGGAAGCGCTGATCAGCATTCCCGTGCTCTTCACCGCGCTTCTGATCGTGGCCCTGTCGAGCGCGGAGGCGGCGGGCAGCATCCCCGTCATCATCGCCGTCATCGGCTTCGTCTTCGCGCCCCGGGTCGGCAGGATCGCGCGCGCCGCCGCGATCGAGATTTCCTCGCGCGACTATGTCGTTGCCTGCAGGCTTCGCGGCGAGCCGGCCTGGCGCGTGGCCCTGCGCGAAATCCTGCCCAATGCCAGCGGCACGCTTCTCGTCGAGTTCGCCCTTCGCGCGGCCTACGCCCCCGTCCTGGTCGCGTCGCTCGGCTTTCTCGGCTTCGGCATCCGCCCGCCGACGCCCGAATGGGGGCTGATCATCTCCGAGAACCGGACGCTGCTGTTCCTGAGCCCCGCCACGGTGATCGGGCCGGGACTGCTGCTCGCCTCGCTGGTCGTCGGGTTCAATCTGCTGACCGAAGGTCTGGCCCGCATCGTCGGTCTCCAGGTCGCCGTGAAGGGCTAGGACATGCAACCACTCCTTTCCATCCGCAATCTCTCCATCGCGTTCGGAAGCCGCAGCGCCCGGCACCGTGTCGTGTCCGATGTGAGCCTCGATCTTTTTGCCGGCCAGGTCATGGGCCTGGTGGGGGAATCGGGATCGGGGAAGACGACGGTCGCCCTGCATGCGCTCGGCTACCGTCCGAAGGCGGCGGTTCTTGAGGGCGGATCGATCGACTTCGGCGGCAGGGATATCCTGCGGCTCGATCCGGTCGAACTGTCCGGTTTGCGCGGCAACGGCATCGCCTATGTACCCCAGAATCCCGGCGCCGCCCTCAACCCGACGCGCAGGGTCGGCAGCCTGATGACGGAAATGATCCGGCATCATCTCGGCTCGGTGACGCGGACCGACGCCCGCGACAGGGCGCTGGCGTTGCTCGGACAGGTGGGCCTGCCGAACCCTGCCCGCATCTTCGACCGCTACCCCCACGAGCTCTCCGGCGGGCAGCAGCAGCGCGTGGTGATCGCCATGGCGATCGCCTGCGAACCGTCCGTCATCGTGCTGGACGAGCCGACGACGGGCCTCGACACGTCGACCCAGAAGGGCATTCTCTCCCTCCTACGCTCCATCCGCGACCGGAACCGCGTGGCCATGCTCTACGTCACCCACGACCTGCCCCTGCTGCGTGAAATCGCGACCCATGTCGCGGTGATGAAGAGGGGCGTCGTGGTGGAGACGGGACCCCTCGAAACGGTCTTTTCCGCGCCGCGCCACGACTATACGCGCCATCTTCTGTCCTGCGTCCCCAGCGTCGAGGGGCGCTCCCCGGACGCGGACGCGGATCCGGACGCGTCCACGGCTCCGACGGCGCTGCGCTTTGACAGGCTGGTCGTCGACTACAGCACCACCAGCCAGATCGGCCTTTCGACCGGCGCGCCGCACCGGGCACTCAATGAAATCAGCCTGTCGATCGGCGAGGGGGAGATCTGTGCTCTTGTCGGCGAATCCGGCAGCGGGAAGTCGACGCTTGCGCGCGCGCTCGCCGGACTGGTGAGCCCCTCCGACGGACGCATGGAACTGGCCGGCGTCCCGCTGCCCGGCGCGTTGCGCCGGCGCGGCAAGGATGTGCTGCGCCAAATCGGCTTCGTCTTCCAGAATCCGGACCTGTCCCTCAATCCGCGCCGGCGGGTCGGCAGCATTCTCGCCGACGCCCTGTCGTCCTTCGAGCGGGTCGGCGGCCGGGAGGCGGCGCGGCGCGTGGAGGCCGGTCTCGCCGAGGTGGCCCTCCCGGCCGCCTTTGCCCGCCGCTATCCGCACGAACTTTCCGGCGGCCAGCGCCAGCGCGTCGCCATTGCCCGTGCGCTGATCTCGCGTCCGAAAATCCTGATCTGCGACGAAGTCCTGACGGCGCTCGACGTCTCCGTGCAGGCGGAGATCCTCGACCTCCTCGTCAGGCTGCGCCGGGAGTTCGGCCTCACCATCCTGTTCATTTCCCATGACCTCGCCGTCGTCCGATCGATTGCCGACCGGGTCACGGTGCTGAAGGACGGCGAGATCGTCGTCGCCGACGAGACCGAAAAGGTCTTCCGGCCGCCGTTCCATCCCTATGTCCGCCATCTCCTGTCTGCCGTCCCCGGCGCGACGCTGGATGCGGCCTAACGAAACCCCACTCGAAAGGCAGATCGTATGACCCTCATGCCAGCAGAACCCGTCGCCTCGTCGATGAGTGAAGAGGAGCGCCGGGCGCGCATCGATCTCGCGGCGTGCTTCCGCCTCGCCGACCATTTCGGCTGGAGCCTCGTCACATGGAACCACATCACGGCGAAAGTGCCGGGATCGGCCGAGCATTTCCTGATCAACCAGAACGGATTGCGGTTCGACGAGATCACCGCGTCCAACCTGGTGAAGGTCGACAAGGACGGCACGATCATCGACGGCCCCGACAACGTCCCGGTCGCCGGTTTCGTCATCCACAGCGCCATCCACCGCGCGCGCGACGGGATCGGCGCGGTCTTCCACACCCACACGGATGACGGGCTGGTGGTCGCCGCCATGAAGGACGGGCTCCTGCCGCTCGTCGGCGACAATGCCTATGTCTACGGCGACGTCGCCTTCCATCCCTATGAAGGCGTCTCCGACGACCTCTCGGAGCGCGAGCGCATGGCGCGCAATCTTGGCGACAAGAACTGCCTCATCCTCCAGAACCATGGGCTCCTCACCGTCGGGCGCGACGTGGCGGAGGCGTTCATGCGGATGTACTGGCTGAACCAGGCCTGCCGGGTGCAGGTCAAGCTTCTCTCTACCGGCGCCCCCTATCAGGTCATTCCGCCGGACGTGCTGGAGCACACGCGCAGGCAGCTGATCGACGATTTCGCACCGGGCCGGCACGAATGGCCGGGCCTCCTGCGCCTTGCCCACAAGCTCGACCCCGCCTTCGCCGACTGAATGAGGGCAGGCAGGGCGAATGCAGGGACGGGCGGCGCTCCGCCGCCTGCCGTGATCGCCATGAGGGCGGAGCAAGGACACACGCATGAGAGATGCCTATATCTGCGACTATATCCGCACGCCGATTGGTCGTTTCGGCGGTGCGCTGTCCACGGTCCGGCCCGACGATCTGGCCGCCGCCAGCTTGAAGGCGCTGATCGCGCGCAGCAGCGGCGCCGACTGGGATGCCGTCGACGATGTGGTCCTTGGATGCGCCAACCAGGCGGGCGAGGACAACCGCAATGTCGCCCGCATGTCGCTGCTCCTTGCGGGCTTGCCTGTCTCGATACCCGGAACGACCATCAACCGGCTCTGCGGGTCGGGAATGGATGCGGTGATCACGGCGGCGCGGGCGATCCTGTCGGGGGAGGCGGACCTGGTCATCGCGGGCGGCGTGGAGAGCATGAGCCGGGCGCCCTTCGTCCTGCCCAAGGCGGAAACCGCGTTTTCGCGGCATGTCGAGATTCACGACACCACCATCGGCTGGCGCTTCGTCAATCCCGTGATGGAGGCGCTTTATGGTGTCCATTCGATGCCCGAGACCGGCGACAATGTGGCGGAGGACTACGGCATCCCGCGAGAGGATCAGGACAGGTTTGCCCTGCGCAGCCAGGAAAAGGCCGCGCGCGCCCAGGCAGCCGGCCGCTTGGCCCGCGAGATCGCGCCCGTATCCGTTCCGCAAAGGAAGGGCGAGGCACGGGTGGTGGAGCGTGACGAGCACCCCCGCGCTACGAGCCTTCAGTCGCTTGCCGCGTTGAGGCCGGTCAATCGCCACGGGAACGCCACCGTGACCGCCGGAAATGCGTCCGGCGTCAATGACGGTGCGGCGGCGCTGCTGGTTGCCTCCGCCCCGGCGGTGAAGCGGCATGGCCTCACGCCCCTCGCCCGTATCCTGGGCGGAGCGGCGGCCGGAGTCCCGCCCCGCGTCATGGGGATCGGTCCCGTGGCCGCCACGCGAAAACTGCTGGACCGCCTGGGAATGACGCTGGATCGCTTCGACGTCATCGAGCTCAACGAGGCGTTTGCCAGCCAAGGCCTGGCAACGCTGCGGCAGCTCGACGTGGCGGACGACGACGCGCGTGTGAACGTGAACGGCGGCGCGATCGCCTTGGGGCATCCCCTCGGCATGTCAGGCGCGCGTATCGCCGGAACCGCGGCTCTCGAACTGTCTCTCACGCGCAAACGATTCGCACTGGCAACGATGTGCATCGGTGTCGGACAGGGCATCGCCCTTGCCTTGGAGCATGTGTCCCAACAGACCGGCTAGGTCTTTGATCCCCCTTGCCTTCTGCATGGTGACGTTTTCGCGCGGTTCCGGCCCGCTTCAGGACCTGGAGTTCCTGAGAAGATCGCGTCCGGTGCGTCTCGCCCGGATGAGCGAACCCACGCGTACAGAATTAATTGGGGAGGTGATCTCGCCGTTTCTGTCGCAAACTCTCCCTCGCTGTCACAAGCGGTCGCATCTCTTCCGTCAGCCTCGCGGGTGCAACCTTATCTTTTCTTTATATCCTTCCCCGTCCTTCCCCATCGAAGCCTGACCCCATCAGCCCTTACTCCTGTCTCAGTATCAACAGGAGACACGGGATATGTCCGACGTCATCTTCATCGCGCTTGGGTCCGGCACGTTTCTCATGCTGGCGCTCTATGCCCGCATCCTCGAGCGGCTGTGAGGACAGGGCCGATGCTTGAACCTCTTTTCGGCCTCGCCGTCGCCATCGGCCTTGGCATCTACCTCGTCGTGACGCTCTTGCGTCCCGAGCGCTTCTGACCGGGGGCAGATCCATGACCCTTGTCGGATGGCTGCAGATCAGCCTCCTCCTCCTTGCCGTTCTCATGACGATCAAGCCCCTCGGCCTCTACATGGCACGGGTCTTTTCCGGCGAGCGGACCCTTCTGTCCCCCGTGCTTTTCCGTGTGGAACACGGCCTTTACCGCGTGGGCGGCATCAACCCCGAAAAGGAACAGAGCTGGCTCGGCTATACGCTTGCCATGCTCGCCTTCTCGCTGGCGGGCTTCCTGGCGCTCTATGCCATGCTGCGGCTGCAGGCCTATCTGCCGCTCAATCCGCAGGGCTTTCCGGCCGTTCCTGCGGATCTCGCCTTCAACACCGCGGTCTCCTTCGTCACCAACACCAACTGGCAGAACTATGCCGGCGAGACGACGATGAGCCATTTCTCCCAGATGGCCGGCCTGACCGTGCAGAACTTCGTCTCGGCCGCGACCGGCATGGCGCTTGCGGTGGCCGTGATCCGGGCGCTGGCGCGCTCCAGGGTCGCGACACTCGGCAACTTCTGGGTCGACATGACGCGAGCGACCCTCTACGTGCTGCTGCCGCTTGCGATGGTCGTCGCGCTCGCCTTCGTCGCCATGGGACTGCCGCAGACGCTCGACGCCTCGGTGACGGCGACGACGCTCGAAGGCGCCCCTCAGGTGATCTCGCTTGGGCCGGTCGCGTCCCAGGAAGCGATCAAGCAGCTCGGCACCAATGGCGGCGGCTTCTTCAACGTCAATGCCGCCCACCCTTTCGAGAACCCGACCGCCTGGTCGAATGCTCTCAACATCTTCGCCATGCTGTCGATCCCGGCGGCCCTCGTCTACACCTTCGGCCAGATGGTCGGCAACCGTCGACAGGGCTGGGCTCTGATCTCGGCCATGGCGGTCCTGCTGATCGCCGGCGTGGCGGCCACCTACTGGGCCGAGGCCGAGGGCAATGCCGTGCTGACGGCGATCGGCGTCGATCCAGCACTCGGCAACATGGAGGGCAAGGAGGTCCGCTTCGGCCAGGCCATGACCGCGCTTTATGCCGCCGTCACGACTGGCCTTTCGAACGGCGGCGTCAACGCCATGCATGGCTCGTTCACCGGGCTCGGCGGCCTCGTTCCGATGTTTCTCATCCAGCTCGGCGAAGTGCTGCCGGGCGGCGTCGGCTCCGGTCTTTACGGCATGCTGGTCTTCGCGCTGCTGTCGGTCTTCGTCGCCGGCCTGATGGTCGGGCGCACGCCGGAATTCCTCGGCAAGAAGATCGAGGCGCGCGAGATGACGTTCGCCATCCTCGCCGTGCTCATCCTGCCGCTCGTCATCCTCGGCTTCACAGCGGTCTCGGCCATGCTGCCCTTCGCGGTGGCGAGCGTCGGAACTGCAGGTCCGCACGGTCTGTCGGAAATCCTCTATGCCTATACGTCGGCTGCCGGCAACAACGGCTCGGCCTTCGGCGGGCTCACCGGCAACACGGCCTGGTACAACACCACGCTCGGCATCGCGATGCTGCTTGGCCGCTTCGCCTATGTCGTGCCGGTCATGGCGATCGCCGGATCGCTCGCGATCAAGGTCAAGTCGCCGGCGTCCGAAGGGACCTTTCCGACCGACGGTCCGCTCTTCGTCGGCCTGCTGATCGGCATCATCCTCATTCTCGGCGGCCTGCAATTCCTGCCGGCCCTGGTGCTCGGCCCGATCGTCGAACACTTCGCCATGCTCGCCGGCCAGACCTTTTAGGGAAACACCATGTCCAGAGACTCCAGGGCTTCCGGCCTCCTCGACCCGTCGATCCTGTTGCCGGCGATGCGCGATGCCGTCGTCAAGCTCGATCCACGCACGCTGCTGCGCAATCCGGTCATCTTCGTCACCGAAGTCGTCGCCCTCGTCGTGACGATCCTCTTCATCCGCGACCTCGCCGTCGATCCGGGCAAGGCCGGTTTCTCCGGCCAGATCGCCGCCTGGCTCTGGTTCACCGTGCTGTTTGCCACGTTCGCGGAAGCCGTGGCGGAAGGCCGTGGCCGCGCCCAGGCCGACAGCCTGAAGAAGACCAAATCCGACCTCGTCGCCCGCCGGCTCGCCCCCGGCGGCAAGACGGAAACGGTCCCGGCCTCCAGCCTCCGGGTCGGCGACAGGGTGCTGGTCGCGGCCGGGGAGCTGATCCCGGGAGACGGCGAGGTGATCGAGGGGATCGCCTCGGTCAACGAGAGCGCCATCACCGGCGAATCCGCGCCGGTCATCCGCGAATCCGGCGGCGATCGTTCGGCGGTCACGGGCGGCACCCAGGTGCTCTCCGACGAGATCACGATCAGGATCACGGTTCAGCCCGGCTCCTCCTTCGTCGATCGCATGATCGCGCTGATCGAGGGGGCGCAGCGCCAGAAGACCCCGAACGAGATCGCGCTGTCGATCCTGCTTTCGGGCCTGACGCTGATCTTCCTCTTCGTCTGCGTGGCGATCTGGGGCCTTGCCGGCTATTCCGGCACGGTGCTCTCCGTGACGGTGCTCGCAGCCCTGCTCGTCACGCTGATCCCCACCACGATCGGCGGCCTGCTCTCGGCCATCGGCATTGCCGGCATGGACCGACTGGTGCGCTTCAATGTGATCGCCACGTCCGGCCGTGCCGTCGAGGCAGCAGGCGATGTAGATACGCTGCTCCTCGACAAGACAGGCACCATCACCTTCGGCAACCGTATGGCGAGCGACCTGCTCGCCGCCCCCGGCATCACGCCGACGGAACTGGCCGAAGCCGCCCTGATGGCCTCGCTTTCCGACGAAACGCCCGAAGGACGCTCGATCGTCGCACTCGCCACGGGCGAGTTTGGTGTTCCCATGCCGAAGGCGGAGTTCGACGCCGTCATCGGGTTCACCGCCGAAACCCGGCTTTCGGGCGTCGATATCGGCCAGCGCCGGCTGCGCAAGGGCGCCGTCGACGCCGTGCTGACGTTTGCAGGCCTCACCGAACAGGATGCCCCGGCGGAATTCCGCCGCGCCGTCGATCAGGTCGCCCGAACCGGGGGCACGCCGCTCGGCGTTGCCGATGGGGACCGCCTGCTCGGCGTCATCCATCTCAAGGACGTTGTGAAACCCGGCATTAAGGAGCGCTTCGCCGCACTGCGCGCGATGGGCATCCGCACGGTCATGGTCACCGGCGACAATCCGGTGACCGCGGCGGCGATTGCCTCGGAAGCCGGCGTCGACGACTTCCTCGCCGGGGCGACCCCGGAGGACAAGCTCGCCTATATCCGCCGTGAGCAGCAGGGCGGCCGCCTGATCGCGATGTGCGGCGACGGCACCAACGACGCCCCGGCGCTCGCCCAGGCCGATGTCGGGGTCGCCATGCAGACCGGCACCCAGGCTGCCCGCGAGGCCGCCAACATGGTGGATCTGGATTCCAGCCCGACAAAGCTCATCGAGATCGTCGAGATCGGCAAGCAGCTGCTGATGACACGGGGGTCGCTTACCACCTTCTCGATCGCCAATGACGTCGCCAAATACTTCGCCATCATCCCGGCGCTGTTCGTGGCGACCTATCCGGCGCTGGATGCCCTGAACATCATGGGCCTTGCCTCGCCGCAATCGGCGATCCTGTCGGCGGTCGTCTTCAACGCGCTGATCATCGTCGCGCTGATCCCGCTGGCTTTGAAGGGCGTTGCCTATCGCCCTGCCGGTGCCGCCTCGCTGCTCCGCCGCAATCTCCTGGTCTACGGCATCGGCGGCCTGATCCTGCCTTTCGCCGGCATCAAGCTCATCGACCTCGCCGTCAGCGCCCTTCATCTGGTGTAATCATGTTGAACCAACTCAGACCCGCCCTCACCCTGGTCGTCGCCATGATCGTGCTCACCGGTCTTGCCTATCCGCTGGCGATCAACGGCATTGCCCAGGCCGTCCTGCCTTCCAGGGCCGGTGGCAGCCTGATCGAACGGGACGGCACGGTGGTCGGCTCGGCCCTCATCGGCCAGGCCTTCACCTCGGACCGCTACTTCTGGCCGCGTCCCTCGGCGACGGGACCTGACCCCTACAATGCGGCGGCGTCCTCCGGCTCGAACCTCGGCACGACCTCGGCCACGCTGAGGGATCGGGTGGCTGCCGATATCTCGCGCCTGGCCGAAACCGGCATCGTAAAACCGGTCCCGGCCGATGCGGTGACGGCCTCCGGCTCCGGCCTCGACCCGCATGTCTCGCCGGCCTTCGCGCAGGCCCAGGTGGCCCGCGTTGCAACGGCGCGGGGACTGGCGCCTGCTGCCGTCGCAGCGCTCGTCGCGCGGCAGACGGAAACCCCGACCTTCGGCGTTATCGGCGAAGCAAGGATCAACGTGCTAGAGCTTAACCTGGCGCTCGATGCCCTGAAGATGTGAGTGTTGGAATGGCGGACGACGACCGCAGGGACGACCGGCGTCCCGATCCCGATGCTCTGCTTGCCCTGGCGGACCAGGACCGCCGGGGCAAGCTGACCGTTTTTCTGGGTGCCGCACCCGGCGTCGGCAAGACCTATGCGATGCTGTCGCGGGCCAGGCGCCTGAAGGCCGACGGCATCGATGTCGTCGTCGGGCTCATCGAGACCCACGGCCGCAGCGAGACGGCGGCCCTGCTCGACGGGCTCGAGATCCTGCCCCGCCGCCGGGTGGCCCATCGCGGCCGGATCCTCGAGGCGTTCGATCTCGACGCGGCGCTCGGGCGGCGCCCCCGCATTCTCATCGTCGACGAACTCGCCCATTCCAATCCCGACGACAGCCGCCATCCGAAGCGGCATCAGGACATCGAGGAACTGATCGCCGCCGGCATCGATGTCTGGACGGCGCTCAACATCCAGCATCTCGAGAGCCTCGCCGATCTTGTCGCGCAGATCACCGGCGTCACCGTGCGCGAGCGTGTGCCGGACATCGTGCTCAAGCGGGCCGACGACGTGCTGCTGGTCGATCTCGCCCCCTCCGAACTCATCGAGCGGCTGAAGGACGGCAAGGTCTACCTGCCCGAAAGCGCCGACCGCGCGGTCGACCGCTTCTTCCGCCTCGGCAATCTGACGGCCCTCAGGGAACTGGCGCTTCGCCGCACGGCCGACCGCGTCGACGACCAGATGGTCGACTATCTCAGGCAGAACGCCATCAGCGGCCCCTGGGCGACGGGTGAGCGGCTTCTGGTCTGCGTCGGCTCGGACGCTGTGTCCGAAAAGGTTGTGCGCGTGGCAAGCCGGCTCGCCTCCGGCCTCAACGCCCCCTGGTTGGTCGTCTCCATCGAACGGGCCGACCGGGACGTCGAGACGCCGGACCGTCTGCGGCGGATCGAGACGCTGTTCCGTCTTGCCGAACAGCTCGGCGCGGACACGCGCCGGGTCGTCGGCACGGATTTCGTCGAGGAGATCCTGAGACTCGCCCGCCGCGAGCATGTCACCCAAATCGTGATTGGCGGGCGCAAGCGCAGCCGCTGGCAAAGGCTCTTCAGCCGGTCGCTGCCGGATGCGCTCGCGCACGAGGCCTCGGGTCTCGGTGTTCACATCGTCACTGCGGAACGCCCCTCCGGCACGGCTTTGCGCCATTCGCGCCGCGCTCCGCGCGCCGAAACGTTGCGCTCCGCAGTGCTGTCGGCGATGGGCTTCGTCACGCTGACGACGCTGATCGGCAAAGGCATGGAGATCTTCGTGGACCTGCCGAATATCTCGCTCCTGTTTCTGCTCGCGGTGCTGGGCGCATCTTTGACCGGCGGCTACGTCTCGGCCTTCCTCGCCGCCGCGCTTTCGGCGCTCGCCTACAATTTCTTCTTCATCGATCCTGTTTATACCTTCACGATCGCCGCTCCGCACGAAGTCTTCGCGCTCTTCATCTTCCTTGCGGTGGCGATGGTCGCCGGTGGCCTTGCGTCCCGCATCCGCGAGCAGGCGGAGGTGGCACGGGTGAGGGCGACGGCGCTTCAGGCGCTCTACGATTTCTCCCGCACGCTGGCCGGGACCGCCAAGGGCGAGGATGCGATCTGGCTCGCCGTGTCGCAACTGCAGGCGAGCCTGAAGCGCAAGGTGGTGCTGCTCGTCCCGCGCAAGGGCGACCTCGAAATGGCCGCCGCCTGGCCGCCGGACATCGAACTCGACGTGACGGATCTGACGGCCGCCCGCTGGACGCATGACAGACGCGAGCCTGCCGGTCACGGCACCGGAACGCTGCCGAACAGCCGTTTCGAATTCCGGCCCCTGCTCGGGCCGCACGGCATCGTCGGGGTCTGCGGCATCGAGCGGTCCGCGAACAGGCTCGACCTCAACGCCGAACGTTCGCTCACCGCCGTCCTCGACCAGACCGCGATCGCGCTCGACCGGGCGCGTCTTGCCGACGAAACCGTCGCGCAGGCGGCAAGGCTCGAAGGAGAACGGTATCGCGATGCCCTGTTGTCCTCGATCTCGCATGATCTGCGCACGCCGCTTGCGACGATCACCGGTGCCGTCACCGGGCTGCGTGAACTCGGCGGGCGCATGACGGCTGAAGACCGCGATGACCTTCTCCAGTCGATCGAGGAAGAGAGCGGCCGCATGAGCCGCTTCGTCGCCAATCTGCTCGACATGACCCGTATCGAGGCCGGAACGCTGAAGCCGAAACAGGACTGGGTCGATATCGCCGACGTGGTACAATCCGCCGTCGAGCGCACCCGCAAACACGCGCCGGGACGCGTGATCCAGACGGGAATCGCGGCGGATCTTCCCCTGATCCGGGGAGACAGCGTGCTGATCGGCCAGATCCTGTTCAACCTTCTCGACAATGCCGTGAAATACGGTGGCGACGATCCGGTCAATGTCTATGCCCGACCGGACGGCAAGGACGTGCTGATCTCGGTCACCGATCTCGGCAAGGGCATTCCGCCGGATGATCTGGACCGGATCTTCGAAAAATTCTATCGCAGGGGAAAGCCGGACGGGCGTGCGCCCGGCACCGGGCTCGGTCTTTCCATAGCACGAGGCTTCGTCGAGGCGATGGGCGGCAGGATCCATGCGGAGAGCCCGGCGATGAAGAAGAGGGGCACGCGCATCGTCATGCGGTTTCCGGCAGGCGACGCGAGGGGCGGGACACCATGAGCCGGCCCCGTATCCTGGTCGTCGACGACGAGCCGCAGATTCAGCGCTTCCTGAAACCCTCGCTGACGGCCGCCGGATATGAGGTCGTCGAGGCCGCGACGGGTGCGGACGCGCTGAAGGCCGTCGCGACCCGGGCGCCGGACCTCGTCATCCTCGATCTCGGCCTGCCGGATGTGGATGGCAAGGAGGTGATTGCCGCCCTCAGAGGCTGGTCGGACATCCCGATCGTCATCCTTTCGGCCCGTGATCGCGAGAGCGAGAAGATCGCAGCGCTGGATCTGGGCGCCGACGACTACGTGGAAAAACCCTTCGGGATAGGCGAACTCACGGCCCGCATCCGCACCGCGCTGCGCCATCGCGGCCGTCGCGATGCCATCCCGACCGTCGTGGAGGTCGATGGCTTGACGATCGATCCGGTCAGGCGGCTCGTGTCGCGGGAGAACGAGACCGTCCATCTGACGCCGAAGGAATACGACCTGCTGCTGCTGCTGGCCCGCCATGCGGGACGCGTCGTCACGCACCGCGCCCTGCTGACCTCCGTCTGGGGCCCCGCCCATGGCGATGACCTGCACTATCTCCGGGTGTTCATCGGCCAGCTCCGCCAGAAGATCGAGCGCGACCCGACCCAGCCCCGGATCGTGCGGACGGAACCGGGCGTGGGCTATCGCATGGCCGAGCAGGAATGAAGCCGCATGCGAGATGGCCTGCCCGTTTCGAAGTGACCGTCATGAGGCAGGCCGATCCCGTCCTTCAAGGTCGTCACCACGTGCCCATCCGATGGACATGAGTTTCCTCGGCCGACCCTGCAAGGTTCTTGCGCTGATCGCCAAAGTCTTGCGGACGTCTCCGGTCACCGTCCTGCATGCGATATGGGTTGAGCCCCTTCAGGACGATCGGAGAAACGGCGAAAAGGTCGAATCGCTTTCGGTCCGGTGATCGTGACGGGGATATCCGGATCGTGGGTTCGGGCGGTTGGCGGACGGATGTCGATGGCGCCGGCCGTCGGAGATGCCTCTTTCCCCTCCCGTTCGCGTGCCTCCCGTTCCCGTGCCTCCATGACGAGGTGGTGGTTGATCCGAAGCCAAAGGCCCATCGCGCGCCATTCATAGAAATACCGCTGCACCGTCGAACAGGGCGCAAAGTCCCTCGGCAGCACCCACCGCTGGCAGCCTGTCGAAGCAATATGGAGAAGAGCGTTCAAGACATCGCGCAGTTCGGTCTTGCACGGACGGCCCAGACGACATGGCGCCGGCATGAAAGGGCAACAAGTTCCCATTCGCGATCTGTAACGTCGCTTGCAGACCGGCTCGTCCAACGCACATATGGCCCCGGGGTGGCTTCAGTCCAGGCCATCTTGTTAATCTTCGCAAATCCAAAGGAATCGCAACCGACTGAAATCACTCAATTCTTTTCGGGGAAGCCTCTGAGACAAGCATGTCCGGCCGAACGCCAGTTCACAGGATATGCTCCAGCTCCTTGTTTCAACCTATCGTCAGGGCGTCAAATCCGTTCCGGATCTGACGGGAATTGCTCTAAATTCTTCTTTTGTCGCAGTCTCCGACGCCGAAGCGATCCCGTTTCGGCTGGACCTGCTCTAGATCGCGCCCTGCCATGCCTTCACCGCGTCGAGCGGCCAGACGAGCATCAGCACGTTGAGCGTGAGATTGTCGCGGATGATCCAGCCGGTGAGGAGCTCGAAGAAAACGGCGAGAGTGATCGTCACCGCGACCGGCATACGTGCGGCAAAGAGGACGCCCGCGGCCATGAACAGCGTGTCCATGGTCGAGTTGAGGATGCTGTCGCCGTAATAGTCGAGCGAGACGGTCGCGGCCCGGTAGCGGTCGATGACGCGCGGCGTGTTCTCGAGGATCTCCCAGGCGGTCTCGACGACGGTCGCCAGAAGCAGCTTCGCCGCGAGCGGCTGGCGGGGCATCAGCAGGTGCCCGAGGCCGTAGAGGAGAAAGCCGTGGATGATGTGCGACGGCGTGTACCAGTCGCTGAGATGCTGCGAATTGCCGCTCGACCGGACGGCGCCTTCCCAGAGCTTTACCGTGCCGCACTCGCAGATCCAGACCCGCCCCATCAGCCGCTCGACGAGGATCTGCAAGAGGAGGACGGCGAGGCAGGATGCGAGGAAGACCACCGCCCGCCTGTCGGGCTGGCCCGGGACGGCGGCGCTCACGGCTTGGCCGCCTCCTCGTCGCGGTCGAGCGAATGGCGCATGATCAGCGGCATCTGCGCGAGCGTGAAGGCGACGGTGATCGGCATCGTGCCCCAGACCTTGAAGGCGACCCAGGCATCGGTGCTGAAATGGCGCCAGACGACCTCGTTCAGCACCGCCAGCACGAAGAAGAACACGCCCCAGCGCAGCGTCAGCTTGCGCCAGCCGGCCTCGTCGAGGCGGAAGGCGGAGTGGAAGACGTAGCCGAGCAGCGACTTGCCGAACAGGAGGCCGCCGAGAAGGATGGCGCCGAACAGCGCGTTGACGATGGTCGGCTTCATCTTGATGAAGGTGTCGTTCTGCAGCCAGAGCGTCAGCGCGCCGAAGACGAAGACGATGATGCCGGAGATCAGCGGCATCATCGGCAGGGTGCGGGTCAGCATCCAGGAGACGGCGAGCGCGATCGCGGTCGCGGCCATGAACAGGCCGGTAGCGATGAAGATCGGCCCGCCGAGTTCTGCCAGCACCGGGAAATGCCCGGCCAGCCACTCGCCGCGCGAATTGGCGAAGAAGAAGACCACGAGTGGCCCGAGCTCGAGCGCGAGCTTCAGCAGCGGGCTCACCTTCGCGTCGGGAACGTTGGAGAGGCCGGCCATGTCGGAGGTCTCGGACTGTTTCTCGTTCATGGGGTCACTCCTGCGATCGCCTCGGCGAAATCTTTTGCCTCGAACGGTTCGAGGTCGTCGATGCCCTCGCCGACGCCGACGAAATAGACCGGCAGCCGGTGTTTCGCTGCGATCGCGACGAGGATGCCGCCGCGCGCGGTCCCGTCCAGCTTGGTCATGATCAGCCCGTTGACGCCGGCGACGTTGCGGAAGATCTCGACTTGGTTCATCGCGTTCTGGCCGGTGGTGGCGTCGAGTGTCTGCAACACGGTGTGCGGCGCGTCGGGGTCGAGCTTGCCGAGCACGCGGACGATCTTCTCCAGCTCGGCCATCAGTTCGGCCTTGTTCTGCAGCCGGCCGGCCGTGTCGATGATCAGCACGTCGCTCTTCCGCGCGCGCGCCTGCTCGAAGGCCTCGTAGGCAAGGCCCGCCGCATCGGCGCCGAGCTTCGAGGAGACGATGTGCGACTGCGTCCGTTCGGCCCAGATCTTCAATTGTTCGATCGCCGCCGCGCGGAACGTGTCGCCGGCGGCGAGCGTCACCTTGAGGCCGGCGCGCGAGAGCTTGGCCGCGAGCTTGCCGATCGTCGTCGTCTTGCCCGTGCCGTTGACGCCGACGACGAGGATGACATGCGGCTTGTGCGAGAGATCAAGCTGGAGGGGCCTTGCGACCGGACCGAGCACCTTTGTGATCTCGCCGGCCATGATGCGGCTGACGTCGCCGCTCGAGACGTCCTTGCCGTAGCGCTCGGAGGCGAGCGTGTCGGTGATGCGCATCGCCGTTTCGACGCCGAGATCGGCCTGGATCAGCAGGTCCTCAAGATCCTGCAACGTCTCGTCGTCGAGCTTGCGCTTGGTGAAGAGGCCGGTGATCTGGCCGGTCAGCTGCGAGGAGGTGCGGGCGAGCCCGTCGCGCAGCCGCTGGTACCAGTTGCGCTTCGCAACGGGCGCGGCGTCCGTGTCGCCGTCGTCGCCGTCTTCGGCGGTCGCGAAACCCTTCGGCAGGGCGATCGCTCCGCTCGGCTCCTCCGGCAGGGGCGGGACGATCTCCTCGACGGGATCGGGCTCCGGCACCATTTCCGCAGGCGCCTCGGCCGCGGGAGGTGGCGCCTCCGCCTGCGGGCCGGGCAGCGCTGCGTCGCTCGCCGGCTCCGGCTCGATCGGCGGCGCGGGCTGGACGGGCGGTGGATCTGTTTCTCCCGTCGCCGGCTCTACCCTCTCCGTCAGGTCCGGCGACGGGCCGGCGGCCGTGTCGATCTCGGCGGCGGCGACCGGCTCGTCCTCGACCACGGGCAGGTCGTCGACCGCCGCGGGGCCCGGCTCGAGAAGCCCGGCGGCAGCCTCGTCGTCGAGAGGCCGCGCCTCCTCCTCGGGCGCCGGCGCCGGCTGTTCCCTGCCGAAGGAGAAGATCTTCTTGATGAAACCCAGTGCCATCGGGGCTCTTTCTCTTTCAGGCCGCGGCGATCAGCTGCGGCGCCCGCGTCAGGTGCCGCCCGTCGTCACCGCCGATCGTGACGGCGAGAAGCTGTCCGGGCGCGAGGCCGGCGGCGTCGACCAGCGTGAAATTCTCCGTATGCGCCAGCCCGTTGTTTTCGACAAGGATGGTCTGGCGGCTGCCATGCATGCGCTTCAGATGCGCGGCAAGGAGGGCGGCGCCGGTCTCGCGCAGCCGGGCGGCGCGCGCCTTGACGGTGGCGCGGTCGAGCTGCGGCATGCGCGCGGCCGGCGTTCCGGGACGGGGACTGTAGGGGAAGACATGCAGATGGGCGATGCCGCAGGCCTGCGCGTGACGGGCGGCATTGTCGGCCATTGCCTCCGTCTCCGTCGGGAAGCCGGCGATCATGTCGGCGCCGAAGCTCATCTCCGGGCGCAGCCGCCGCGCCTCGTCGCAGAAGCGTTCGGCATCGGCGCTCGAATGCCGGCGCTTCATCCGCTTCAGGATCAGGTCGTCGCCGTGCTGCAGCGAGAGATGCAGATGCGGCATGAAGCGCGGCTCGTCGGCGATGAGGTCGATCAGGTGCCGGTCGATCTCGATGCTGTCGATCGACGACAGCCGGAGGCGGCGGATCTCCGGAACCTCTTTCAAAAGCGTCTTCGCCAGGAGGCCGAGCGAGGGCGTTCCCGGCAGGTCGGCGCCGTAGCTCGTCGCGTCGACGCCGGTCAGCACCACCTCGACATAGCCGCTTTCGGCGAGACGCCGGGCCTGGTCGACCACCGCGCCCATCGGCACGGAGCGCGAATTGCCGCGGCCATAGGGGATGACGCAGAAGGTGCAGCGGTGGTCGCAGCCGTTCTGCACCTGCAGGAAGGCGCGCACATGCCCGTCGATATGCTTCACCATCTGCGGCGCGGTCGCCCGCACGCTCATGATATCGTTGACGCGGAGCTTCTCCTCGGCCGCGACGCCGAAATCCGGCAAACTGCGATAGCTGTCGACGGAAAGCTTTTCCTCGTTGCCAAGCACGGCATCGACCTCGGCCATTCCGGCGAAGGCGTCCTTCTCGACTTGAGCGGCGCAACCGGTGACGATGATGCGCGCGCCCGGCCGTTCGCGCCGCATGCGGCGGATCGCCTGGCGGGCCTGGCGTACCGCCTCGCCGGTGACGGCGCAGGTGTTGAAGACCACCGCGTTCGCGAGCCCCACGCTTTGCGCCTTCTCGCGCATCACTTCGGATTCGTAGGTGTTGAGGCGGCAGCCGAAGGTGATGATCTCGACGTCGCTCAAGAGGCGCGGGCTCCGCTCGTCTCAGCCTCGCGCCGCCATGCGCCGGTCACCGGCGACAGCATGCCCGAGAACTCCCATTCGGCCGGGCCGGTCATGACGACATGGTCATCGCTCTCGCGCCAGTCGATGGTGAGCCTGCCGCCGCTCGGCGCGGTGATCGTCACGGTGCGGCCGGTGCGGCCGGTGCGCGCGCCCGACACTGCGGCGGCGCAGGCGGCCGAGCCGCAGGCGAGCGTCAGCCCGGCGCCCCGTTCCCAGGTGCGCAGCTGGATCTCTTCCGGCGAAAGCACGCGGGCGAGCGAGATGTTGGCGCGCTCCGGAAACATCGGGTGGTTTTCGAGCAGCGGGCCGAACCGGTCGAGGTCGTAGCTGAACACGTCGCGATCGACGAAGAACACCGCATGCGGATTGCCCATCGAGACGACCGAGGGCGAGTGCAGGACCGGCGCGTCGATCGGGCCGATCTGCAGCTCGATGCGGCGTGTGTCGTGAAACTCCTCCGACAGCGGGATGTCGCGCCAGCCGAAGCGCGGGGCGCCGAGATCGACGGAGATCATCCCGTCCTCGTGTTCGCGCGCCTCGATCAGCCCGGCGACGGTCTGCAGCAGGAAAGTAGTGCGACCGGTCTCGGCGGCGAGCGCCTGCACGACGCAGCGCGTGCCGTTGCCGCAGGCCTGGGCCCGCGATCCGTCGGAATTGACGATGTCGATGAAGGCGTCCGTCCCTTGCGCGCGCGGATCGTGGATCGCCATGATCTGGTCGAACCGCGTCTGCGGATCGGCGTTGAGCGCGATGGCGGCCTCCGGCGTCACCCGGTCGCTGCGGCCGCGCATGTCGGCGACGAGGATCCTGTTTCCGATCCCGTTCATCCTGGCAAAAGGAACCGCGTCGTCCATAATCGTCAAGCCGCCTGTTGCGAAATCGGCGGATGCCGCGCCCGCCCTTGTCGGCCCGTATATGGCGGAAAAGCGCGGCGATTACCAGTGCCGCGACCTGCGGGCCCCTCTCCGACGAACCCGGGATCACCGGACACGCTCCGTCGGTTTTTCAGCGCATGCCGCGCCGCCGGGGCGATCCTGCTTCGGCGGCACGCCTTCTAGCCGGTCTCCGGCACGTCGAAGACCTCGCCGGGATGAAGCGGGCGGAAGCGGTCGCGGGCGATGCCGCGCGCGTCGAGCGCCTTTTGCAGCGCCTCGACCGGCGCGTCGATGCCCTCGTTCGTCAGCCGGAACGTGCCCCAGTGATGGCCGGCGACATAAGCGGCGCCGCAGGCGAGCATGCCCTCGACCGCCTCTTCCGGGTTCTGGTGCACGCCCTGCATGAACCAGCGCGGCTCGTAGGCGCCGAAGGGCAGGATGGCGAGCCGGAAGCCGCCGTATTTCGCGCCTGCCGCGCGGTAGTTGCTCCCGCCATGGAAGCCGGTGTCGCCGACATGGTAGACATGGCCCGCCGGCGTCGTCAGCACGAAGGCGGCCCAGAGCGCCATGCGGCGGTCGCCCATGCCGCGCGCCGACCAGTGGTGCATCGGCTCGGCGGCAAGCGACACCCCCTCCTTAAGGTCCAGTCCGTCGCCCCAGTCCATCGTCGTGATGCGCGCATCGCCCAAGGCGCCGGCGATGATCCGGTCGTTGCCGAGCGGCGTGACGATCCGGGGCCTGTGGACGGCCTGCAGCCGTTTCAGCGTGGCCAGATCGAGATGGTCGTAATGATTGTGCGAGACGAGGACGATGTCGATCGGCGGCAGGTCGTCGAAGCGGATGCCGGGCGGATTGACCCGGGCGGGACCGGCGAAGCGGACGGGGCTCGCGCGGTTCGACCAGACCGGATCGGTCAGGATGTTGAGCCCGGCGGTCTGGATCAGCAGGGTGGCATGGCCGACCATGGTGACGCTAAGGCCGCGGCCGTCGATGCGCGCCGAGGGCCGTGCCGGCGGAAAGGGACTGTCGCGGCGCTCCGGCCAGGGCGTCCGGCCGCCGCCGAACTGCCATTTTAGCAGGTCGCGGAAGCCGAGCGGCGCGATGCCGCCGGGATTGAAGAACAGCCGTCCGTCGAAATGGTCCGACACCGGTCCGTCGTAGTAGCGATTGCCGCTTTTTCCCATTCTGCCTCGATGGCCGCACCCGGCGGCTGTTTCGCTCTGCCTCTGAAAGATAAGGCAAATACGGAAATCTATGGTTAATGGATTGTAAAGTCATGAATATTTCCGTGCCACGCCGGAACAATCGGCCGCTCTCGCCTGTTGTTGCGTCACGATCCCGGCGGGGCGGCCGGGGAAGCACCGATCCAGTGAGGTTGCCAATGCCAGGATATGTCCAGAGTGAATGGCAGAAGACGACGCAGCACGTGCTGATCGTCGAGGACGAACTGCTGATCGCCCTCGATCTCGAGGACATCGTGTCCCACAGCGAGGCCGGCGCCGAGGTGATCGGCTACGCCAACCGGATGCCGGAAGCGCTGCGGCTCGGCCATGCCGCCGACATCGCCTTCGTCGACGTCAATCTCGCCGACGGCCCGACCGGGCCGGAGATCGGCCGCCGGCTGGCGAAGGCCGGCGTCAGCGTCATCTTCATGACGGCCAATCCCGAGGCGGTCGATCCGGACGAGCCCGGCATCCTCGGCGTGCTGACCAAGCCGGTGCGGGCCGACTGCGTCGAGCAGGCACTCGTCTACGCGGCGGCCAAGCGCCGCCAGAAACTTGCCGTCGTCCCGAACGGACTGAGGGCCTTCGGGTGAGGGCCCGGCCGGTCGCGAAGGAAGGGACGCTGACGAAGAAGCAGCCGCTGCGCCGCCGCGAGCCGCTCTGGCTGCAATCCCCGCGCATCTCGGTCGTCACGCGCAAGCGCGCGCCGGACGCGACCTACGACGTCGTCATCGTCGGGGCAGGCATCAGCGGCGCGCTCGTCGCCGACGCGCTGTCGGAGAAGGGTCTTCGTCTTCTGGTCATCGACCGGCGCGGACCGGTGCGCGGCAGCACGCTCGCCTCCACCGCGATGATCCAGCACGAGATCGACGTGCCGCTCACCCGCCTTGCGTCCCTGCGCGGACAGGCGGATGCGGAACGGGTGTGGCGGCGCTCGGCCGCCGCCGTCGAGGCGCTGGCCGGGCGCGTCGGCGACCTCGGCCTTGCCTGCGATTTCCACCGCAAGCGGACGCTGTTTCTCGCCGGCGACGACATGGGGTCGCGCGCGCTCGCGGCCGAGGCCGGGGCACGTCAGGCGGCCGGCCTCGACTGCAGCCTGCTCTCCGGCGCGGATCTTTCGACACGCTTCGGCCTGTCGCGCAGCGCCGCGATCGACAGCGACGTCTCGGCCTCCGCCAATCCGGCACAGATGGCGGCGGGCTTCCTGCGCCTGGCGCGGGAGCGTGGCGCGACGCTCGTCGCAGGCGTCGAGGTCACCGACATCCGCTCGGGCGCGGACGAGGCGATCCTCGCCACGGCGGACGGCAGCCTGATCGGCGCCAGCCACGTGGTATTCTGCACCGGTTACGAATTCCTCTCGGCGCTTTCCGCCGGGCCGCAGCGGATCGTCTCGACCTTCGCCATGGCGAGCCGGCCGAAGCTCAAGCATCCGGACTGGCTTAACGACTACCTCGTCTGGGAGGCCTCCGACCCCTATCTCTACTTCCGCGCCACATCGGACGGCCGGGTGATCGTCGGCGGCGAGGACGAGGCCGGCGACGAAGCCTATCGGGACGCGAAGCTGGCGGAGCGCAAGGGGCGCATACTCGCCGAGAAACTCGGCGACCTCACCGGCATCCGTTTCGGCGAGCCCGACCATCTCTGGGCCGCGGCCTTCGGCACCACGCCGGACGGCCTGCCGCTGATCGGACGCGTGCCGGGCATGGACCGCGTCTTCACCGCGATGGGCTTCGGCGGCAACGGCATCACCTTCAGCCGCATCGCCGCCGACATCATTTCCGGCGAGATTGTCGGAAAACCCGACCCGGACGCGCCGCTTTTCGCCATCAAGGCGCCGCCATCCGCCGCGAAGGCTTGACTCTCCGGCGTTTCTCCTGTTTATCCGGCGCCATCAGCTTCCAGTTTCGACGTGGACAGCCGCCGACCGGGACCCGTTAAGGTATAAAGAGATCCCGGAGGTCAACACCCGACAGCGCGACGCGCCCTCGGGTGCTTTTTGGCTTTGCGCGTGCGTTCGCCTTGCGGCCGGTTGACGATGACCCCACGTTTCCGGTCGATCCGCCCGGAAAAGAAGGAATGCCCGATGTTCGAGAGCTTGCAGGACCGCCTTGGTTCCATCCTGAATGGACTGACCGGCCGCGGCGCCCTGTCGGAGGCCGATGTCTCCGCGGCGCTGCGCGAAGTGCGGCGTGCGCTGCTCGAGGCCGACGTCGCGCTCGACGTCGTGCGTGCCTTTACCGACCGCGTCCGCGAGAAGGCCGTCGGCGCCGAGATCCTGAAGTCGATCAAGCCGGGGCAGATGGTCGTCAAGATCGTCCATGACGAACTGGTCGAGATGCTCGGCTCGGACGGCGTCACCATCGATCTCAACGCGCCCGCCCCCGTCGTCATCATGATGGTCGGTCTACAGGGCTCGGGCAAGACGACGACGACCGGCAAGATCGCCAACCGGCTGACGGCGCGTGACAAGAAGAAGGTGCTGATGGCGTCGCTCGACACGCGCCGTCCGGCGGCCCAGGAGCAGCTTCGCCAGCTGGGCGTCCAGACCGGCGTCGACACGCTGCCGATCATCGCCGGCCAGTCGCCGACGGACATCGCCGCGCGCGCCGTGCAGGCGGCCAAGCTCGGCGGCCATGACGTCGTCATCCTCGACACCGCCGGCCGTACCCATATCGACGAGCCGCTGATGCTCGAAATGGCCGAGATCAAGCGCAAGTCGAACCCGCACGAGATCCTGCTCGTCGCCGACGCGTTGACCGGCCAGGACGCCGTCAACCTCGCGCGCAATTTCGACAGCCGCGTCGGTATCACCGGCCTGGTGCTTACCCGCATGGACGGCGACGGCCGCGGCGGCGCGGCGCTCTCCATGCGCGCCGTCACCGGCAAGCCGATCAAGCTGATCGGCGTCGGCGAGAAGATGTCGGAGCTCGACGAGTTCCATCCGCGCCGCGTCGCCGACCGCATCCTCGGCATGGGCGACATCGTCTCCCTCGTCGAGAAGGCGGCGGAAAACATCGATGCCGAGAAGGCGGCGGCGATGGCCGCCAGGATGGCCAAGGGCAAGTTCGACCTCGACGACCTGTCCGACCAGCTGAAGCAGATGCAGAAGATGGGCGGCATGGGCGGCATCATGGGCCTGATGCCCGGCATGGCCGGCATGAAGGACAAGATGGCCGCCGCCGGCCTCGACGACCGCATGTTCAAGCGCCAGCTCGCCATCATCTCCTCGATGACCCGCGCCGAGCGCGCCAATCCCGACCTCCTCAAGCATTCGCGCAAGAAGCGCATCGCCGCCGGCTCCGGCACCGATGCGAGCGAGATCAACAAGCTCCTGAAGATGCACCGCCAGATGGCCGACATGATGAAGGCCATGGGGGCCAAGGGCAAGGGCGGGATGATGAAGCAGATGATGGGCGGGCTCGCCGGCAAGATGGGGCTTGGCGGCGGCATGGGCGGAATGGGCGGCCTGCCCGATCTCTCCAAGCTCGACCCGAAGCAGCTCGAGGCGCTGCAGAAGCAGGCGGAAGCCGCCGGCCTCGGGCGTCCGGGCGGCCTGCCGGGCCTTCCCGGCGGCATGAAGCTTCCCGGTCTCGGCGGCGGGCTTCCGGGCCTGCCGAAGAAGAAGTGAGGAGCCGGGCGATGCTGGACGATGCGATCCGTGCCGAGCTTTCCGGCTATCGCCAGTCGATCGACAATATCGACGCGGCCCTCGTGCACATGCTCGCCGAGCGGTTTCGCTGCACCCAGGCGGTCGGCGTGCTGAAGGCGCGTTACGACCTGCCGCCGGCCGACCCGGCGCGCGAGGAATACCAGATCGAGCGCCTCCGCCGGCTGGCGAAGGATGCGAATCTGGATCCGGATTTCGCGGAGAAGTTCCTGAACTTCATCATCCGCGAAGTGATCCGGCACCACGAAGCCATCGCTGCCGATCTGAAGGATTGACCAGCATTTCAACCAGACTGGCCGCGAAGACCGCGGCAGATACCCTCTGAAGGAGTTTAGACTATGGCCCTGAAAATTCGTCTCGCCCGCGGCGGTTCCAAGAAGCGTCCCTATTACCAGATCGTCGTCGCCGACGCGCGCAGCCCGCGTGACGGCCGCTTCCTCGAAAAGGTCGGCTCCTGGAACCCGATGCTGCCGAAGGACGATGCCAAGCGCGTCGAACTGAACAACGAGCGCATCGCCCACTGGCTGTCGAACGGCGCGGTGGCCACCGACCGCGTCGCCCGCTTCCTCGCCGATGCCGGCCTTGCCGCGCGCGCGCAGCGCAACAATCCGGAAAAGGCCGTTCCAGGCAAGAAGGCGCAGGAGCGTGCCGCCGAGGCCAAGCAGAAGGCCGAGGACGCCGCTGCCGCTGCGGCCGCCGCCGAGTAAGGCGACGGCGGGTTCAGCCCGTATTCATGGAACGGGCGGCATGCTTCTGCCGCCCGTTTCGTTTTGTGCCGCCCCCGGTGGCCGAAGCATGACCCGCTTGCACTGGAGGCCGGAATGGCGACCGAACCCTTGAAGAATCCCGTGCTGATGGCCACCGTCGGCGGCGCACAGGGGTTGCGCGGCGAGGTCCGCGTCAAGGCCTATACGGCCGAGCCGGAAGAACTCGGCGATTACGGCCATCTGCGCAGCCTCGACGGGCGCGTCTTCGAGGTGCTGGAGATCCGCGTGGCGAAGGGCATGGCGGTCATCCGCTTCCGCGGCGTCAACGACCGCACGGCGGCGGAGGGGCTGAACGGCCTCGACCTCTATGTCGATCGCGACAACCTGCCGGACGAGGAACTGGAGGAGGACGAGTTCTTCTATGCGGACCTCGAAGGACTCGAGGCGCGCGACGCCGACGGCAAGAGCTACGGCACGGTCACCGGCGTGTTCGATTTCGGCGCGGGCGACCTCCTCGAACTGAAAGGCCCCGGCAAGCGGCCGGTGCTGATCCCCTTCACGGAATGGGCGGTGCTCGAGATCGACCTCGAGGCCGGGCGCCTGCTCGTCGATCCGGTCGCCGCCGGCCTCGTCGACGACGGCAGCGACGGCATTCCCGGCATGGGCGGAAAGAAGAAGGACGGCTGAGCGCGCGATGCCCTTCCATGCCACCGTCCTGACGCTCTATCCGGAGATGTTTCCGGGCCACCTCGGCCACTCGCTCTCGGGCAAGGCGCTGGAGCGCGGCGACTGGCGGCTCGACGCGGTGCAGATCCGTGATTTCGCCGTCGACCGCCACCGCACCGTCGACGACACGCCGGCCGGCGGCGGCGCCGGCATGGTGCTGAGGCCGGACGTGCTGGCGCGGGCGATCGACCATGCCGACCCGGAGCCCGGTTTGCGGCCGCGCCTGCTGATGAGCCCGCGCGGTCGCCCGCTGACCCAGGCGCGGGTGCGCGCGCTCGCCGACGCCCCCGGCGCGGTGATCGTCTGTGGCCGCTTCGAGGGCGTCGACCAGCGCGTGATCGACGCGCGCGGGCTCGAGGAAGTGTCGATCGGCGACTATATCCTCTCCGGCGGCGAGCCGGCGGCGCTGACGCTCCTCGACGCAGTGGTCCGGCTCCTGCCGGGCGTGATGGGCAATGCCCTTTCCGGCGTGCATGAAAGCTTCGAGGACGGGCTGCTGGAGCATCCGCACTATACGCGGCCGCAGGTCTTTGAAGACGTGCCCGTTCCCGCCGTGCTCACCTCCGGCCATCACGCGGCGATCGAGGCCTGGCGGCGCGAGCAGGCGCTGGCGCTGACGCGGGCGCGGCGCCCCGACCTCCTCAGCCGGTCGTGAAATAGTAGCCGGTCAGCGCCAGGCCGATCGCGACGACGAGTGCGCGGATCACCGCCTGCGGCACCCTTCGTGCCAGCCAGACGCCCGACCAGCCGCCGAGCGCGCCGCCGGGGATCATCACCAGCGCCTGCGGCCAGCCGACGACATTGCCACCGGCGAAGACGAGGATGGCGACGCCGGCGATCACCATGGCGAGAAAATTCTTGATTGCGTTCAGCCGGTGATAGTCGCTGCCGGTGGCAAGGCCGAGCACGGCGAGCATCATGATGCCCATGCCCGCGCCGAAGAAGCCGCCATAGATGGCGGTGACGAACTGCGCGACCAGGCCGAGCGGGCCGACGGGGGCATGGGCGCCGCGCGGCCTCGGCTTCAGCCAGGGGCCGGCGGCGAAGATCGCGGTCGCGGCGAGCAGCAGCCAGGGCACCATGGCGCGGAAGGAGGGGTTGGACAGCGACAGGAGGATGACCGCGCCGAGAAGGCCGCCGAGGGCCGAGATGACGGCGAGCTTCGCCGCCGTCACCCCGTCGCGGCGGATCTCGACGCGATAGGCGAGCGCCGAGGTGACGTAGCCCGGAAACTGGGTGATCGACGAGGTGGCGTTGGCGACGATCGGCGGCAGGCCGACAAGCGTCATCGCGCCGAAGGTGAGGAAGGTGCCGCCGCCGGCAATGGCGTTCGCCGCGCCCGAGCCGAAGCCGGCGAGAAAGAGCAGAAGGGCTTCTGGCAGGGTCATCGGTCGTTCCTCCGGTCCCCCGCATAGAACGCCCGGCGCCGAAGCGCAAGAAAGCGGGGCGCCAAGGGGTGACAAACGGGCGGAACTCCTGTAAAGGCGCCGACGCGGCCGGCGATCGGATCCACCGGGTCACCGGGCCGTCCCAAAGCAAAGAATGGCGCATCCGCCTTCGTTCCGGCCCGGCCGGAACGGTGCATCGAGGCTTCGACCGACATGCATCCGGCGCTCTGGCTGTTCCAGAAGAACGAAGGACAGACCATGACGAACATCATCGAGCAGCTGGAGGCCGAACAGGTCGCCAAGATCGCCGCCAAGCGCGTCCTGCCGGAATTCTCCCCCGGCGACACGATCCGCGTCAACGTCCGCGTGACGGAAGGCTCGCGCACCCGCGTGCAGGCCTATGAGGGCGTCTGCATCGCCCGTTCCGGCGGCAGCATCAACGAGAACTTCACCGTTCGCAAGATTTCCTACGGCGAGGGCGTCGAGCGCGTCTTCCCGATCCACTCGCCGCTGGTCGAAAGCGTCGAGGTCGTGCGCCGCGGCAAGGTCCGCCGCGCCAAGCTCTACTACCTGCGCGACCTGCGCGGCAAGGCGGCGCGTATCGTCGAGAACACCAACACCCGCGCCCGCAAGCTGAACGACGCCGAGCGCAAGGCCGTTGCCGACGAGAAGGCCCGCGTCGAGGCCGAGAAGGTCGCCGCCGCCCAGGCGCTCGCCGCCGAGAAGGCAGCGGCCGAAGCCGCAGCAGCGAAGGCTGCTGCGGAGGCCGAAGCTGCCAAGGCCGCCGAAGGCAGCGCCGAGTAAGATCCGGCGCATCCGGAACGTGATGAAAGGCGGCTTCGGCCGCCTTTTTCTATGAAGCCATCAATCCTCCATCTCCGGTGGAGGACCGGACGCGTTTTTTGCATTGTGAGTTTGCCTGCCCCGGATCCTGCGCCGCGGGAAGGATATTTCCGGAAGATGGTGCGCCGCGCCATGCGGTACCCCGAGGACGGGCGGAACGGATGCGCGTGGCGCTTGCCATTCCCTTTCGACCTGTGACACTGTTCGCCGCCACGTTCCAGGAGCCGCCCATGCCGTCCCGCCGCACCCTTCTTATCGGTCTGACCGTCCTTGCCCTAATGCCGGCGGCGGGGTCTGCCGCCGACCTGCCGGATCTCGGCGGCCGCGCCATCGTCGTCGTCACGGAGAACGCCTATCCGCCGCTGCAATTCGTCGATCCGAAGACGGGCGAGGCGGTCGGGTGGGAATACGACGCGATGAACGAGATCGCGAAGCGCCTGAACGCCAAGGTGGAATACCAGAACACGAGCTGGGACGCGATGATCCAGTCGGTCTCCGACGGCCAGTACCAGATCGGCATGACCGGCATCACCATCAAGGACGAGCGCAAGGAGAAGGTGGATTTCTCCGATCCCTACATGCGTTCGGAGCAGTTCCTGCTGGTGCGCGGCGATGAGGCGCGCTTCACCGACGCCAAGAGCCTCGGCGCCTTCGCCGACGGCCTGATCGGCGCCCAGCCCGGCACGACGCCGTTCTACACCGCCGTCTACGAGGTGCTCGACGGCAACGAGCAGAACCCGCGCATCAAGCTCTTCGAGACCTTCGGCGCGACGGTTCAGGCGCTGAAGGCGGGCGACGTCGACGCGGTGCTGACCGACGGCACCGCCGGCAAGGGCTATGTCGACGCCTCCGAGGGCGGGCTGAAGCTGATCGGCGGCCCGCTCGGCTCGGAGGATTTCGGCTTCATCTTCCCGAAGGGCTCCGATCTCGTCGCGCCGGTCAACGCGGCGATCGCGGCGCTGAAGGCCGACGGCACGCTCGACGCGCTGAACAGGAAGTGGTTCCTCGACTACAAGATGGGCGGCTGATCCCGGACGATGGCGACGGCACGGCCCGGCCAGTTTCCCGGCGACGACGACTTTCCCTGGTGGCTCGTGGCGCTGTCGGCGATCGCGCTTTCGCTTGCCGGCGTCATCGTCGCCAACGACATCTACGCGCAGGTCTTCGCCGTCGTTACCAAAGGTCTCGGCGTCACGATCCTCGTGACGCTCGCCGCCTTCACGCTGGCAACCGGGCTCGGCCTCGTGCTGGCGCTGATGGCGCTTTCCGAACACAAGGCGCTGCGGCAGGTCGCGCGGTTCTACACCGAGGTGATCCGCGGCGTGCCGATCCTGGTGCTGCTCTTCTACATCGCCTTCGTCGGCGCGCCGGCGCTGGTCTGGCTCGTAAACGCCATCCTCTCGCCACTGATCGAGGCAGGCCATGTGGCGGCGGTCGAGGTGCGCGACCTTTCGCTGATGTGGCGGGCGATCCTGGCGCTGACGATCGGCTATTCCGCCTTCATCGCCGAGGTGTTTCGCGCCGGCATCCAGTCGGTCGACAAGGGGCAGGTTGAGGCGGCGAAGGCGCTCGGGCTCAGCCGCGTCCAGCGCTTCCGCCTCGTCGTGCTGCCGCAGGCGATCCGTGTCATCCTGCCGCCGCTCGGCAACGACTTTGTCGCCATGGTGAAGGATTCCTCGCTCGTCTCCGTCCTCGGCGTCGCCGACATCACCCAGATGGGCAAGGTCTATGCCTCGGGCTCGTTCCGCTTCTTCGAGACCTATTCGATCGTCGCCTATGTCTATCTCGTGCTGACCATCGGCCTGTCGCTCGGCCTGCGGGCAATCGAGCGGCGGTTGCGGCGCAGCGCGCGCTGACCGCCTGTCTCAGGCCGTCAGGCGGTAGCGGCGAGGATCGGGGACCGGCACGGCCGCCATCAGGCGCTGCGTGTAGGGATCCCGCGGGGTCTCGAACACCTGCCGACGCGTGCCCGTCTCGACGATGCGGCCGCCGCGCATCACCGCGACATGGTGCGACATCCGCTCGATCACCGCCATGTCGTGCGAGATGAACAGATAGGCGAGCCCCATCTGCTCCTGCAGATCGAGCATCAGGTCGAGCACGCGGGCGCGCACCGAGACATCGAGGGCCGCGACGCTCTCGTCGGCGACGATCAGCTTCGGTTCAAGCGAAAGCGCGCGCGCGATGCAGATGCGCTGGCGCTGGCCGCCGGAAAACTCGTGCGGGTAGCGTTCGGTCACGTCCGGGGAAAGCCCGACGCGCGTCAGGAGGGCCGCCACCCGGTCGCGCCGCTCCGAGGCGTTGCCGATGCCGTGGATCACCAGCGGTTCGGCGATCGCCGCGCCGATGCTCATGCGCGGGTCGAGCGAGGCATAGGGGTCCTGGAAGATCATCTGCGCCGCGCGTCTCACCGGCCGCATCGCCGAGTGCGACAGGCCGCCGAGGACATGGCCGTCGAGCGCCACATGGCCGGAAAAGGGGATGAGGCCGAGCACGGCCTTGCCGGTCGTCGACTTGCCGGAGCCGCTCTCGCCGACGAGGCCGAGCGTCTCGCCGGCGCGGATGGAAAAGGACACGCCCTCGACGGTGGCGGCGCCCGGCTTGCGCCGGCCGAACCAGCCGGAGGGCGCCGCATAGCGGACGGCGAGATCGGCGACCTCGAGCACCGGCTTCGCCGGCCTCTCACGCGCGGGCGCGGGGGAGAGGCGCGGCGGTCCGTCGGTGCCGGCATGGGCACCCAGGCGGGGAACGGCAGCGAGCAGGGTGCGGGTATAGACCTCGCGCGGCCGCTCGAACACGTCGAGCGCATCGCCCGCCTCGACGATCCGGCCCTCGCGCATGATGGCGACGCGGTCGGCCATCTCGGCGACCACGCCCATGTCGTGGGTGATCATCAGGATCGCGGTGCCGAATTCGTGGCGCAGTTCCCGCATCAGCGTCAGGATCTGGCCCTGCACGGTGACGTCGAGCGCCGTCGTCGGCTCGTCGGCGATCAGCACCTTCGGCCGGCAGGAGAGCGCCATGGCGATCATCACCCGCTGGCGCATGCCGCCGGAGAGTTCGTGCGGATATTGCCCCATCCGCCGCGCCGCCTCGCCGATCTGCACGGCGTCGAGCATGGCGCGGGCGATCGCCTCGGCTCCCTCGGAGGCGTCGGCGCGGTGTTCGCGGATCGCCTCGACGAGCTGCGCGCCGACGGTCATCACCGGATTGAGCGAGGTCATCGGCTCTTGGAAGATCATCGCCACCTCGCCGCCACGCACCTGGCGCAGCGCCCGGTGCGGGATGCGGAGCAGGTCGCGGCCCGACAGCAGGATCTCGCCCGAGGCGACCTTCAGCGACGCCTTCGGCAGCAGCCCCATGACCGACAGCGACGTCACCGACTTGCCCGAGCCGCTCTCGCCGGCAAGGCAGAGCGTCTCGCCGGGCGCGAGGTCGAAGCCGACATCGTCGAGGATGCGCTTCAGCCCGGCGGGCGTGCGCGCATCGACGGTCAGGTTTCGGACCGAAAGGACGGGCACCGTCACGAAAAGACGATCCGGGGGAAGTAGAAGGACACGACCCAGTTCGGCAGGTCGACGATCTCGCTGATGCGCAGATCGCCGCAGACCGAGCAGAGCATGTAGGCGTCGACCGTGTTCAGCCCGTGCTCGGCCGCCAGCAGGTCGATCATGCGCGCCACCGCCTCCTTCGCCCCGGTCATCAGGTCCGGGCCGATGCCGGTCGTCACCTCGTAGCCGGCGCCGTCGAGATGGCGGGTGACCGGCTCCGTCGTGGTGAAGCGCGGCGTCTTCAGGTTGGCGCCCTTGACGAGGTCGAGGGTCAGTTCCACGTCCATGCGGCTTTCGATCGCCGTGCCGCAGACCTCGCCGTCGCCCTGCGCCGCATGGGTGTCGCCGACAGAAAACAGCGCGCCCTCGACCTCGACCGGCAGGTAGAGCGTGACGCCGGCGGCAAGGTCGCGGATGTCCATGTTGCCGCCGACGCGGCGCGGCGGCACGACGGAATGCAGGCCGGGCTCGGCGGGTGCGACGCCGATCGTGCCGGCGAAGGGTTTCAGCGGCACACGGCCGCCGGGGCCGAAGGCGGCGGGCGCCATCGAGGCCGTGTCGTAGGTCCAGACATGCAGCGCCGGATCCTTGAAATCGTCGGCGAGCAGGCCGAAGCCCGGAATGTTGGCGGTCCAGCCGACGCCGCCGGGATGGAATTTCCGGATCGACACCTTCAGCGCGTCGCCGGGTTGGGCGCCCTCGACGAAGACAGGGCCGGAGACCGGGTTGATCTTGCCGAAATCGAGGGCGGCGAGCGTCTCGATCGTCGCATCGGCGCCGATCTGGCCGCCGGAGGAATCCATGCATTGAAACAGGATGGTCTCGCCGGGTTTCGCGGTCAATGCCGGCGGAAAGTCACGATTCCAGCCGAAATTGTGCTGGGCGCGATGGATGGTGTGGGTGCAGGCGACGCACATCGGGTGTCTCCGGATCGTCTTTTGATGGGCCGACACCGGCCTTCCCCGTGGCAGGGAAGGCCGGTCCTGGAGCTGAATGTTACGGCTTGACGAAGATGGCGTCGTAATTGATGACGCGGGTCGGGTCGATATAGATGTTGTCCGGACCGCCCATGCGCAGCGACTTGGCGACGACCCGGCGCTCGTTGATCACCGGCACCCAGGGCGCATCCGCCATGATGTCGGTGTAGATCTTGCCCCAGACCGCCTGGCGCTCGGCCGCCTTCGCCGGGTCCGACATGGAATCGGCCGCGATCGCGCGCTTGTCGATCGCCTCGTTGCAGTACCACGACCAGTTCCAGCCGCCCTGCACCGCCCCGGCGCAGCCCAGGATCGGGCCGTAGAAGTTCGACGGATCGGGGAAGTCGGCGATCCAGGCCATGCCGCCCGACCAGATCATCGGCGCCTCGCCCTCCGTGCCGCCGGCGGCAATCACGTTGCCCTGCGCCAGCGCCCGGACCTCGGCCTTGATACCGATGGCGGCGAGATCCTGCTGGATCGCCTGGGCGATGCGCGGCTGCGGATCGGTGTTGGTCGAATAGAGCACGGTCTCGAATCCGTCGGCGAGGCCGGCTTCGGCGAGCAGCGCCTTCGCCTTCTCGACGTCATAGGCATAGCCGGTGAAGCCGGTGTCGTAGCCCGGCATCAGCGGCGGAAGCGGCTGGTTGGCGGGCGTGGCGCGGCCGTTCAGGATGCGGGTAATGCGCTCCTTGTTGATCGCCATGTTGACCGCCTGGCGGACCTTGACGTCGTCGAAGGGCTTCACCTTGGTGTTCAGCGTCACGTAGCCGGTGTGCAGCTGCTCGCCGTCGACGATCATCTCCGCGCCGTCCGGGGAGTTCTTGATCTCGAGGAATTTCGCCGGAGGAATGCCGTCGCCGGCAATGTCGACCTCGCCCTTCTGCAGGCGCAAGAGCGCCACCAGCGGTTCCTGCCCGACCTCGATCGTCACCTTGTCGACGAGCGGCACGCCCTTCTGGAAATAGTCGGGATTGCGCTCGAAGACGAGCGTCTGGCCGATCGTCCAGTCCTTGAGCACCAGCGGCCCGGAGCCGACCGGCTTCTTGCCGAAGTCTCCGGCGGCGGCCTCGACGGCCTCCTTCGGCACGACCGAGGCGAAGTTGATCGCGAGAACGTGCAGGAAGGTCGCGTCCGGCCGGGAGAGCTTGAAGACGACCGTGCCGTCGTCCGGCGTCTCGATGCCGGACAGCGTCGTCGCCGTGCCGCCGGTGAGGTCGTCGAAACCGGCGATCGCGCCGAAGAAGCCGGCGCCGGGCCCTTGCGTCTTCGGGTCGACGGCACGCTCGATCGAGTATTTCACGTCGGAGGCCACGACCTCGCGGCCGTTCGAGAATTTGACGCCCTTGCGCAGCTTGAAGGTGTAGGTCAGGCCGTCCGGCGCGACGGTGAAGCTCTCGGCGAGCGAGGGCACGATCGTCGCCGTGCCCGGCGTGTAGTCGACGAGGCGGGAGAACAGGCTCTTGATCATCGACCAGTTGACCCAGTCATAGCCGATCGCCGGATCGAGCGTCGTGATGTCGTCCTTGTAGGTGACGACGATGTCGCCGCCCGGCGCCGGCGTGTCCTGCGCCATGACGGACAGCGGCATCAGGCTCAGGAAGGCGGCGGCGGTGGAGGCCCTTAGAAGACGTTTCAGCATGAGAGTTCCCCTTTTTCTTCTCGGTGGATGTCAGTGGCTGCGGATGCGCGGATCGATGAGCGGCGCGGCGAGATCGGCGACGAGGTTGCCGGCGACGATGGCGAGCGCCGAGGTCAGGGTCACGCCCATGATGATCGGGATGTCGACCTGCTGGATCGCCTGCCAGGCGAGCTGGCCGATGCCCGGCCAGCCGAAGACGGCCTCGACCACCACGACCCCGCCCATGAACTGGCCGATGTCGATGCCGATCATCGCGACGACCGGTAGGATGGCGTTGGGCAGCGCATGGCGCATGACGACCCGGCGCCGCGACAGGCCCTTGGCGCGCGCGGTGCGGATGTAATCCTGGTTGAGCACGTCGATCATCGCCGAGCGCGAGATGCGCGCATACCAGCCGGCGCCGAGGATGCCGAGGGTCAGCGCCGGCAGCACGACATGGACGGGCGTGCCGTAGCCGCTCATCGGGAACCAGCCGAGCGTGGCGGCGAAGACGTAGAGCAGCATCAGCGCCACGACGAATTGCGGCGCCGAGACGCCGACGAAGGCGAGCGTCATCACCAGCCGGTCGACCGCGCCGCCGCGGTTGAGCGCGGCGATGATGCCAAGGGCGAGGCCGAGGACGACCTCGACGGCGATGCCGGCCGCCATCAGCGTCAGCGTCGCCGGCAGCCGGGCGAGGATCAGCGTCACGACCTCGGTCTTCTGCGCGTAGGAGCGGCCGAGATCGCCCTGGACGAGGTTGCCGAGATAGCGGACGAACTGTTCGAGAAGCGGCCGGTCGAGGCCGAGTTCGTGGCGGATGTTGGCGACCGTCTGGGCGGTGGCGCTGCGGCCGGCGATCATGCGCGCCGGATCGGCGGGCAGCGCGTAGAGCAGGAGGAAGGTGATGGCGGCGACGCCGAGAAGGATCAGGACGGATTGCACCAGCCGCTTTGCCAGAAGTTCCGCCATCAGCCGCGCCCCCGCTGGGTCGGGTCGAGCAGGTCGCGCAGCGCGTCGCCGACGAGATTGAAGGCGAGCGCCGTCAGCAGGATGACCGCGCCGGGGAAGAAGACCAGCCAGGGCGCCGCCTGGAAATAGCTCTGGCTTTCGAAGATGATGTTGCCCCAGGAGGGCTGCGGCGGCTGCACGCCGATGCCGAGGAAGGAAAGTGTCGCTTCGAGGAGCACCGTCGTGGCGATCCCGAGCGTTCCCCAGACGATCGCCGTCGGCACGAGATGCGGCAGGATGTGGTGGAAGAGGATGCGGGCATGGCCGGCGCCAAGCGCGCGCTCGGCCATGATGAAGTCGCGCTCCACCAGCCCGCGCGTCTCGGTATAGACGATGCGGGCGACCTGCACCCAGTTGACGAGCGCGATGACCATGGCGACGATCAGCAGGCTCGGCCGCAGGATCGCGGCCAGAACGATGGCGAGCAGCAGCGCCGGAAAGGCCATCATGAGGTCGGTGAAGCGCATCAGGAGGTTGCCGGCAAGCCCGCGCAGATAACCGGCGGTGATGCCGACGAGGAGGCCGATCGCGACCGCGACGCCGTTCGCCAGCAGGCCGATGACGAGCGAGGTGCGCGCGCCGTAGAGCAGGCGCGAGAAGAGGTCGCGGCCGAGCGTGTCGGTGCCGAGCAGGAAGGCGTCACCCGGCGGCATCGGCGCGCCCTCGAGCGTCAGCCCGTCGAACATCTGGTTGTCCGGATCGAACGGCGCGATCAGCGGAGCCGCGAGCGCCAGCACGACGACGGCCAGCACGACGACGAGCCCGAACAGGGCCGCCGGCTGGCGGCAGAGCTCCTTCAGCACCCGCATCAGCCGACCTCGCGCAGGGTTTCGGAACCGCCGATGAAGAAGGCGGCGATCTGCTCGACCGGGAGCCGCCGGCGCATGGCGCAGTCGCGCAGCACCGCATAGGCCTGCGTGTCGTCGAGCCCGCGTTCCGCCTTCAGCTTCGCCACGGCGGCGAAGACGACGGGCCGAAGCCTCAGCCGTTCCTCGAGGCGGGCGATCGTCTCGGCGGCTTTCGCGCGCTCCTCGTGGATCGATACGGCAAGCACCAGGGCCGGATAGATGGCGGCGGTCGTCACCGGCTTGGCGAGGATGGCGCCGGCGCCCTGCCTTATGGCGAAGGCGATGCGGCCCGGCGCCTCCGAGCCGAGGATCGCCACCACGGGACGGGACGGCGCCGATGCCGGCCAGGGCAGGAGTTCGTCCCATCCCTGGTCGGCATCGACGAGCACCAGATCGGGCAACGCATCCGCCGCGAGCGGCCGCCACTGGTGCTGAACCTCCATGCCGAGACGCTGGAGCTGGCGACGCAGACGGTCGGTGTGGCCGTCCTCCTCGGCGAGGATCGTCGCGCGCCAGCGGGTGAATGTCGGAGTCCGCGCCGTCATGACACCACCCTCAGCCGCGGCGCGCCGCCGGCGCCGGTCAGATAGGGGTCGGCCGCAATCGCCGGTCGGGAGGCGATGACGTCGTAGCCGCCGGCCGTGTTGATCCGGCCGAGATGGAAGGGAAGGGCGGCGTGGTTGGTCTTCGGATCGATCCGCAGCGGGCCGAGCACCGACGGCCAGACGCGCGACAGGAGCTCGCGGCGCACCGCGACCGGGTCGTCGCTGCCGCAGGCCTCGATCGCCGCGATGCAGAGCGCAGCGGTCGCATAGGCGCTGGCGAAGATGCTCGACACCTTGCCGCGTTCCGGCCGCCAGCGCGCGATGCGCGCCTTGAACGCCCGGTTTCCGGCCGTGTCGAGACTGTCGAAATAGGGAAGGGCGCAGAGCTGGCCGACGGCGACGCTTTCGGGAATATCGGGCAGCTCGCATTCGGTGAGGTCGCAGCTGGCGACCGGGCAGTTCTCCGGCAGGAAGGCGGGATCGCGTTCACCAAGCGCCCTGAGCGCCGCGAGAAAGGCATAGCTCGACGGGCCGATCAGGTTGTTGAGGATGAAGCTCGGCCGCTTCTCCGCGATGTCGGCGACGATGCGCTCCACCGCCGTCTCCTCCAGCGGCAGGTAGCGCTCGCCGAGCACGGTGCCGCCGGCATTGTGGATCAGCTCCCGCGCCAGCCGGTTCATCTCCCAGCCCCAGACATAATTGGCGCCGAGCAGGTAGGGGCGGGCGCCGTGGCGCTGGATCAGGTGGTCGAAGAGCGGGATCAGGTGCTGGTTCGGGCAGCCGGCGACGTAGATGACGTTCTCGTTGGCCTCGAAGCCCTCGTAGGGGCACATGTACCACAGGAGCCCGTCATGCTTCTCGACGAGCGGGATCACCTCCTTGCGCGCGGCCGAGGTGATGGTGCCGACGACGTGGCGGCAGCCATGGTCGCGCAGGAGCGCGCGGGCGCCGTCAAGATAGGCGGCGAGGTCGGCATGGGGGTCGAAGAACACCGGCTCGATCGTCGCGCCGCCGGCGGCGCGATAGTCATGGAAGGCGAATTCGGCGCCGTCGCGCCCGTCGCGCCCGAGCGACCCGTAGGGCCCGGTGGTCGAATAGAGGATGCCGATCTTCACCACATCTGGCATACATGTTCCAAACACGAAAAACCCACAACGCTTTGGGATCCGGAAACCGGAGCGTTGTGGGGCGCTATTGCCCTGCGACGGACGAGGTCATGTCAAGGAGGTGGGCAAAATGCCCAAATCTTGAGCGCGATTAAAATACGGTCACGGTGCGTTTGTCAAGCGCCGTTCCCGCTTTCCCCGCGCACGGGCGGCCAGCCGGATTTCTTGACACATGTATGATAAGTGATATATCCGGAAATCGAGGTCGCGGCGGCGCGGAGCGGGGAACGGCATGGTCACGGGCGTCACGAGGAACTGCCGGGTCGGCGTCGATATCGGCGGTACCTTCACCGACATCGCGCTCGATCTCGATGGCGTGCTCCATTCGCTGAAGCTCCTGACCGACTATGCCGCGCCGGAGCGGGCGATCCTTGAAGGCATCGAAAGGGTGGCGGCCATGGCCGGCATCGCCGTCTCCGACATCGGTCTCGTCATTCATGGCACGACGCTTGCGACCAACGCGCTGATCGAGCGGCGCGGCGCGAAGACCGCCTTCGTCACCACGGAGGGCTTTCGCGACGTGCTCGAGATGCGCACGGAAAACCGCTTCGAGCAGTATGATCTCGACATCGTCCTTCCGCCCGCGCTCATCGCCCGCGCCGACCGTTTCACCGTGCGCGAGCGGATGAACGCGGCCGGCGCGGTGCTGCTGCCGCTCGAGACAGCCTCCCTCGCCGCCGCGATCGAGGCTGTCTCCGCGGGCGGCTATGACAGCGTCGCGATCGGCTTTCTCCACGCCTATGCCAATGGCGCGCACGAAGTGGCCGCGCGCGCAGCCATCCTCGAACGCCTGCCGGACATCTCGGTTTCGATCTCGTCCGAGGTCTCGCCGCAGATGCGCGAATTCGAACGCTTCAACACGGTCTGCGCCAATGCCTATGTCAAGCCGGCGATCCAGTCCTATCTCGACCGGCTCACCGTCGCGCTGAAGGGCATCGGCGTCGAGGGGCCGGTCTTCATGATCCATTCCGGCGGTGGCATCATTTCGGTGGAAACCGCGGCGGAATTTCCCGTCCGCCTCGTCGAATCCGGTCCCGCCGGCGGCGCGATCTTCGCCGCCGACATCGCCCGGCGCCACGGCCTCGACGCGGTGCTGTCCTTCGACATGGGCGGCACGACGGCGAAGATCTGCCTGATCGAGAAGCACGAACCGAAGACAGCGAAGACCTTCGAGGTCGCGCGCACCTGGCGCTTCCGCAAAGGGTCGGGCATGCCGATCTCCATTCCCGTGGTCGAGATGGTCGAGATCGGCGCCGGCGGCGGCTCGATCGCCTCGGTCGACGGCATGCGCCAGATCCGCGTCGGGCCGCATTCGGCGGGCTCCGAGCCGGGGCCGGCCTGCTACCGGCGCGGCGGCACGCGGCCGACCGTCACCGATGCCGACCTCATCCTCGGCAAGCTCGACCCCGACAATTTCGCCGGCGGCGCCATACCGCTTTCCGTGCCGCTCGGACGCGCGGCAATAGAAGCGGCGATCGGCGCCGTTCTTGGCCTCGATGCGGACGCCGCCGCCTACGGTATCTGCGAGATGGTCGACGAGAACATGGCCAATGCCGGCCGGGTGCATGCGGTCGAGAGCGGCAAGGCCATCGCCGACTTCACCATGATCACCTTCGGCGGGGCGGGTCCTCTGCACGCGGCGCGGCTCTGCGAGAAGATGGGGATTTCCACTTTCCTCGTGCCGCCGGGCGCCGGCGTCGGCTCGGCGATCGGCTTCCTGCGCGCGCCCTTCGGCTACGAGTCGGTGCGCAGCGCCGTCTTCGCGCTGTCGGCGTTCGATATCGCCGGCGCCAACCGCCTTATTGCGGCGATGGAGGCCGAGGCGCTCGGCTTCGTCGCGGGCGGGCTTAACGCCGGGGCGCCGGTGATCGAGCGCACGCTCTTCATGCGCTATGCCGGACAGGGCTGGGACATTCCCGTGCCGCTCGGCGACGGACCCTTTGATGACGGCAGTGTCGGCGACATTGCGGGGCGGTTCGAGGAAGCCTATGCCCGCTTCTTCGGCCGCGCCATCGAGGGACTGCCGATCGAGATCGTCGGCTGGTCGGTCAAGGCGCGCTCGCCGCTGCCGCCGGTGGCGCGCGTGCCGGCGATCGCCGAGGGCGCCGTCGTCGCGCCGACGGGCCGGCGGCGCCTGTTCGAGGCCGCGGCCGGCGCCTATCGCGACGCCGGCATCGTCGCGCGCGGGACGCTGTCTCCGGGCGATGTCGTCGAAGGCCCCGCGGTCATCGTCGAGCGCGAGACGTCGACCGTGCTCACCTCCGCCTTCCGTGCCGTCGTCCAGCGCGACGGCTGCCTGCGCGTCACCCGCTCGTGAGGATCGCCCGATGATCGATATCCGGATGCAGGTCATGTGGAACCGGCTGATCTCCGTCGTCGAGGAGCAGGCGCAGACGCTGATCCGCACCGCCTTCTCCACCTCGGTGCGCGAGGCGGGCGACCTTTCCGCCGGCATCTTCGACCTCGAGGGCCGGATGCTGGCGCAGGCCGTCACCGGCACGCCCGGCCACGTCAATGCCATGGCGGAGTCCGTCGCCCATTTCATCCGCGACATCGGCCCCGGGAACATCTTCGAGGGCGACGTCTACATCACCAACGACCCGTGGAAGGGCACCGGCCACCTGCACGACATCACCGTCGTCACGCCCTCCTTCCATCAGGGCAGGCTGGTCGGCTACTTCGCCGCGACCGCCCATGTCGTCGATGTCGGCGGGCGCGGCTTCGGGCCGGATGCGCGCGAGGTCTACGAAGAGGGCCTCTTCATCCCGATCATGAAGTTCTTCGAGCGCGGTGAGATCAACCGGACGCTGATCCAGATCGTGCACAACAATGTGCGCGAGAGCGACAAGGTGGTCGGCGACCTGCACGCGCTTGCCGCCTGCAACGAGACCGGCCATCGCCGCCTCGTCGACATGCTGACGGAATTCGACCTTCCGGACCTGACGACGATCGGCGGCTTCATCCTCGCGCACAGCCGCGCGGCGACGCTGGAGCGGCTGGAGCACCTGCCGCACGGATGCTGGTCCTACAGCCTCGATCTCGACGGTTACGACGCGCCGGTGCATCTCGCCGCCCGCCTCACCATCGGGCCGGACGGGGTGCTGGTCGATTTCGACGGCACCTCGGCTGCGAGCCCCTTCGGCATCAACGTTCCGCTCGTCTATGCCAAGGCCTATGCCTGCTACGGCATCAAATGCGTGGTGGCGCCGGAGATCCCGAACAATGCCGCCTCGCTCGCGCCCTTCGCGGTCACGGCGCCGGAAGGCTGCATCCTCAACGCCAAACGCCCCGCCCCCGTCGCCGTGCGCCATGTGCTCGGCCATTTCGTGCCGGATCTCGTGCTCGGCGCCCTGCACCAGGCGCTGCCGGGAAAGATACCGGCGGAGGGGGCGAGCGCCCTCTGGAACCTGCATATGAGCCTGCGGCCGGTGTCGGGAGAGGGGCGCGGCGCGGAAATCCTGATGTTCAATTCCGGCGGCGCCGGCGCGCGCGCATCGCTCGACGGCCTCAACGCGACGGCGTTTCCGAGCGGCGTGCACACGATGCCGGTCGAGGCGACGGAGAATGTCGGCCCCGTCATCGTCTGGCGCAAGGAACTGCGGGAAGGCTCAGGCGGCGCGGGGGCGCGGCGCGGCGGGCTCGGCCAGACGATCGAGATCGAGGCGGCGGAGGGCTATGCCTTGCGTTTCTCCGCCATGTTCGACCGTCTCCACCATCCCGCGCGCGGCCGTGACGGCGGCCATGACGGGGCGGCGGGGGGCGTCGCGCTCGACGACGGGACGGTGTTGAAGGGCAAGGGGCTGCAATTCGTGCCCGAGGGCCGCCGGCTCGTCCTGTCGCTGCCGGGCGGCGGCGGCTACGGCGATCCAGCGGACCGGCCGGCCGAGGCCGTCGCCGAGGATCTCAGGCACGGCTACATCACCCCCGCGCAGGCCACGCTTTACGACGGCGGGGATGGCGAACCGTGACGACGACCTTCGAGACGGCGCCGGTCGAAGCCGTCGGTCGCCCGCACGCCCTCGCCGGGGGTAAGATCGCGACGCGGCCCGGCTCCGGCCTCTTCGTTCGTCCGCACCTTCCCTCGGCGATGTCGCGCGAAACGCTGGGCCTTGCCGGCGACCGCGTCGGCGCCGCCTTCAAGACCCTTCGCCGATCCGAGGAGACCCCATGACCGATTACCAGAAGACCCTCGTCACCGGCGCCGCCGGCCGGATCGGCACGGCGTTGCGCGCCTCCGGCACGCGGCTCGGCCGCAGCGTCCGGCTTTCGGATCTCACCCCTTGCGCCGATCTCGCCCAACACGAGGAGGACATGCCGCTCGATCTCGCCGACTTCGACAGGGTGTCGGCGGCGGTCGAGGGTTGCGACGCGATCGTCCATCTCGGCGGTCTGTCGCTGGAAGGCCCCTGGCGCACCGTGCTCGATTCCAACATCACCGGCGGCTACAACATCTACGAGGCGGCGCGCCGGCACGGCGTCAAGCGCATCGTCTATGCGAGCTCCGTCCATGCGATCGGCTATTACGAGCGCACCGAGACGATCGACGGCACCGTCCCCACCCGGCCGGACAGCCTCTACGGCGTGTCGAAGACCTTCGTCGAGAATCTTGCCCGCTATTACCACGACAAGTTCGGCATCGAGAGCGTCTGCCTGCGCATCGGCTCCTGTTTTCCCGAGCCGACCGACCGGCGCCATCTCATCACCTGGCTCTCCTTCCGCGACTGCCGGCAACTGATCGAGAAGTGCCTCACCGCGCCGCGTGTCGGCTTCATGGTCGCCTATGGCATGTCGAACAATTCGGAGGCCTTCTGGGACAACCGGACGGCGGCCGTGCTCGGCTACAGGCCGCAGGACAGCGCCGACGCGTATCGCGCCGAGATCCTCGCCAGGACCCCGCAAGGCGATCCGAACGATCCGGCCGTGCGCTACCAGGGCGGCAGCTTCTGCGCCGCCGGCCATTTCGAGGACGAGCACTGAGGCACCGTCATGCAGGCTCCGCGAACATCCTATGACGTCGTCATCGTCGGCGGTGCCGTCATCGGCAGCGCCACGGCCTATTTCCTCGCCCTCGATCCCGATTTCACCGGCTCGGTGCTGGTGATCGAGAAGGACTGGAGCTATGCCCGCTCGGCGACGGCCCTGTCGTCGAGTTCGATCCGCCACCAGTTCTCCAATCCGATCAATGTCAAGATCTCGCAGTTCGGCACGGATTTCATCCGCCGTTTCAGGGAAAATGTCGCGGTCGACGGCGATGTGCCGGAGATCGGCTTCCACGAGAACGGCTATCTCTTCCTCGCCGGCGACGAGCGCGGCGCCGGCGTGCTGCGCGCCAATCACGAGACGCAGGTCGCCTGCGGCGCCGAGGTGTCGCTGCTCGCCCCGGAGGCCCTGGCCCGCCGCTTTCCCTGGCTCAACACCGACGGGCTGACGCTCGGCAGCACCGGCGAGCGCGGCGAGGGCTGGTTCGACAGTTCCGCCCTGTTGCAGGGTTTTCGCCGCAAGGCCCGAGCGCTCGGCGTCGATTATATCGAGGACGAGGTCGTCGCGGTCGGACGCGCGGGCGACCGTATCGTCTCGGTGACGACGAAAGGCGGACAGACGATTGCCTGCGACGTGCTGGTCAACGCGTCCGGCACCAACGGCAGACATGTCGCCCGCATGGCCGGGCTCGACATCCCCGTCGAGCCGCGCCGCCGCTCGCTTTTCGTGGTGGACTGTCGCACGCCGCTCGAAGGTCCGGTCGGGCTGACCATCGATCCCTCCGGCGTCTTCTTCCGGCCGGAAGGCAGGTTCTACCTGATGGGAACCGCGCCCCGGCATGACCCGGCGGTCGATCCGGACGATTTCGCCGTCATGCATGACGAGTTCGAGGAGGAGATCTGGCCGGCGCTGGCGCACCGCGTGCCGGCCTTCGAGGCGATCAAGGTGGTGAATGCCTGGGCCGGGCACTACGACTACTGCACGCTCGACCACAATGTCATCCTCGGACCGCACGGCGTGGTGAAAAATTTCCTCTTCGCCAACGGCTTTTCCGGTCACGGGCTGCAGCAGTCGCCGGCCATGGGGCGCGGTCTCGCCGAGCTGATCGTGCATGGCGGCTTCCGCACGCTCGATCTTTCGTCCTTCGGTCATGAAAGGGTGGTTGCCGGGCGGCCCTTTCTCGAACAGGCTGTGATCTGACAAGAACAAACGGGAGGAGACATCATGGCGACGGATAAAAAGGCGCGCACGGGCGGCGAGATCCTGGTCGATGCGCTGCGGATCCACGGCGTGACGCGCGCCTTCGGCGTGCCCGGCGAAAGCTATCTCGCCGTGCTCGACGCCTTCCACGATGCCGCCGATGCGATCGACTTCGTCATCTGCCGGCAGGAGGGCGGAGCGGCCTATATGGCCGAGGCGCATGGCAAGCTGACCGGCCAGCCCGGCATCTGCTTCGTCACGCGGGGACCCGGGGCCACCAATGCCTCGGTCGGCGTGCACACGGCATTCCAGGATTCGACGCCGATGATCCTCTTCATCGGCCAGGTGGCGCGCGACCAGATGGAGCGCGAGGCCTTCCAGGAAATCGACTATCGCCGCATGTTCGGCCCGATGGCGAAATGGGTGGTGGAGATCGAGAACGCCGCCCGCATTCCGGAGCTTGTCAGCCAGGCCTTCCACCGCGCCGTCAACGGCCGGCCGGGGCCGGTCGTCGTGGCGCTGCCGGAGGACATGCTGACCGATCGGGTGGCGGTCGCCGACGCGCCCGCCTATCGCCGGGTGGAGACCTATGCCGGCGGATCGCAGCTCGACGACCTCGCCGCCCTTTTGGCGAAGGCCGAGCGGCCGATGGTGGTCGTCGGCGGTGGCGGCTGGACGCCGCAGGCGGTCGCGGACCTCAAGAGCGTCTCCGAGCGCTTCGCCCTTCCCGTCGCCGCCTCCTTCCGCTGCCAGGACCTTTTCGACAACGCCCATCCGAACTATGCCGGCGATCTCGGCCCGGCGGCGGGAGCGAAGTTGATGGAGCATCTGCGCGGCTGCGACCTTCTGGTCTCGATCGGCGCGCGGCTCGGAGAAATGACCACGGGCGGCTATGCGCTGGTCGACATCCCCGTGCCGCGCCAGCCGCTCGTCCATATCCATCCGGGCGCCGACGAGCTCGGCCGGGTCTACCATGCGACGCTGCCGATCCAGGCGACGGTCGCGGGCTTCCTTTCCCAGGCGGCGCGGCTGTCGCCGTCCTCTGCGCCGGCGCGCGCGGCCTGGGTCGAGGCGGTCCATGCCGATTACCGCGCCAATCTCGTCCATCCCCAGATCCCCGGTCCGGTGCAGATGGGCGAGATCATGGCCTGGCTGCGCGGGACGCTGCCCGAGGATGCGATCATCACCAACGGCGCCGGCAACTATTCCACCTGGGCGCACCGCTTCTACCAGTATCGCACCTTCCGCAGCCAGCTCGGGCCGACCAACGGCTCGATGGGCTACGGCGTGCCGGCGGCGGTCGCGGCGAAACTCGCCGCACCCGGGCGCATGGTCGTCGCCTTTGCCGGCGACGGATGTTTCCTGATGAACGGGCAGGAACTGGCGACCGCCGCGCAATATGACGCGCGCATCATCGTGCTCGTCATCAACAATGGCATGTACGGCACGATCCGCATGCATCAGGAGCGCCATTATCCCGGCCGCGTCTCCGGCACGCGGCTGACCAATCCGGATTTCGCCGCCCTTGCCCGCGCCTATGGCCTGCATGGCGAGACAGTCGAGAAGACGGAGGAATTCGCCGGAGCCTTCCATCGCGCCGCCGGATCGGGCCGGCCGGCACTGATCGAGATCCGCATCGACCCGGAGGCGGTCACGCCGAAGATGAGCCTGAGCCAGATCCGCGCGCAGGCGCTCGCCGCCGCGACATGACGGTCGTGCGGCGCGACGGCGCCTCAGTCGCGGCCGTCGGCCGCCGCCGGGGCTTCGAGCATATGGCGATAGCGGGTGAGGCTCTCCTCCAGATGGGCGACGAGGGTCTGGCGCGCCGCCTTCGCGTCGCCCTGGGTGATCGCCGCCAGCAGCGCGGCGTGTTCCCTGCCGATCCTTTTGCGGTAGGCCGCCGGGGCGCGGCCGGACAGGCGATGCTTCATCACGAGGTCGAGGCTGATTTCGCCCATCACCGCCTCGAGGAAGCGCGGGAAATGCGGGTTGCGCGTCGCCCGGGCGATCGCCAGGTGGAAGTCGAAGTCGGCCAGCGCCTCCGTCTCGGCGTCGCCGCCGTCCAGGCTTTCCAGCCGGTCATAGGCGCGGGCGATGTCGGCGAGCGCCTCCGGCGTGCGGCGTTGCGCGGCGAGCGCGACGGACTGCATCTCGACCCCGAGGCGCAGTTCGAGGATCTCCATCGCGGAGCGGATGTCGTCGATCCGCCCGGCGTCGTAGTGAAGCGCCCGGGTGTCGCGCTCCGTCACGTAGACGCCGGCGCCCTGCCGCGCCGTGACCCGGCCGGCGACCTTCAGCGAGGTCAGCGCCTCGCGGATCACGGTGCGCGAGACGCCGAACTCGGCGCAGAGCTCGGCGCTGGACGGGATCTTCTCGCCGGCGGCGTAGAGGCCGGAATCGATCCGCTCGACGAGCCTTGCGACGACGATCTCGGCCAGGTTGCCGCGCTGCGTGATCACCGACATCGCCCTTGTGCTCCATGGGAGAGGTTTGCACTTGTCATATATCATACAGGACTTGCCGTCGGCGCGGAAGGGAGCGCCGTTGCCGCCCGCCAAAATTACCGGCATCCGGACGGGGCGGCTTGCACTGATAAAACTTGGCATATAAGTGATAACAGATAAATTCTACTCTCTGTCCTTGCTGGGAGAACGATCATGAAGGACCAGACCGTCGTCATCGTCGGCGGCGCCTCGGGCTTGGGGCTTGCCACGGCACGGCTGATGATCGCGCGTGGCGCAGCCGGGATCGGCCTGATCGACAGGAACGCGGGGCTGCTCGAAGCCGCCGCCGCCGAACTTTCCGCGCTCGGCGCGACGGTCGCGACCGCGGCCGCGGACATCTCGCGGGCGGAGACGGCGCATCCGGCCTTCGAGGCGGTCGCGGCGACGCTCGGCCGCATCCACGCGCTCGTCAACAGCGCCGCGATCTATCCGCGCGCGCCCATCCTCGACATCACCGACGACGAGTGGGACCTCGAAAACGCCATCAACATCAAGGGCACCTACCACATGATGGTCGCCGCCGTGCGCCACATGCGCCGGCATGTCGCGCCGCCGGCGGTGACGGGCCGCATCGTCAACGTCACCTCGGTCGACGCCTTCAAGGCGCATCCCCAGAACGCGCATTATGCCGCGACCAAGGCGGCGGTCGTCAGCCTGACGAAATCCTTTGCCCAGGAATGCGCGAAGGACCAGATCCTCGTCAATTCGGTCGCACCTGCGGGCTTCGCCACGGAGCGAGCGAAGGAGCTCGGCTTCCTGCCGGAACTCGCGAGAGCGAGCGCGCTCGGCCGCGCGGCGGAACCGGCGGAGATGGCCGAATGGATCGTGATGATGGCCTCGAGCCGCAACACCTATGCGACCGGCGAGAACGTCGTCGTCAGCGGGGGATACATCTATGTCTGACGCGGATCGCATCGCCGTCGTCACCGGCGCCACCAGCGGCATCGGCCAAGCCGTGGTGCCGGTCCTCAGGCGTCGCGGAATGGCCGTCTACGCCATCGGCCGCGATGCGGCGGGACTCGACCATCTCCACCGGGCATTCGGCGCGGTTCCCGTCAAGGCGGACGTCCGCGACACGGCAGCGATCGCGGCCGCCCTTGCCGGCGTCGCGGTCGACGTCCTCGTCAACAATGCCGGCATCCTCTCGTCCCGCGCCGCCTTCCATGAGGTCGACCCGGCAGAGATCGACGCGATGATCGACGTCAACCTGAAGGCGCCGATGCATCTGACCCGCCTCCTGCTCCCGGGCATGGTGGAGCGACGGCGCGGCCATCTCCTCTATGTCGGCTCCATCGCCGGCCTTTCGGCCTACCCGACCATGGGCGTCTACGGTCCTTCCAAGGCGGGCCTCAGCCTGTTCTGCGACAATCTTCGCTGCGACCTTCTCGGCACGTCGGTGCGGGTGACCGAAATTGCGCCCGGCCGCGTCCAGACCGCGCTCTATCGCAGCGCGATCCCGGACAACCAGGCCAGCGCCGTCCTCTATGACGGCTATCGCCCGATCCAGCCCGAGGACATCGCCCGCATCGTCGGCGACGTGATCGACCTGCCGCCGCATGTCGATGTGGCGCGCATCGAGGTCTTCCCGACGGACCAGGCGAGCGGCGGCGGCACCATGGTCAAGGCCCCCTGAGCAGGCGTGCCGTTCCCGCATCGGAACCTTGGCCGCGATCACGGCGTTACCGGGCAGACCTCGCCTGCGGCTGGCCTGTCCGTCGTTCCCCGCATGGCTTACCCTGGACCCGCTTCCCGAGCCGACACGCCCGCGACAACGGGCATTTCGGTCTTGCAGCCACATACGGGAGAAACCGGCGATGAAGCCCGTCTTCTGGATCAGCCTTGGCATCTACGCGTCGACGGCGCTTTTCGCGGCAGGCTTCTTCAGCGCGACGACGCTGATGGCGAAGCCGCCGCGTGCGGCGCTCGAAAGCATCGATCTTGCCCAATTGTGGCCGTCCACGCCACGCCCGGTCGATCCGGACAGCCAGGATTTCGAACGCCTGCCCGCACGGCCGCTGCCGGCGCCGGTCGTCAGCACGCCGGCCCACATCTCAAGGGAAAGCATCGAAACCGCGACCGCCCCCTCCTCCGTGAGCGACACAAGGCAAACGGCTGCGATCGAGATCTCCGAGATCGACGGCGACACGACCGGTTCGGTTTCACAAGGAATAACGGATGATGGTGACGCGATGGCGGTCTACAGGGCGGAACATGTCGCCTGGTGCGAGCGGCGCTACCGTTCCTACCGGCCGGACGACAATACCTATCGCAGCTATCGCGGCGAGATCCGTCCGTGCGTGTCGCCGTTCCTGGAGATCGCGATGGCGACGGCAGCGGATGCTCCCGCTGATTTCAGCCCAGACGGCGCCATCGTCAACGTCGATGGCGACGCGACTATGGCCGGGTTCATCAGTGAAGAGACCATCGACCGATGCCGCCGCCGATACGCCTCCTACCGCGCATCCGACAATACGTATCGCAGCTACAGCGGCGAGCGCCGGCCTTGCCTGATTGACTGAGGCACCGGAAGGCGCATCGAACGTCACGGGATGGCGAGACGGATGGGGCTGGAGGGAGACCGAAGATCCCGACGCGTCGCGCGGGGCGGTGGCTCCGCCGAAACCCCTCAGAATTGCTTCAGGATTGGGCGAAGAGGTCGAAGGGACGCTGCCAAACCTACGGGGCGTCGTGGCCGGCCGGATCACTTCCGCCCGCCTTTGAAAGAAGGACGTACGCCTCCGCAAAGCCCGATTTCGGGGGGGTCACACTTGGCAAATTATTGAGTATCCAAAAGCCGAACTCCGGAAATCCGGGTTCTTGCAAGTGCCCGCGATGGCCCGGATTCTGGCGGGCGGATCAGCGAAGGGGCTTTCCCTCCGCATCGAGAACGACCTCGCCGTCCTCCTTGGCAAAGGCGCCCTTGAACGTCTCAGGCAGGATGTCGATGACCGTCTCGGACGGCCGGGCAAGCCTCGTGCCGAGCGGTGAAACCACGAAGGGACGATTGATCAGGATCGGCATGGCCAGCATGGCGTCGAGCAACTGGTCATCGGCAAGCGACGGATCGTCGAGGCCTTTTTCGGCAAAGGGCGTGCCCTTCTCGCGGATCGCCTGGCGCACGGTCAGTCCGGCGTCGGCGATCAGTCGCACCAGTTCCTCCCGTGACGGCGGCGTCTGCAGGTAGTCGACAATGGTCGGCTCGAACCCGGCATGACGGATCAGCGCCAGCGCATTGCGCGAGGTTCCGCAGGCGGGGTTGTGGTAGATCGTGACGGTCATGGGCCGGGTTCCGGGTGCGGGAGGGATCGACAGCCTCTCTCGCGAACCTGTGCAGGGGCTTTGCGAGACTGGCATAGAAACAAAGACCTACAGCGGTGCGGGCGTATCCGAGCGATCCCGACGGGCGATCGGCGCCGGCTCCACCAGCATCCATCCGGCCACCGCCAGCGCCAGAAGCGCGCCGACGGTTTCGGCGAGGAGGAAGCCCGGCAGGTCGGCGGGGCGGATGCCCGCGAACGTGTCGGAGGCGGCGCGGGCGATCGCCACGGCGGGGTTGGCAAACGCGGTCGAGGCGGTGAACCAGTAGGCGGCGGTGATGTAGAGGCCGACAAGGCCGGAGATCGCCTGAGGCCGGAAACGGAGGCCGGCAAGGACGACGAAGATCAGGCCGAAGGTGGCGACCGCCTCGGCAAGCCACTGGCCGCCGCCGATGCGGATCGTCGTCGACACCTGCATCAGGGGCATTTCGAACATCGCATGCGCCAGCAGCGTGCCGGCGATCCCGCCGACGATCTGCGCGAGGCCGTAGGCCAGTGCCGCACGGCCTTCGAGGTCGCGGCGAAGTGCGAAGACCAGAGACACCACGGGATTGAAATGCGCACCGGAGACCGGTCCGAGCGTCGCGATCAGCACGACGAGCATCGCCGCCGTCGCCACCGTGTTGCCCAGCAGGACCAGCGCCGCGTCGTCGGTCAGCCGGTCGGCCATGATGCCGGAGCCGACGACAGTGGCGACGAGGATCAGGGTGCCGAGGGCCTCGGCGCCGAGACGGCGCGACAGCGGGAAGGCCGGACCCTTCATGCCGCGACATCCTTCACCATGATCGTGGCGGAGGCCGGGCACAGGCCTGACGCCTGACGCGTCGCGAGGATCGCGGCCGGTGCCATGTCTCGCGACGTGACCCGAAATCCAAGCCTCTCGAAGAAGCCGACGGCTGATTCCGTCATCAGGTAGACGGCCTCCCCACCGGCGTCTCGGGCCCTGCCGAGCAGCATGCGCGCAATCGTCGCGCCATAGCCCCGTCCCCTCTGGTCTTCGGAGACGACGAAGGAGCGAAGCAGCGCGCAGGCGCCAAGTGTTTCCAGCCCGCCAAATCCGACCGTCCGACCGTTCGCCGTGAACCGGAAGACCTGTCTGCCCGGCTCCGTGAGGTCGTCGAGGGGAAGGGAGGCAGCGGCAAGCGCCGCGCGCAGCCGGTCGTCGTCGCCGCGGATCGGCTCCATCGCCAGCGGAGCGCCGGCGCGGCGACCGGCTCCGGCCGGGCGAGACGGCCGCCCTGCCGCGTCCGTCCCAGGGGCGGGAGGGCGGCAGACGACCGATCCCACCGGCTCGCAGATCTCGGGATGGCCACCGCAACAGTCCTCCAGAAGGAAGCGCACCAGGCCGCTCAGTCCTTCGAAACGGGCCATGTAGATGATGGATCGGGATTCGCGCTGCTGGCGGACGAGCCCCGCCCGTTCCAGTTCCTTCAGGTGAAACGATATGTTCGACGGAGAGGTCCCGGCCTTCGCCGCGATGTTCCCTGCGGTCATGCCCCCGGCTCCGGCGACGACCAGCATCCGCACGACCCTGAGGCGGGTCTCCTGGGAGAGGGCTGAGAAGGATGCGAGTGCCTGATGCTCTTCCATATTTCTACAATCATTGAAATTTCGAAATCAATAGCGGATATCGAGATCGCCGGCAAGGCCTCATAAGGCGGTCGCGATCATTCGGGCGGTTGGCAGGCGGCGCCGCGTCGGTGGCGAGACATGCGCGGGTGGGGCCCGGCGGCGGGCCGGGGATGGCCGTTGCCCATGGCAGCAATCGAGCTTGCGCGAACGGCCGGATGTCCCGGGGTCTCGGCGCATGCCGCTCTGCTGTCGCCCTTCGTGTCCGGTGATCGCATGGCGCAAGGCAACCGCAGCCCGTAGCGATCAAGGAGATGAGGAGATCCTCCACTTTCAGCCGTCCTTCTCGAGGATCCGGGACCCGCCTCCGCGCGACGGACGCGGTGCGCCCTCGCCGCTCTCTCCCGAGACCGGCGAAAGATTTCTCTTGATATCGCGGGAAACTTCTCTTAAAACGTTTTTCGTAAATCGTTTTAAGGATTCGGCACGCCTTGGGAGGGGTGGATCGGCATGGTGGTCTCGATCAAGGACGTTGCCAAGCGGGCCGGCGTTTCAGCCGGCACCGTCTCCAACGTCTTCAGCGGCAATCGCGCGGTCAAGGCCGACCTCGTCGAGCGTGTGCGCCAGGCGGCGAGCGACCTCGGCTACCAGCCGGACCGCGCCGCCTCCCAGCTTCGCGCCGGCAAGGCGCGGATCGTCGCCGCGCTCGTTCCCGACCTCAACAACCCGTTTTTCACCAGCCTGATCGCGGCGATCGAGACCAGCGTCCGCGACGAGGGTTACGACATCATCGTCGCGAGCTCGCACGGCGATGCCGAGGAGGAGGCAAGGCGCCTGTCGGCCCTTCTCGCCTGGCGCCCGGCCGGTGTGGTCATCATCCCCTGCACGGACGCCTTTTCCAGCCGTGACCTGCTGATCGGCAGCGGCGTTCCCTTCGTCGTCGCCGACCGCGTTCCCGCGAATTTCACGGGCGATGCCGTGACGGTCGACAATGTCGATGCCGGACGCAAGGCGGCCGAACATCTCGTCGCGCTCGGCCACAGGCGCTTCGTCGTCGCAGCCTCGTCCATGGCCTTGCAGAACATCCGCGAGCGCTGCGAGGGGATCGAGGGCGCGCTGTCCCGGTCTGGCCTGCCGGTACCGACGCTGATCGAGGTCGGCCTCGATTTCGACACGGCGGCGGAACGGCTCGGCGCGTTCATGGAAGGGGAAAGGCTCGCCACCGCCTTCATCGCTCTTACCAACTTCGCGACGCTCGGCATTCTGGCCTCGGCCAATAAAAACGGCCTGATCGTTCCCGACGACATTTCCGTCCTCGGTTTCGACGACTATTCGTGGATGCATGCGGTCAAGCCGCCGCTGACCGCCATCCGGCAGCCCGTGGAGGAGATCGGGCGCACCATCTGGAACAGGCTGCGCGGCCATCTCGACAACGAGGACGAGATGCCGGCGCGCGAAAGACTTTTATGTGACCTCGTCGTCCGGGCGTCCACCGGCGCCCCGTCGACGGCGGGAGGCGTGCTCCGCCTGGCGTGAGGTGCCGGGCGCTGGAGTCGGAAGGCATCAACGGGACAAGCCGATGCGGTGGTCGCAACCACTGCAAGGGAAGAGCCGTGTCGACGTGCGGGCGCCGTCGCGGGCTGTGGAGGAACGCGTCCGCAAACTGGAGGAAGAAGACATGCGACATGCGAAAATGATCGGTATGACGTCCCTCGCGGCGATGCTCTGCGCATCGACCGCCATCGCTCAGGACATCGACTGGAAGACGCAGCTCGGCGACCATTCCGGCAAGACCCTCAGGGTCATGACCATCACGGATCCCTTCATCGATTCCATGAAGGCGACGAAGGACGCGTTCACGACCCTGACCGGCGCCAAGGTCGAGATCGACGGCTATGGCTATGATGCGCTTCACGAGAAGGAACTGCTCGCCTGCTCGCAGAACGACGGCAGCTATGACGTGCTGCTGATCGACGGCATCTGGATCGGCGAATTCGCCGAGGCCGGCTGCCTCGATGCGGCCGAGGAGAAGATCGCCGAGAACCCGGATCTCTACGCCTGGGACGATTTCACCCCCGCTGCCGCCGGTCAGGCGAGCTGGGAAGGCCAGCGCATCTGCCTTCCCGTCGGCATCTATTACGAGCTGATGTACTACCGCACGGACCTCTTCGAGAAGGCCGGCCTCAAGGTGCCGGAAACCTTCGAGGAGCTGAAGGCGGCCGCCGCCACCTTCACCAACAACAAGGACTTTCCGGGCGTCTACGGCTACGCCATGAACAACAAGCGCGGGGCCGCCGCCGGCCAGCAGTGGTTCGAGTGGATCTACAGTGCCGGCGGCAAGCCGTGGGTGTCGAACGACATCGGCGCGACGGAGCCCTACAAGGACCAGACGCCGCTGTTCAACTCGCAGGAATCGGTCGATCTCGTCCAGTTCTTCCGCGACATGGTGGCCTTCGGTCCTCCGGGCGTCGAATCCTTCGCCTGGGACGAGCGCGCCAATGCCTTTGCCGCCGGCAAGCTGGCGATGATCAACGACTGGTCGGTGCGCGCGCAGATCGCCAACGATCCGAAGCAGAGCCAGATCGCCGGCAAGTTCAAGGCAGCATTGATGCCGCACAAGGACGGCGGCAAGACGATCACCCCGGTCGGCGGCTGGATCGCCTGCGTCAATACCCATGGCGCCCAGAAGGACGCCGCATGGGACTACCTGAAGTGGTTCGCCAGCAAGCCCGTCCACCGCGACTTCGTGCTGGCCGGCGGGCCGCCGAGCCGGCTTTCCGCCATGGAGGACAAGGACGTCCAGGCGAAGTTCCCGTGGACCTCGGTGCTTCTCGAGGGGCAGAAGGACTCCTGGGCCGAAGTCCGGCCGCGCAACTCCGTCGCCTTCCAGCTGATCGATACCGTCGGCGCCCATGTCAACAAGGCGATCATCGGCGAAGCGACCGCCAGGGACGCCATGGAGGCCGCGAACGAGGACGTGACCAAGCTGCTCAAGGCAAACGGCCAGCTCTAGCCCATGTCCCGTCAGGTCCGGATCGGATCCGACGCCCCGACATGGCGTTAAGACGGAGAGACGGAGCATTCCCGGTGAACCGGTATTTGCCGGAGATGCGCCAGTCCTCGACCGCCGGGGCGGCCCTCTCGCCCGCCCCGGCGGCGCCCGGCAGGGAAAACCCGCGAGGGTGATCCGGGCAGGGCCGACGGCAACAGAGACAGCAGACATCCGTCCGGATCGACAGGGACCCGGACGGACGCGCCAACGCACTTCAACCCGTGGAGGATCTGACGATGGCCCATGCCGCATGGCAGGCCGGTTCGCCGGAGGCAGCGCCGAAGCGCGCCTTCATCCACAATGACCGGTTCCAGATGACCGCGTTCATCGTGCCGACCTGCCTCTTTCTGGCGTTTCTGACGATCTGGCCGTTCCTCTATTCGGTCTATCTCAGCCTGCACGCTGTGAAGCTGACGGCGATGAAGCGTGCGGTCTTCATCGGCCTCGACAATTACGTCAACCTCCTGAGCGACACGCTGTTCCTCCGGGCGATGGCGAATACCGGCCTCCTCGCCGTCGTGTCGATCACGTGCGAAATCGTCATCGCCTTCGTCATCGCCAAGGCCTTCGTCAGCCTCAGCCACCTGAAATGGGTGAACGGCCTGCGCTCGCTGTTCATGCTGCCGATGATGGTGACGCCGCTGATCGTCGGCATGATCTTTTCCTACATCTTCAATCCCGTGCTCGGCATCGCCAACCACCTGCTCGGCGGGATCGGCCTCGGCCCGGTTCCGTGGTTCGGCGACACGACGGCGGCGATGATCTCGATCCTCTTGATCAACATCTGGCAGTGGACGCCGTTCATGATGCTCCTGACCATGGCCGGCCTTCTGTCGATCCGCTCCGATCTTTACGAGGCGGCGCGCGTCGACGGGGCGAAGTGGTACCATGTGCTGACCCTTTTGGAGATCCCCTCGATCAGGGGCATCATCCTGCTCGGCGTCATCCTGCGCATCATCGACACGCTGCGCTTCTTCGACGTGGTCTATGTGACGACGCGCGGCGGACCGGGCGATTCCACCATGGTTCTGACCCTCTACGCCTACCAGCAGAACTTCCAGTTCTTCCAGGCCGGCGTCGGCTCGGCCGCGGCCGTGATCATCCTGGCGATCTCGATGATCATCACGACCTTCGCCGTGCGTCTCCTGAGGAGGATCGAGAATGAATAGCACCACCTTCCGGTTGCGCGACCTCGGGCCGATCGTCCTCGTCCTGTCCTTCGTCTTCGTCTCGATCGCACCGCTGCTGTGGCTGACGCTCGCCGCCTTCAAGCCGACGGCCGACATCATCGCCATACCGCCGGTGTGGATCCCGGACTTCACCTATCTGCAGAACTTCATCGACGTGCTGACGCAGTTCTGGCCCTTCATCGTCAACTCGCTGGTCGTCACCCTGGGCGCGACGGCGCTGGCGCTGCTGCTGGCGATCCCGACCGCCTTTGCGCTGGTCAATCACCGGTTCACCGGCCGCGAGGCGCTGGCCGACTGGATCCTGTCGACGCGGATGATGCCGCCGATCGCCGCCGCCGTGCCGCTCTTCGTCATCTTCCGCGGGGCGGGCCTGCTCGATTCGCTCCCCGGGCTGATCATCGCCTATGCCGGCTTCAACCTGCCCTTCGCCGTCTGGATGACGATGTCCTTCATCCGCCGCGTGCCGAAGGAGCTGATCGAGGCGGCGCGGCTCGAAGGCTGCACCTGGTTCCAGGTACTGATCCGCGTCGTGCTTCCCCTGAGCAAAAGCGGCCTTGCGGCGGTGGCGACCTTCGTCTTCATCTTCGCCTGGAACGAGTTCATGCTGGCGCTCTTCCTGACGACGCGCGAGGCAAAGACCTTCCCGGTCGTCATCTCGTCCTTCATCGGCACCGGCCGGGTCTACTGGGAGTACATCGCGGCGGCCTCCGTCATCCAGTGCCTGCCGCCGGTCCTCTTCACCTTCTTCATGCAGAAACACATCGTCTCCGGCGTCACCATGGGCGCCGTGAAGGACTGATGGTCAATACAGACAACCACGGAGACTTCCCATGATATTCCCACGCGGAACAGGCAAGGCGGCGCTGGTGACCGGCGCGTCGCGCGGCATCGGACGGGCGATCGCCGAGCGTCTGGCGGCCGAAGGCTACCGGGTGTTTGCCGCCGACCTGCCGGCGCGCGAGGCCGAGCTCGCCGATCTGGTCGCAACCGTCGCCGCTGCCGGCGGCACCTGCGAGATCCTCCATTGCGACGTCAGCGACGCGGCCTCCGTCGCGGCCATGGCGCGCGACCTTCTGGAAAAGGCCGGTCGCCTCGACGTGCTCGTCAACAATGCCGGCGTGCGCTCCGTGCATCTGGCCGACGCGATCGAGCCGGATGAGTGGGACCGGATGTTCGCCGTCAATACCCGCGGCACGTTCCTCGTCGCCAAGGCCTTCCTGCCGCACTTCCGCGAGAACGGGCGCGGCCGGGTGATCAACATCGCCTCGATCGGCGGCAAGCTCGGCGGGCCGAATGAGACACATTACTGCGCCTCCAAGGGCGCCGTGGTCAATTTCACCCAGGGGCTTGCGCGGGAAGTGGCAAAGGACGGCATCACCGTCAATGCCGTCTGCCCGGGCGTCATCGATACCGACATGGGCCGCGCCCATCTGGAAGATCCCGAAACCCTGCGCAGAGTGCTCGACAAGACGTCGATGGGCCGCGTCGGCAACCCCGTCGACGTCGTCGGCGCGGTGGCGTTCTTCGCCTCCGACGACGCGTCGTTCATCACCGGGCAATCGCTGAACGTCGATGGCGGGATCATCTTCCACTGAAGCGATCCGCCGGGGGACGACGGCGCCCGCCACCGCATCCGAGGAGGAGCATCATGGGTCAAATAGAACTCCGCAACGTCGTCAAGAGCTTTGGCGCCGTGGACGTCATCCGTGACGTCAGCCTGACGATCGACGACGGCGAATATGTCGTCTTCGTCGGACCGTCCGGTTGCGGTAAATCCTCGCTGCTGCGGCTGATCACCGGGCTCGAGGACGTGACGAGCGGCAAGGTGGTCATCGACGGGCGCGATGTCACCGGCGTCGCGCCGTCGGAACGGCATCTCGCCATGGTCTTCCAGTCCTACGCGCTGTTCCCTCACCTGACCGTCGCCGACAATATCGGCTTCGGTCTTCGCGTCTCCGGCCGGCCGAAGGCCGAGATCCGCGAGCGGGTGCTGGCGACCGCCCGCTCGCTGGCGCTGGAACCCTATCTCGACCGCTATCCGCGGCAGCTCTCGGGCGGACAGCGCCAGCGCGTCGCGATCGGGCGGGCGATCGTGCGCGCGCCGACGGCCTTCCTCTTCGACGAGCCGCTGTCGAACCTCGATGCGGCGCTGCGCGTGCAGATGCGGCTCGAACTGATCCGCCTCCACGACGAACTCAAGACCACCATGATCTACGTGACCCACGACCAGGTGGAAGCCATGACCATGGCCGACCGGATCGTCGTGCTCAATGCGGGCAAGGTGGAGCAGTTCGACACGCCGATCGCGCTCTACGACGCGCCGGCGAACCGGTTCGTCGCCGGCTTCATCGGCTCGCCGAAGATGAACTTCATCGCGGCGACAACGGAGGGCGGCAACCGCATCCGCACCGCCGCCGGCACCATCGACATCACCAACCTGAAGGAGCGGCTCGCGCCCGGCAGGGTGGAGTTCGGCATCCGGCCCGAGCATCTCGGCTACGGCCGCGAGGCGGGGCTGTGGCGGGGGAGGATCCTGGTCGAGGAGCAACTGGGAAGCGATGCCTACCTGACCGTCGATGTCGAGGCGCTCGGCACGCTGACGGTGCGCGCCGTCGGCGAGCGCGGCTATCGCCGCGGCGACACGATCTTCCTGACGCCTGACCCGGCACGCTCGCATCTCTTCGCCGAGGACGGCCGCGCGCTGACCGCGCCGGGCGTCCGGTGAGACATGGCCGGATCGATCGGCTGCAGCCCGGAATTTTTTGAAAGGAGTTCGCCGTGTACAGAGAGAAGACGAGCCTTGACGGACGGCTGGCCGCGGTCACCGGCGGCAGCCGCGGCATCGGGCTGGCCATCGCCGAGGCGCTGGCCGAATACGGGGCACGGGTGATCCTGCTCGACCGCGACGCCGACTTGCTTCGGGAAGGGGAGGCCGCGCTCAAGGCGAAAGGCTATTCCGTCCTCTCCCGCGTCGTGGACGTCACCGATGCGCCGGCGGTCCGGGCCGTGGCCGACCGGATCGCCGCCGACGAGGGGGGTGCCGACATCCTCGTCGCCAATGCCGGCATCGGACGGCCGCCCGTCGCCGCCGAGGACGTCGAGGATGCCGACTGGCTCGCCGTCAACGACGTCAACTTGAACGGCGTGTTCTGGTGCAACCGCGCCTTCGGCCGCCACATGCTGGCGAAGGGCGCAGGTGCCATCGTCAATGTCGGTTCGATGTCCGGCCTCATCGTCAACCGCCCCCAGGGCCAGTCGCATTACAATGCCTCCAAGGCGGCCGTCCATCATCTCACCCGCACGTTGGCGGCGGAATGGGCCGGGCGGGGTGTGCGGGTCAACGCCGTCGCGCCGACCTATATCGAGACGCCGCTGATCGCGCATGCCGAGGCGAGCGGCCTTGCGGCGCAATGGCGCGGCGACACGCCGATGGGCCGTTTCGGCCAGGCGCACGAGGTCGCGAGCGTCGTCCAGTTCCTCGCCTCGGATGCCGCCAGCCTGATGACCGGCGCGGTCGTTCCCGTCGACGGCGGGTTCACCTGCTGGTGAAGGGCGGGACCCGGCAGTCGCGCCGATCGGACAGGGAGGTTTTGTGAGCAGCCTTAAAGACAATGCCCGCCTCGTCGCGGAAAACGCCCTGTCGTCCCTCGTCTCCGCCGGCCGCGTCCTCCGCGCCCCCGGCAGGCAGGGAGGCGCCGCGCGTGCCGCGCTCTTTTCCAGGGACGGCGATCACCATGACGGCGCGGCGCGCGATCTCCCGGGGCGTCGCGCCGTCAGGGGCGCGATCGATACGCTCGAGGCCGATGGCCTCAGTCCCATGCCGCGCGGCCTGAAGGCGAACGGGGAGGGGACGATCGCCATTCCGGTCGTCGACCGCCCTGTCGAGCGCGTGCGCGCCGGCGGCGGGCCCATGGCGCAATCGACCGGCATCGTCACCTGCGAGGGCGACAACTCCGCGCCAGTCGCGCGCTTAGGGATCTGCCGGAGCCGATCCCCGACGACATCCTCCGCGTCCGTGCCGATGGCGACGACCGGCGGCGGCCCCGCTCTCCCTCGGCCTCGACGAGGGGAGAAACGGGACGGAAAGCCGGGGACGATGACCTGCCGAAAGGGGACCTGCCGAAAGGGGACTTACCGGACGGGGACCTGCCGAACGGGCGTGCTATTCTCCGGATATCGGGCGAACCGGACCTTCGCCTTGAAAACGGAGAGAAGCGCCGCCTGGATACCTGAAGCCATTCATCCGGCGCGATCACGCGTCGGCTCACACTTGAAAAACCAAGGACACGTCTGATGAAACACGGAATCTACTACTCCTACTGGGAGCATGAATGGAGCGCGAAGTTCGGCCCCTATGTCGAGAAGGTGGCGAAGCTCGGCTTCGACATCATCGAGGTCGCCGCCCATCATATCAACGACTACAGCGATGCCGATCTCGCGCGGATCAAGCAGAGCGCCAGGGACAACAACATCACGCTTACCGCCGGCATCGGGCCGTCCAAAGCCAAGAACCTGTCGTCGCCCGACAAGGCGGTGCGCGAGGCCGGCAAGGCGTTTTTCGAGCAGACGCTGAAGAATGTCGCCAAGCTCGACATCCGCACGATCGGCGGCGCCCTGCACTCCTACTGGCCGGTGGACTACAACGACCCCGTCGACAAGGCGGGCGACTACGCCCGCGGGGTGGAGGGGATCCACGGCATCGCCGATTTCGCCAACGATCTCGGCATCAATCTGTGTATCGAGGTGCTGAACCGCTTCGAGAACCATGTCCTCAACACCGCCGCCGAGGGGGTCGCCTTCGTCACGGATGTCGGCAAGCCGAACGTCAAGGTCATGCTCGACACGTTCCACATGAACATCGAGGAAGACAGCTTTGGCGATGCCATCCGCACCGCCGGCCCGCTGCTTGGCCATTTCCACACGGGCGAGAGCAATCGCCGGGTACCGGGCAAGGGCCGCATGCCCTGGCACGAGATCGGCCTCGCCCTTCGCGACATCGGCTATGCCGGCGCCGTCGTCATGGAGCCCTTCGTCAAGACCGGCGGAACCATCGGCTCGGACATCCGCGTCTGGAGGGATCTCAGCAACGGCGCCGATGAGGCGCAGATGGACCGGGACGCACGCGATGCGCTCGCCTTCTCCCACTTCGTGCTGGGCTCCGTCGATAAAAGCACGGCCTGACCACGGCCTGATCACGGTCGTCGCGGCATCGTCGCCGGCCGGCCTTGCCTAAGAGGATTGTCGTGAAGAGTGCCGCCCGTGCGGCGGAAGATCGGGATGGCCGTCTCTTCGGACGTCAGGGCGTGCGACCGGTCTGCGTCGACAGGTCCTCGCGGTCGAGGAAGGAGGCGCTCTTCACGCCAGCACCTCCGATCCTCGCCGGATCGCGGACACCCGAGACGGCTGACGGAGGCGGGCGGGCATCGGTGAGGGTGCCGGCATCGGCACGGCGGGCTCCGCCTGGCAGGCCGGGCCGGCTTCGTGTCGATGGAACCGGCTGCGGGCCTGACGATCCTCGGCGCGACGCCGGTCGGGTGGCTGTGGCGGAGCCGTCCCTCCGGGCAGCCCGCTCAAGCAGGGTGGGCCCGGGCGGGACGGGGAGCGGGTGACAGGACGCCTCCGGCGTGCCATAGGGGGCCGATCCCGTCACCAGGCCGCCTTCCATGATCCGCATCGACAATGTCAGCAAGTCCAACAGCCACCGCATCCTTTATATCGAGGCCTCTGCGGCCTTGAACCGGGGCGAGAAGATCGGCCTTGTCGGGCCGAACGGCGCCGGCAAGACGACGCTGTTCCGCATGATCACCGGCGAGGAGCTTCCGGACGAGGGGCAGGTCTCCGTCGAGAAGCATGTGACGATCGGCTACTTCAACCAGGATGTCGGCGAGATGGCTGGGCAGAGCGCGGTAGCTGCCGTTATGGACGGCGCGGGGCCGGTGAGTTCGGTCGCGGCCGAACTGCGCGCGCTCGAGGCGGCCATGGTCGATCCGGACCGGCTCGACGAGATGGAGGCGATCATCGAGCGCTATGGCGACGTGCAGGCGCGCTACGAGGAGCTCGACGGCTACGGCCTCGAGAGCCGGGCGCGGGAAGTGCTGGCGGGCCTGAGCTTTTCCGAGGAGATGATGGACGGCGATGTCGGCCGGCTCTCCGGCGGCTGGAAGATGCGCGTGGCGCTCGCCCGCATCCTGTTGATGCGGCCCGACGTCATGCTGCTCGACGAGCCGAGCAACCATCTCGACATCGAAAGCCTGATCTGGCTGGAAAGCTTCCTCAAAGGCTATGACGGCGCCCTGATGATGACCTCGCATGACCGCGAGTTCATGAACCGCATCGTCGACAAGATCCTCGAGATCGACGGGGGCGTGCTGACGACTTATGCCGGCGACTACGGCTTCTACGAGCAGCAGCGCGCGCAGAACGAGAAGCAGCAGCAGGCGCAGTTCGAGCGCCAGCAGGCGATGCTGGCGAAGGAGCTGAAGTTCATCGAGCGGTTCAAGGCGCGCGCCTCCCATGCGGCGCAGGTGCAGAGCCGGGTGAAGAAGCTCGACAAGATCGACCGGGTCGAGCCGCCGCGCCGGCGCCAGACCGTCGCCTTCGAGTTCCTGCCGGCGCCGCGCTCCGGCGAGGACGTCGCCAGCCTGAAAAAGGTCGCGAAGCGCTATGGCAGCCGGGTGATCTATGACGGGCTCGACTTCATGGTGCGCCGCAGGGAACGCTGGTGCATCATGGGCGTGAACGGAGCGGGAAAATCGACGCTGCTGAAGCTCGTCGCCGGGGCGACCGAACCGGATGCCGGCGCGGTGGCGCTCGGCGCCAGCGTGAAGCTCGGCTATTTCGCGCAGCATTCGATGGACGTGCTCGACGGCGACAGCACGATCCTCGAATGGCTGGAGCAGCGCTTTCCGAAGGCGGGGCAGGCGCCGCTGCGGGCGCTTTCGGGCTGTTTCGGCTTTTCCGGCGACGACATCGACAAGCGCTGCCGGGTGCTCTCCGGCGGCGAGAAGGCGCGCCTCGTGATGGCGGCGATGCTGTTCGACCCGCCGAACTTCCTCGTGCTCGACGAACCCACGAACCATCTCGATCTCGACACCAAGGAGATGTTGATCACGGCGCTTTCGGCCTATGAGGGCACCATGCTCTTCGTCTCGCACGACCGCCATTTCCTGTCGCGGCTGTCGAATCGCGTGCTGGAACTGACGCCGGAAGGCATTCACCAGTATGACGGCGGCTATGCCGAATATGTGGCCCGCACCGGCCACGAGGCGCCCGGCCTGCCCGTCTGACCGATCCGGCGCGGTGCGGACGATCCTCCGGCCCTCGGGCCTTCCGGTGATCGCGGGACGAGCACCGGGTCATCGTCCTTCCCGCACTGGCCCGCATGGACGAGAAGGCGCTTCGCCCGGAAAACCCCTCCGCTCACGCCTTCGTGACCGTTCGTGAACGTAAAGGCGCGCTTTCCTTCGATCCCCGACGAAACTCGAACCTCCCCCTCGCCGTTGGCCTTGCTGCGGGAAACCGCCACCAAACCAAGGCAAACGGCGACGCTGCACTGCACGCGAGGCGGCAGGCGGGTTGCATCACGGGAGATTTGACGGATGACCGAGACCAAGCGCGAATACGGAACGCCCCGCAACGATGTCTTCACCCTCTTCATCCCGGATGCGCGGCCGGCCGAGGTCGATCTCGGCCGCGGTGACGACACCGTGCTCGTGAATGCCGCACCGGACGTCCGTCAGGTCCGGCTGACCTTTACCAGCAGCGAAGTCGGCAACGGCGATGCCGAGGACAGCGACACGATGGACGGCCAGGACGGCGGCCTCGCCGTGCGCGTCCAGGCGGAGCGGGCCTCCGGCGCGCTCACCGGCCCCGTCAGCCGCTTCGACGATGAGGGCGTCCTGTTCCGCAACGTCCAGAACACCACCTTCGACGTGCGCGATCTCGTCAGCGGCGCCCGGCGCGGCGACCAGTTCGACGTCGTCCGTCTCGGCACGATCGGCAGCGACCGCCTGTTCGGCACCGCGGCCGACACGAATTATTACATCAATGGCGGGCAGGGCAACGACCGCATCGCCACCGGGCTCGGTGACGACTTCCTCGTCGGCGGCGCCGGCAACGACACGATCACCGATCGTGGCGGCGACAACACCGTCATCGGCGGTCGCGGCAACGACGTCATCACCACCGGTGCCGGCATGGACACGGCGCTCTTCAACATTGCCACCGACGGCAGCGACCGCGTCGATCTCGGCGGCGGCCTCGATACGGTGATCGTCTCCGGCGCGACGGCGGGCACGCAGCTGCGGGTGACGCTGACGAGCGGCGAGGTCGGCAATGGCAGCGCCCGCGACGGCCGCACGATGGCCAACCAGGACGGCGGCTATGCCGTCAGGCTGCAGGCCGAGGACGCCGATGGCAACCTCACCGGTGCGGTCAGCCGCTTCGACGACGAGGGCATCATCTTCCGGACCACCAGCGACGTCACCTTCGACGTGCGCGATCTCGTCAGCGGCGTCGCGCGCGGCGACCAGTTCGACATCGTCCGGCTCGGCACGACGGCGGACGACCGGCTGTTCGGCACGGTCCGCGACCAGTCCTACTATCTCAACGGCGGCATGGGCAACGACACGATCGTCGGCGGCTTCCAGACGGACGTGCTGGTCGGCGGCGCCGGTGACGACGTCCTTTCGAACCGCGGCGGCGACGACACGTTCATCGGCGGCGGCGGTAATGATAAAATCACCGGCGGCGCTGGCAACGAGACCGCCGTCGTCAACCTCGCCACCGACGGCGCCGACACGGTCGATCTCGGCGCCGGCGACGACCGGGTCAATGTCAGCGCGCCGGCGGGACAGGTGCGCATCAGCTTCACCAGCGCGGAAGTGGGCAACGGCACCGCGCGCGACGCGGGCATGATGGCGAACCAGGACGGTGGCCTCGCCGTCCGGCTGCAGTTGGAGGACGGCGCCGACATGCCGACGGGCGCGATCGGCCGGTATGACGACGAAGGCATCAGCTTCGCCGCCGCCGCTGCCGGCGTCACCTTCGACGTGCGCGATCTCGTCAGCGGCGTCGCGCGCGGTGACCAGTTCGACATGGTCCGCCTCGGCACCTCCGGCAATGACAGTTTCGACGAGGGCATGAAGGCGACCGCCTCCTACATCAATGCCGGCATGGGCGATGACACGGTCACAGGCGGCACGGGCAACGACTTCCTCGTCGGCGGCGGCGGCAACGACGTGCTGAACGGCGGTGCCGGCGACGATTCGATGATCGGCGGCATGGGCAACGACGTCTTCGTCTTCTCGGCGGCGCCGGGCAACGACCGCATCAACGACTTCGTGTCCGGTGCCGACAAGATCGACCTTCGCGCCTTCGGCATCGACGCCGGCGACATCACCACGGTCGCCGACGGGGCGAACACGATCCTGCGCGTCGATACCGACAATGACGGCGCGGCAAACTTCTCGATCACGCTGCTGAATGCCGGCGCTCCGACCGAAAGCGACTACCTCTTCGCCTGACCGGCGAAAGGCGCACCGGCGGCCTCGGCCGCCGGTGTCGCGTCATCCCTCTCCGCCTCTGCTTCCGCATTCCCGACATTCCCCGCCTTGACCCTTCGCGGCACTTGCCGCCTTATGGGCCGGTCATTTCAGGGGATGCTCATGACCGAAGCCATGCTGATCGGCGCCTTTCTCGCCGCGCTCTTCTACGTTCTCATTCCGGGACCCGCCTTCCTGGCGCTGCTCGGCATCGGTGCCGGACAGGGGCGCAAGGCCGGCGCCCTGTTCATGGGCGGCCATCTCGTCGGCGACACCGTCTGGTCGGCCCTGGCGCTCGTCGCCATCATCGGCGCCAAGTCAATCGGCACCCTGGTCTTCGATGTCCTCGGCCTTTTCTGCGGCCTCTATCTCGCCTGGATCGGCTGGACCGCGTTGAGCGCCAAGCCGCGCGGCGGCGACCGGCCGCTGATGGCGGTGGAAAGGCCGCTCCGGCGCGGGCTGATCTTCGGGCTGACCAATCCGAAGGGCTATCCGGTCGCGCTCGCGACCTTCACCGCACTTCTCGCAAGCTCCGCCAATGCGCTCGATTTCGAGGCGCTGCCGGCCCTGCTCGCCGTCTCCTTTCTCGGCTTCCTCATCGCCGACATCCTGCTGATCGGCGTCATCGGCGCCTCGGTCGTCCGGCGCTTCTACCGCCGGCACGAACGGGCGATCGTGCGGCTCTCCGGCGTACTGTTCATCGGCTTCGCCGTGCAGGCGGTCATGCATGCGGCGCCGGGGCTACTGAACCTGCGCCGCGCCTGAGCGGAGGCGACCCTTGACGTGCCTGCGGCAAGGGGCCATGTCGGGCGGGACGACCGCCGCGCCCGCCTCAGGCGGACACTTTCGAAAGGACTGTGCGATGACCCTCAACCCTGCGCTGACGGACTGGAGCGGTCCGAACGGGCTTCCGCGTTTCGACCGGGTCGGCGACGGCGATTTTGCCCCGGCCTTCGATGCCGCGCTCAGCCGCCACGACGGCGAGATCGATGCGATCGCCATGAACCAGGAGGAGCCGAGCTTCGAGAACACGATCGTCGCGCTCGAAATTGCCGGCGACGATCTTTCCCGCGTCTCCGCGCTGTTCTGGAACAGGGCGGGTGCCCACACCAACGACACGATCCAGATGCTCGAGCGCGAGATCGCCCCGAAACTGTCGCGGCACTATTCGAGGATCGGCATGAACGCGACGCTGTTCTCGCGCATCGACCGGCTCTGGGAGGAGCGTGAGGCACTCGGCCTCACCCTCGAGCAGATGCGCGTTCTCGAGCGCCACTGGAAGGGATTCGTCAAGTCGGGCGCGAAGCTGCCGAAGAAGGAGCAGGAGCGGCTGGCGGCGATCAACGAGCGGCTTGCCGGTCTCGGCGCGAATTTCGGCCAGAACGTGCTCGCCGACGAGAGCGGCTGGTCGCTGCCGCTTCAGGAGGGGCGCGATCTCGACGGCATCCCGGAATTCCTGAAGGAGGCGATGGCGGCGGCGGCGCGGGATCGCGGTGCCGAAGCGCCTTATGTCGTGACCCTCTCCCGCTCGATCATCGAGCCCTTCCTCACCTTCTCAGCCCGGCGCGACCTGCGCGAGCAGGCTTTCCGGGCCTGGGTGGCGCGCGGCCAGACCGGCGGGCCGACCGACAATCGCGCCATCGTCCGCGAGACGCTGGCGCTGCGCTCCGAAAAGGCCGCCCTGCTCGGCTACGAGAATTATGCGGCGCTGAAGCTCGACAACACCATGGCGAAGACGCCGGAGGCGGTGAACGGCCTGCTTCGCCAGGTCTGGGACAGGGCGCTGGTGCGCGCGAAGCAGGAGGAGGGCGACATCGCCGCCCTGATCGTCGAGGAGGGTGGCAACCACGACGTCATGCCCTGGGACTGGCGCTTCTATGCGGAGAAGATCCGCGCCCGGCGCTTCTCCTTCTCCGAGAGCGAGGTGAAGCCCTATTTCCAGCTCGACCGGATGATCGAGGCCTGTTTCGAGGTGGCGAGGCGCCTGTTCGGCATCGTCGCCATCGAACGCAAGGGGGTGACCGCCTACCATCCGGACGTGCGCGTCTTCGACATCCGCGACGAGGACGGCACGCTCGTCGCCATGTTCCTCGGCGACTATTTCGCCCGCTCCTCGAAACGGTCGGGCGCCTGGATGAGTTCCTTCCAGTCGCAGCACAGGCTGCCGCTGCCGAACGGCACGAAGGGCGAGCTGCCGATCATCTACAATGTCTGCAACTTCGCCAAACCGGCCGAGGGCAAGCCGTCGCTGCTCTCGCTCGACGACGCGCGCACGCTCTTTCACGAATTCGGCCATGCGCTGCACGGCATGCTGTCGAACGTCACCTATCCCTCGGTTTCCGGCACCGGCGTGTCGCGCGATTTCGTCGAACTGCCGTCGCAGCTCTACGAGCATTGGCTGACGGTGCCCGACATCCTCTCGACTTATGCGGTCCATGTCGAGACCGGCGCGCCGCTGCCGAAGGACCTGCTCGACAAGCTGCTCTCGGCCCGCACCTTCAATGCCGGCTTCAACACGGTCGAATTCACCTCCTCCGCCCTCGTCGACATGGCCTTTCACACGCGGGGTCCCGTCGAGGATCCGATGGCGGTGCAGGCGGAGGTGCTCGCCGGGATCGGCATGCCGCCGTCGCTGGTGATGCGCCATGCGACGCCGCACTTCCAGCACGTCTTTGCCGGCGACGGCTATTCGGCCGGCTACTATTCCTACATGTGGTCGGAGGTGCTCGATGCCGACGCCTTCGCCGCCTTCGAGGAGACCGGCGACGCCTTCGACGGCCGCATGGCGAAGCGGCTCAAGGACAATATCTATTCCGTCGGCGGCTCGATCGATCCCGAGGAGGCCTATCGCGCCTTCCGGGGCAAACTGCCGAGCCCGGAGGCCATGCTGGCGAAGAGGGGGCTTGCCGCGTGAGGATCGTCATCCTCCCGTCGCAGAAATTTCGACGGACCGTCATGGATCTGCAACCGCGCTGACACGCGGATGACAAAAGGTCGCTTCCACGCGCACCGTCTGACGGCGGCTCGCGACCAGCGTGGGAGCGATCCATGGACGATGCCGCAACACAGGCGGGACTGAGCCGCCGGTCCTTTCTTCTGTCGTCCGGCGCGATCGGCCTGGCGGCGACGGCGAAGCTCGCCGCGCCCTTTTATCTCCAGAGCCGCAGGCCGCATTTCCTGCATGGCGTCCAGTCCGGCGATGTCGACACGGCCTCGGGCATGGTCTGGACGCAGGTCGACCGCCCCTGCCGCATCGCGCTCGACTATTCGACCACCGGCGCCTTCGGCGACCCTGTCCGCGTCGCCGAACTGAATGCCCTGCCGGGCTCGAACTGCACGGCGAAACATCTCCTGGCCGATCTCCTGCCGGACCAGGAGATCTTCTACCGCTTCACCGCGACCGACCTCTCAGACGTCAACAGGGTCTCCGAGCCGATCGTCGGCCGGTTCCGCACCGCGCCGTTCCGGCGCCGTTCGCTGCGCTTCGCCTGGTCGGGCGACACGGCGGGACAGGGCTGGGGCATCGACGACGTCGGGATGAAGACCTATGCGACGATGGCGATCCATGCGCCGGATTTCTTCATCCATTCCGGCGACACGGTCTACGCCGACAATCCGATCCCCGACGAGATCACGCTTCGCGACGGCACGCTCTGGAAAAACCGCATCGTCACCCCGGAAAAGCGCGATGTCGCCCGCACGCTGAATGAGTATCGCGGCCAGTGGGCTTACAACCTCCTCGACGATCATGTCCGCGCCTTCAACGCCGCCTGCCCGATCTTCTACCAGTGGGACGACCACGAGGTGATGAACAACTGGTCCGCCTCGACCGACCTTTCCGGCGATCCGCGCTACCCGGAAAAGGACGTCTCCGTCTATGCCCGGCGGGCGCTGCAGGCGTTCAGGGAGATGACGCCGGTCCGCCCCTTCGAGACGCAGCCCGGCCGCATCTTCCGCAAGATCGTCTACGGGCCGCTGCTCGACGTCTTCTTCGTCGACCTGCGCTCCTATCGCGACCCCAACCAGGCGGATGGCGGCGCCGGCATCCTCGGCTGGCGGCAGGCGGCCTGGCTGAAGCGGGAGCTCGCCGCCTCGCGCGCCACCTGGAAGGTGATCGCCTGCGACATGCCGATCGGCCTCGTCGTCTGGGACGACTACGCCTCGAAGACGGGCAGCGACGCGATCGCGAACGGCGACGACGGGCCGCCGAAGGGACGCGAGGGCGAGTTCGCGGAGATCTTCCGCTTCCTCCGCGACAACGCGGTCAACAACATCGTCTGGCTGACGGCCGACGTGCACTATACCGCGGCGCACCACTACGATCCGTCGCGCGCGGCGTTCAAGGATTTCCTGCCCTTCTGGGAATTCGTCTCCGGCCCGCTCCATTCGGGCACCTATGGGCCGAAGCCGCTCGACAGGACCTTCGGTCCCGAGGTGCGTTTCATCAAGGCGGCCGGCACCGGCATCGACCAGAACCTGCCGCCCTCCGCCGGCCTGCAGTTCTTCGGCCTCGTCGACATCGATGGCCAGAGCCGGCAGATGACCGTGCGCCTGATGGACCGCGACGACCGCGAATTGTGGCGCGTCGTGCTCGATCCCGTGGTGACTGGATGAGCGGCGTGTCGGCCGCGCATGGCTGCAATACCGGCGCCCCTCTTTCGCGAACGCGAAAAACAGGATATGAGCGCGCCAAATGAACGTGGCGCGTCCCCGATGTTGCGCCCCCAGCCTCAGAGATCAGAACATGGCACTCCGCAATATCGCGATCATCGCGCACGTCGACCATGGGAAAACGACCCTCGTCGACGAGCTCCTGAAACAGTCCGGCTCGTTCCGCGAGAACCAGCGCGTCGCCGAGCGCGTGATGGATTCGAACGACCTCGAAAAGGAACGCGGCATCACCATCCTCGCCAAGGCGACGTCGGTCGAGTGGAAGGGCGTGCGCATCAACATCGTCGACACGCCCGGCCACGCCGATTTCGGCGGCGAGGTCGAGCGCATCCTGTCGATGGTCGACGGCGCCATCGTCCTCGTCGACAGTTCCGAAGGCCCGATGCCGCAGACCAAGTTCGTCGTCTCCAAAGCGCTGAAGGTCGGCCTGAAGCCGATCGTCGCGATCAACAAGATCGACCGCCCGGACGGCCGCCACGAGGAGGTCATCAACGAGGTCTTCGACCTCTTCGCCAATCTCGACGCCACCGACGAGCAGCTCGACTTCCCGATCCTCTACGGCTCGGGCCGCGACGGCTGGATGAACGTCAATCCGGAAGGCCCGAAGGATCAGGGTCTGGCGCCGCTGCTCGATCTCGTGCTGACGCATGTTCCCGAGCCGACCGTCGAGGAGGGCCCGTTCCGCATGATCGGCACCATCCTCGAGGCCAACCCCTTCCTCGGCCGCATCATCACCGGCCGGATCGCGTCGGGCTCGATCAAGCCGAACCAGTCGGTCAAGGTGCTCGGCCAGGACGGTAGGCTGATCGAGAACGGGCGCATCTCGAAGATCCTCGCCTTCCGCGGCATCGAGCGCACGTCGATCGAAGAGGCCCATGCGGGTGACATCGTCGCGATCGCCGGGCTGTCCAAGGGCACGGTCGCCGACACGTTCTGCGATCCCTCGGTGAGCGAGGCGATGACGGCCCAGCCGATCGACCCGCCGACCGTGACCATGTCCTTCATCGTCAATGACAGCCCGCTCGCCGGCACCGAGGGCGACAAGGTGACGAGCCGCGTCATCCGCGACCGTCTGTTCAAGGAAGCCGAGGGCAATGTCGCGCTGAAGATCGAGGAGGCCGAGGGCAAGGATTCCTTCTTCGTCTCCGGCCGCGGCGAGCTGCAGCTCGCCGTGCTGATCGAGACCATGCGCCGGGAAGGCTTCGAGCTCGCCGTCTCGCGCCCGCGCGTCGTCATGGAAAAGGACGCGACCGGCACGCTGATGGAGCCGATCGAGGAGGTCGTCATCGACGTCGACGAGGAGCATTCCGGCGTCGTCGTGCAGAAGATGTCCGAGCGCAAGGCCGAGATGGTCGAGCTCAGGCCGTCGGGCGGCAGCCGCCAGCGCCTGCGCTTCTACGCGCCGACGCGCGGCCTGATCGGCTACCAGTCGGAGCTTCTGACCGACACGCGCGGCACGGCGGTGATGAACCGGCTGTTCCACGATTACCAGCCCTACAAGGGCGCCATCGGCGGTCGCGTCAATGGCGTGCTGCTCGCCAACGGCGCCGGCGAGGCCGTCGCCTATGCCATGTTCAACCTCGAGGACCGCGGCCCGATGATCATCGAGCCGGGCGAGAAGGTCTATCAGGGCATGATCATCGGCATCCACAGCAGAGACAACGACCTCGAGGTCAACGTGCTGAAGGGCAAGCAGCTGACCAACATCCGCGCCGCCGGCAAGGACGAGGCCGTCAAGCTGACGCCGCCGATCCGCATGACGCTCGACCGGGCGCTGTCCTGGATCCAGGACGACGAACTGATGGAAGTGACGCCGAAGTCGATCCGTCTGCGCAAGCTCTATCTCGACCCGAACGACCGCAAGCGTTTCGAAAAGGCCCGCACTGCCGGCGCGGCCTGACGAGGGCCCGTGGCGACAACGAGGAACCCCGGAGCGATCCGGGGTTTTTTGTGCGCCGCATCTCTTTGCCGGTTGCTGAAAGCGTTAAGAATGCGTTAACTTTGCCCATGGGCGAAGGTCCGGTCGCGGTCCTTCGATCGGGCATCCGTAAGCCGGATGCGGGACATGGTCAGAGTGCGTCATGAAGACAGTCACCATCGAAATCCGGCGGGGGGAAGCCCGTGACGCCGCGGCGATCTCCGGGGTTCATCGCGCCGCGTGGCGGCAGGCCTATGCCGGCCTCATCCCGCACCGCCCGCTGATCCAGATGATCGAGCGCCGCAACGAGGCCTGGTGGCGCAAGGCGGCCGGCGGTCCCGCGACGCTCCTCGTTCTCGATGTCGCCGGCACCATTGCCGGCTATGCCACGCTCGGCCTCAACCGCGCCCGTGCCCTGCCGCAGGAAGGCGAGGTCTACGAGCTTTACCTGCGGCCAGAATATCAGGGCCTCGGCTTCGGCCGCCTGCTCTTCGGCGAGGCGAAAAGCCTGCTGAAGTCGCTCGGATGCCGCGGCCTCGTCGTCTGGTGCCTCGAGGACAGTCTCAATGCCGACCGGTTCTTCCGCGGTGCCGGGGGCCGCGACATCGCCGAGGGCATGGAGGATTTCGAGGGCCGCAGCCTGCGCAAGATCGGCTACGTCTGGGACTGAATTTTCCGCGCTGCGGCTTTCGGCGCCCGCCGCGTTCCGGCTCCGCGACGGCGCCCGGTCCATTTTTGCCCATCCGACGAAAGCCATGTTGCGCAGTGCGGCATTTCCCTTTATCGCACTGCGACGCTCATCGCTTCAGCTTGGGAGACACATATGCGGATCGACGCAATTTCCATCGGCAAGAACCCGCCCGAGGACATCAACGTCATCGTCGAGGTTCCGGTCGGCGGACATCCGATCAAGTACGAGATGGACAAGGATGCCGGCACGCTGATCGTCGACCGCTTCCTCTATACGCCGATGACCTATCCGGGCAATTACGGCTTCGTGCCGCACACGCTGTCGGACGACGGCGACCCGATCGACGTGCTGATCGCCTCGACCCGCCCCCTCGTTCCCGGCTGCGTCATCAATGTCCGCCCTATCGGCGTGATGATGATGGAGGACAATTCCGGCAAGGACGAGAAGATCATCGCCGTGCCGAACTATCACCTGACCAAGCGTTACGACAAGGTGAAGGACTATACCGACCTGCCGGAGATCACGCTGCAGCAGATCGAGCATTTCTTCGAGCACTACAAGGACCTCGAGCCCGGAAAATGGGTGAAGATCTTCGGCTGGAAGAATGTCGACGTCGCCCAGCGGCTGATCGCGGAAGCAATCGAGCGGGCGAAGTCCGGCAAGGGTTGACCCGGCGTTGTGATTGGAGACGATGCGGCCCCGGCTTTCCCAGCCGGGGTTTTTCTTTGCCCGTTCGAGCGGCTGCGGCAGGGATCAGAGGCCGAGCAGCGCCGGGGCGATCGTGTAGTTCAGCAGCATCTGCAGGAAATAGAGGATGACGAGCACGACGAGCGGCGACAGGTCGACGCCGCCCATGTTCGGCAGGATGCTGCGGATCGGCCGGTAGACTGGTTCGGTCAGCTGGTAGAGCGAGCGGCCGATCATGTTGATCGCCTGGTTGTTGGTGTTGATCACGTTGAAGGCGTAGAGCCAGGAAAAGATCGCCGAGGCGATGACCAGGAACCAGACGATGTTGATGATGAAATTGAGGGTGCTGATGACAGCAATCATGCCGCTCTCCAAAGGGTTGTCGCCTGACATGTAGCCATTGGCGGCAGGGGCGGCAAGTCCGGCCGCGCCGCTGCGATGAACGTCCCGGCGGTTTTCGGACGCGGGCCATCCGCCGGCCTTATCCTTCAGGCGGCGCCGGCTTTCCTTGAGGCGGTGTCGGCCTTTGCTTCCCCGCCGACGAAGATCAGGTCGAGGAACCCGTCCATCCAGCGCCGGAGCGCCGCGTCGTGGCGCATGCGGCCGTCGAGATGGTCGCGCCCCTGCTGGGCGCCGGGAAGCACGAAGCGGTGGGCGCCGTGCACGACCCAGCGATGCATCATCGCGCGTGTCAGCTCGCCGTGGAACTGGATGCCCCAGGCGTTGGCGCCATAGCGGAAGGCCTGGTTGGGATAGGCGTCGCCCGTTGCCAGGAGCGCGGCGCCGGCGGGAAGATCGAAGCCTTCGCGGTGGAAATGGTAGACCATTGCCGGCCAGTCGATCAGCGCCTGGCCTTCCGGCGTCGCCTCGAGCGGATACCAGCCGATTTCCGTCAGCCCCTCGCGATGGGGGGCGACGGCGCTGCCGAGCTTGCGGGCGAGCATCTGCGCGCCGAGGCAGATGCCGAGATAGGGCTTGTTTTCCTTGAGCGGCACCGACAGCCAGTCGATCTCGGCCTTGACGAAATCGTCGTCGTCATTGGCGCTCATCGGTCCGCCGAAGACGACGGCGCCGGCATGGCCGGCAAGCGTTTCGGGCAGCGGATCGCCGAGCACCGGGCGGCGGATGTCGAGCGCAAAACCCTTTTCCTCGAGGAGATGGCCGACCCGGCCGGGGCTCGAGCGCTCCTGATGCAGGACGATGAGGATCTCTTCCTTCTTCGCGAGGCCTTGCCGCGGCATGTCACTCTTCCTGTTTCAGCCCGGTCTCCTCCCCGATGTTCATGCGCGCCGCTGCCTCCCGGCGCTTCAGCACCCTGTCCCGGCCCGATACGCCGAGCAGGTCCGCGATCCGCCAGATCACGTGATCCTCCATCTCGTTGCGCCGGCCGTCCGCATAGACAATCTCCCACAACATGCCGACGAGGTCGATCCTCTGTTCCTCGGAAAAATGGCGTTTGACGTCGGAGGTGAAGCGGTAGAAGTCGATCGCCTCGCTCTCGGCCGTCTCGCCGGCGGAGACGAGCGCCGTCAGCGTCTGATCGTCGAGGCCGTAATGCTCGCGGATCACCGAGCGCACCTTGGCGCGTTCGCTGTCGAGCACCGCGCCATCGGCCTCCATCACCTGGATGCAGAGCGCCACGACGGCGATGCGCGGGTCGCCGGGCGCGATCGGGGCGGGCAGCGGGCCGGTCAGGCTCTCGAAAAATTCGCGAAGGCGCTCGAACATGCGTCTGACGGGATCCCTTGTTGCTCAGGCCTGGCGTTCCGCACCGTCGTCGGGCACGGAACGCGGCGCGGTTCAGAACAGGCGCAGCGCCTGCTGCTCGGCGGCCTTCGGGTCGCGCACCCCCGGATCGTCCGGCGGGCGGCCGAAGAAGGGCTCCACCACCGTCTCGTCCCGCTTTCCGTCCTCGGGAGGCACGGCCTTGACCGGCACGGCGGGTTGCGGCTCGGCGGCGGGAGGCGGTGCCGTCGCGGCCATCTCGCTTGTCGGCTCCGCCGGCCTTTCCACGGAGACGACGACCGGCTTTTCCACCTCGACGATGCGGACCGTCTCGACCGGTGCCGGGGCGGGCGTGACCGGCGGCAGGTTGCGGATCGCCTCTTCGGCCGGATTGACGCTGCCTTCCTCGACCGGGCCGTCGATCTGGCTGACCGGCGTCTTCCATTCGAAGGCGTCGAGCCGGCCGGTCACAGGCGAGACCGGCCGCCATTCGGCCGCAGTGACACCGTCGGCGGTCCAGGCGGCGTCGCCGGGGCTGCGCAGGGCCTGCGCCATCCAGTAGCGGATGCGGCCGATATCGCTGGTGTCGGCCTCCTCGATGTCGGCAAGCAGCAGGAAGACCCCTTCGGAGGGTGCGATGCGGGCCGCCGCCTCCGCCTTTTCCCGGGCGAGCAGCAGTTCGCGCGCGTCGAGCGCGGCGCGCGCCACGGCGATCAGCGCCGCCGGGCTGTTCGGCCGGATCGCCTCCAGCTTGTTCGCCCGCTTCAGCCGGTCGAGGGCGGAGTCGCCGTTGCGGGCGCGGATATAGAGGCTGGCGACGTCGGGATGGGCCGTCGCCTTCCAGAGCTTTTCGAGGATGCCGGCCGCCTTGCGCAGATTGTCCTCGCGGTTGAGGGCGCGCGCGGCGACGAGGCCGGCGGGCACGAGGTCGGGCGCGAGCTTCAGGGCCGCCAGCGCATCGTCGCGCGCGCCCTTCGGATCGGCGTCGAGCCTCTCCGTCGCGCGCGCGGTCAGCAGCACGGCCTTCTTCCGGTAGGCCTCGGCCTTTTCTATCGCATGGGCGGAACGGGCCTGGTCGACGAGGCGGATCGCCTCGTCCCACTGGCCGGTGCGGCCGCGATGTTCCAATGCCGCAAGCGTCGCCCAGGCGAGATGGGGCGCATTGTCGGCGGCGCGTTCGGCATAGTGGCGGGCGGCTTCGTGCGCCTCCTGGCGCCTGGCCTCGAGATAAAGCCCGCGCAGGCCGAGCTCGCGCGTTTCTGGATCGTCGGCCATCGTTTCGAATTTCTTGCGGGCGTCGTCGTGCCGGCCCTCGATCAGCGCGGTCTGCGCTTCGAGCAGATGGATCAGCGGTTCCTGGTCGGCGCGGATCAGGCCGCGGGTGCGCACCGCCATCTTGCGGGCCAGGATCGCGTCGCCGGCGCCGGCGGCGATCAGGCCGGTCGACAGCGCCTGGTAGCCGCGATCGCGCCGGCGGGCGCGGAAGTAGCGGCTGATCGTGTGCGGCGACAGCCAGAGCGAGCGGACGAGCCAGAGGGTGATCAGCACGGCCGCGATCAGCGTGACGAAGATGCTCGCCGCCACCATCAGTGTCATCTCGATGCGCTGGCCCTGCCAGACGATGGCGAGTTCGCCCGGGCGGTCGGCGAGCCAGGCGAAGCCCGCGCCGATCGCGAGCACCACGAGGACATAGAACAGGATACGGATCATCGGGGCGTCCTCAACCGGGATTGGCGGGATTGGAGGCGGTGAGCGCACCGGCGACAGCCCCGTCGACCAGCGTCTCCGCCGCGATGCGCTGGTCGAGGCGGCTCTTGAAGGCCGCACCGGCGGCCTTGGCCTTGTCCGGCAGCGCCTCCCATTCGAGGACGGCGCCCTTCAGGTCGCCGTTGACGATGCGGTCCTCGATGCGGGCGATCATCGCCTCCGGCCCGGTTCCCTCGACGGTTCCGACCGGGCGGACGCGGATCGCCGTCGCGGCGCTGTTGATCAGGCGCGAGACGATGCCCTCGTCCGGTGCGCGCTCGCGCACGGCGTCGATCATCGCGGTCGCCGTTGCGGGGAAGTCGGCGACGAGATCCTTGCGCGGCGCCACCCCTTGCGAGGCGAGCGGCTGCAGCCCGGCAACCGCCGGATCCTCCGGCGACACGCTCTTCAGCGCGTCGAGCTCGGCGAGGAAGGGCCCGCCGCGGTCGATCGCCGTCTTCAGCGCGGAAACGGCGATCGCCCTGGCGAGCTGCACGTCGCTCGCCGGCTCGTCCAGCCGGCGCTCGGCCTCGCCAAGGCGGGTGGTCAGGTCGGCGGCGGCCTTCGTCGTCTCCTGCTTCAGCGTCTCGACATTGCCCTGGAGCAGCGACAGCTGGTCGGTCAGCGCCTTGACGGCGGTCTGCAGCGCCTCGACATCCGGGTCGGGCCGGTTCGCTTCGCCGGCCGCGCTCTCGATCGCGGCGAGGCGCTGCTCGATGCCGGAAAGGTCCGGCGCCGGCCGGTTGGCGATCTCGCCGCGCAGGGCCGCGATCTCGCCGGTGATGCCTTCAAGGGCGGCGCCGTCGTTCTGGGTCGCCGGTCCGAGCGACGGGATGACGCCGCCATATTGCAGCACGCCGAAGCCGGCAAGCGTGATCAGGCCGCCGAGAATGCCGGCCGCGAGCGCGCCGCTGGTCGTGCCGCGCGCGGCCTGCGGGGCAGGCTCTGGCGATGCCGGGCGCTGGGGCCGCTCCGTCGGGCGGTCCGGCGCTTCCCTCGTTTCTGCGGCCGCAGCCGCCTCTGCCTCTGTCGGCACCGTTGCCGGCTCGGCGCCGATCGCGGTGGGCTCGGGCGTGCTTTGGGGAACGGCATCGGTCGGCGTCTCCGGGCCGAGCGTGGTTTCGGCAGGCGTTTCCGCGGTTGCGTCGCCGGTGGCGGTTTCGGCAGGACGCGTAATGTCGGGGTCGGGCGAGACAGGGTCTCCGGCCGACGGGGATGTCTCGTCGGCGAGCGGACGGGCTTCGAGATCGATGGTCGTCGGCTCCCTCTTCGACTTCGAGCGGCGCGGCGGGATTTCCGGAACCATGGTCGTCTTCCCCATTCTCGATTGGCAGTGACGGTAAACCTAGACACCCCCAGGGGCGAGGGAAAGACCCTCGCCGATGAATTGGCGCAAAACAGTGGCTAGCCCATCGAGGCGGGCGGTGGCATGCCGAGACGCGACAGCAGGCTGTCCTCGTCCGGCCGCTCGGCGATGACGACGCTTTCGAGCGCGCCGCCGAGCGCCTCGGCGACGGACCGGCTGAGACAGAAAGCCGCGCCTGGATGCCGTGCCCCGGCGATGCCGGCCAGCAGGCCGGCGAAAAGGCGCGCCCCTTCCGCGGAATAGAGCAGCACGGCCGGTACGGGCGCCTCGGCGAGCACGGCGGCAAGCTCCGCCGCCGCGTCGCGCGGCTTCATCCGGTAGCAGGCGACGGTCTCGACCGCGATTGCCGCGGCGAGGAGCCCGTCCTCGAGGGTTTTCGCGCGCGGTGCGCCGGCGAGATAGAGAAGAGGGGCGGCGGGGCGGGCATCGCCGGCGATCCGCCTTGCCAGCCCCGCGCCGTCGCCGGGCCCGACGCGCACGTCGCAGAAGCCGAGCGCGCGGAAGGCGTCGGCGGTCGCCCCGCCGACGGCATAGAGCGGCGTTCGCAGATGGTCGCGAACAGCGTGGCCAAGGCCGGCGAGCGTGCGCGCGGCCTCGGCGCTGGTGGCGGCGATCGCACCGTGCGGCCGGGAGAGCGCCCGGCGCAGCGCGTCAAGGTCCGGCACCGCTTCCGTCAGCGGCACCACGACCGCCTCATGCCCGATCGACCGCAGCCGCGCGGCCGTCGCCCCGGCCGCCGGCTGCGGCCGGGTGACGAGGACGCGCATGCGGTCAGCTCCAGGAGGAAAAGAAGCCAGGCCCGGCCTTGGCACGGATCGCCTCGCCAGCCTCGGCACCCAGCCGTTCGGCCTCGCTTGCGGCGCCCTCGATGGCGATCCTGTGGACCGTGGCGCCGTCCGGGGTGAGGATCATGCCGGAGAAGGCGAGGCGCTCGCCGTCGGAGACGGCGTGGCCGGCGATCGGCGTGCGGCAGGAGCCGTCGAGCCGGGCGAGGAACTGCCTCTCGCAGGCGACGGCCTCATGGGTGCGTCGGTCGTCGATTGCCGCGAGCAGGTCCGCCACGCGGCGGTCTCCGAGGCGGCTCTCGATGCAGATCGCCCCTTGCGCCGGCGCGGGGGGGAAGTCCTCGGGATCGAGGAGTTCGGTCGGCACGTTTTCCCTGCCGAGCCGCTTCAGCCCGGCGAATGCCAGCAGCGTGCCGTCCACCTGGCCCTCCGCGAGCTTGCGCAGCCGCGTCTCGACGAGGCCGCGATAGGTGATCACGGAAAGGTCGGGCCGCAGGCGGCGGATCAGCGCCTGGCGCCGGAGCGAGGAGGAGCCGACGGTCGCGTTCTCCGGCAGATCGGCAAGGCGCGACGCGGCGCGGCCGATGAAGGCGTCGCGCACGTCCTCGCGCGGCAGGAAGGCGGAAAGATGCAGGCCGTCCGGCAGGCGGGTCGGCATGTCCTTGGCGGAATGCACGGCGAAGTCCAGGCCGCCGGCCAGCAACTGGTCCTCGAGTTCCTGGGTGAACAGGCCCTTGCCGCCGATCTCCGACAGCGCCCGGTCGGTGATGCGGTCGCCCGCCGTCGACAGGACGACGATCTCGAACATCTCCGGCGAGAGCCCGTGGGCGGCGGCGAGCCGGTCGCGCGTCTCATGCGCCTGGGCGAGCGCCAGCGGGCTGCCGCGCGTACCGATCCGGAAAGGTTTTGTTTGCATCGATCGCCGTCCATTGTTACCGGAAGAACCATGTAGCCGCCTTTGCCGGCCTTCGCAATTCTCGACGGGAACGCCCGAAAGCCGATGTCTCAACCGCTGATCCTCCTCGGCATCGAAACGAGCTGCGACGAGACCGCCGCCGCCGTGGTCGCGCGCGATCCGGACGGGCGCGGGACGATCCTTGCCGACGTGGTCCTGAGCCAGCTCGACGCGCACAGCGCCTATGGCGGCGTCGTCCCCGAGATCGCCGCGCGCGCCCATGTCGATGCGCTCGACCATCTCGTTAGCGAGGCACTCGCCCGCGCCGGTCTGCCGCTCGCCCGCATGGACGCGATCGCGGCGACGAGCGGGCCGGGGCTGATCGGCGGGCTGCTCGTCGGCCTGATGACCGCCAAGGCCATGGCTCTGGCGACGGGCAAGCCGCTCTACGCCGTCAACCACCTGGAGGGCCACGCGCTGACGGCGCGGCTGACGGACGGGCTCGCCTTTCCCTACCTGATGCTGCTCGTCTCGGGCGGGCACACGCAGCTGATCCTCGTGCGCGGCGTCGGCCGCTACGAGCGCTGGGGCACGACGATCGACGATGCGCTCGGCGAGGCCTTCGACAAGACGGCGAAGCTGCTCGGCCTGCCCTATCCGGGCGGCCCGGCCGTCGAACGCGCCGCGGCGAAGGGCGATCCCGACCGCTTCGCCTTTCCCAGGCCGCTCGTCGGCGAGGCGCGGCTGGATTTCTCGTTTTCCGGCCTCAAGACGGCCGTGCGCCAAGCGGCCCACGGCATCGCCCCCGTGACGGACCGGGACATCGCCGATATCTGCGCCTCGTTCCAGAAGGCGGTGTCGCGCACGCTGAAGGACCGGGTCGGGCGCGGGCTCGATCGCTTCCGCCGCGAATTCCCCGCCGTCGCGGCGCCTGCGCTCGTCACGGCCGGCGGCGTTGCCGCCAACAGGACGCTGAGGGACACGCTCGAACAGCTCTCGGCGGCGAAGGGGTTTCGCTTCGTCGCGCCGCCCCTCTCGCTCTGCACCGACAACGGCGCGATGATCGCCTGGGCCGGGGCGGAGCGGATGGCGGCCGGCCTTGCCGCCGATCCGCTCGATGTCGCGCCGCGCTCGCGCTGGCCGCTCGACGCGGAGGCGAAGCCGCTCACCGGCTTCGGCCGGCGGGGCGCCAAGGCATGAGCACGATCGCCGTCATCGGTGCCGGCGCCTTCGGCACGGCGCTTGCCGCCGTGGCGGCGGGCGCGCCCGACAACCGCGTCCATCTTCTCGCCCGCCGCGCGGAGGTCGTCGAGGCCTGGCGGACGACCGGCCGCAATGCGGATGGGCTGCCGGGCATCGACCTGCCGCCGGCGCTGACCCTCACCGCCGACACCGCGATCCTGCCACAGGCCGAGATCGTGCTCTTTGCCATGCCGTCGCAGGCCCAGGGCGCGGCGGCGCAGTGCTATGGAGCGCTGATCCGCCCCGAGGCGGAGATCGTCACCTGCGCCAAGGGCATGGACCGCGCGACCGGCCGGCTGCTGACCGATGTGATCGAGGCGGTGCTGCCGGGGCGGACGGTCTCCGTGCTCTCCGGCCCGGGCTTCGCCGCCGACATCGCGACGGGACTGCCGACGGCGATGGTGCTCGCCTCTGCCGACATGGATCGCGCCGCGCGGCTCGCCGAGCGGCTTTCCGGCCCGACCTTCCGCCTTTATCCCTCGGACGACCGCATCGGCGTCCAGCTCGGCGGCGCGCTGAAGAACGTGCTGGCGATCGCCTGCGGCCTCGTCGAGGGTGCCGGGCTCGGCGATTCCGCCCGCGCCGCCCTGATCGCCCGGGGGCTGGCCGAGATGTCGCGTTTCGCCGCCGCGCGCGGCGGACAGGCGGAGACGGTGCGCGGCCTTTCCGGACTCGGCGACCTCGTGCTGACGGCGACGAGCCACCAGTCGCGCAACCTGCGCTTCGGCCTGTCGATCGCACGGCAGGGGCGCGCCGGCGCGGCCGTCGCCGGCCTGGTCGAGGGCGCGTTTGCCGCCGACATCGCGGCGCGCACGGCAAGGCGGCTCGGCGTCGACATGCCGGTGACCGATGCCGTCGCCGCCATCATCGACGGCACGCTCGACATCCCCGCGGCGCTCGAGAGCCTGATGTCGCGCCCCATCACCCGCGAATAACCGAACCGCCAAGGAGAAGACCATGCTGTTTGCCGTCCTGTGCACCGACAAGCCCGGCTCGCTTTCCGTCCGCATGGAGGCGAGGCCCGCCCATGTCGATTTCCTCACCGGGCTGAACGCGCAGGGCAGGCTCGCTTTCGCTGGTCCCTTCCTCGACGCCGACGGCAAGCCGAACGGCAGCCTCGTCGTGCTCGACGCCGGCACGATCGAGGACGCGCAGGCAATCGCCGCCGCCGATCCCTATGCGGCGGCCGGGCTGTTCGCCTCGGTCGAGATCCGGCCGTGGAACTGGGTGTTCAACAAGCCGGAGGCGTGAACCGCATGGCCTACTGGCTCTACAAGTCGGAGCCCGCCTCCTGGTCCTGGGACCAGCAGAAGGCGGCGGGCGCGGCCGGCACCGAATGGGCGGGCGTGCGCAACTATCTGGCGCGCAACAACATGCGGGCGATGGCGCTCGGCGACAAGGGCTTCTTCTACCACTCGAACGACGGGCTCGAGATCGTCGGCATCGTCGAGGTCGCGGCGCTCTCCCATCCCGATTCGACGGCGAAGGACGATCCGCGCTGGGATTGCGTCGACATCCGCGCGGTGCGCGACATGCCCGTCCCGGTCGGGCTCAAGGCGATCAAGGCCAATCCGGCGCTGTCGCAGATGTCGCTCGTCACCTCGATGCGCCTCTCCGTCCAGCCGGTGACCGAGGCGGAATATCTGGAAGTCTGCCGCATGGGCGGCCTTGACGATCCGCCGCGGTGAAGACCGAGCCCGACCGTTTCATCCGCGCCCATACCGAGGTGCTCGCGCCGCCGCATGTGCCGGAAATCCGGCTGCATCTGGCGAGCGAGGCGCATGATCTCTGGCTGAAGACGGAAGAGGAACTGGAGGAGATCGGCCTGCCGCCGCCTTTCTGGGCCTTCGCCTGGGCCGGCGGACAGGGGCTTGCCCGTCATATCCTCGACACGCCCGCGCTGGTTCGCGGCCGTGCCGTCCTCGATTTCGCCACCGGCTCGGGCCTGGTGGCGATCGCGGCGGCAAAGGCGGGCGCGGCCAGCGTGCTCGCGGTCGACATCGATCCTTGGGCGGAAACGGCGGTGAGGCTCAATGCGGCGCTGAACGGCGTTTCGCTTTCGGTGTCGCGCGCCGAGGTGATCGGCCCGGTCCCCGAGGCGGACGTGCTGCTTGCGGGAGACGTCTTCTACGACCGGGATTTCGCCGCCCGTCTCGTGCCGTGGTTCTCGGCCTCGGCGCAGGCCGGTCTCGACGTGCTGGTCGGCGATCCCGGCCGCGCCTACTGCCCCCGCGCGCGGCTCTCCGCGCTCGCCGTCTACAGCGTCCCGGTCAGCCGGGCGCTCGAGGACGGCGACGTGAAGCGCACCACGGTCTGGCGTTTCGACCCCGCGGGGCGTTGACGGTCAGGGCCGGACGACGCAGACGCCGGCCTCGTAGCTGCAGCCGTCATTGTAGCCGGGCGTGACCACGATGACGTTGCCGCGACGCTCGTCGCGGTAGGACGTGTCGCGATCGATGGAGAGGCCGCCCTTCTCACGATAGGCGCGCAGGCCCCCGCCGTAAAAGTTGCCGTCGTAGCCGCGCCGGCGCTCCGCCCGCTCCTCAATGCGGACCCGGCGCTCCTCGCGCTCGCGCCAGCGGTCGCGCCGCGTCAGGCGCTCACCGGAGTGGCGGCCGCGATGCTCGTATCGGTACTCCCCATGCCAGTCGCGGTCGCGGTGCCGGTATTTCTTCCGGTAGCGCAGCGGTGTCAGATCCTCCGCGCCCCGGTCGCTCCAGCCGCGATCGCTGCGCTCGTGATGAAACCGACGCCCCTCGCCGTCATGCCGGTCGCGCGCGCCGGCCGTCTGAAACGATGTGAGGACCATCAGCGCGGCCAGACCTGCGGCGGCGACCGATCGTGCGGACAGGAAGCTGGGCATGACGCATTCTCCTCGCGACGCTTAACAAAACCTAAACACAATCTGGGGCAGGGTTGGACAAAAGTCACGGATACGCGGAAGAAAAGCGCGGCTATCGTTAACGCCTGGACCTTCGGGAGCGCGGCAAAATGCCTAAAATGTTTAATCGATTAAATTTCTTTCGCACTGCAAACGCCCTTGTCGGCCCGCCCATGGCCGATTAAACGTCCGGTGACTGAATTGTGCGCAATCCGACACTTTTCCTGAAAATCAAGTCTGTTTTCAGGCAGTAGCCGGACCGTCCCTTGCGAGGTCCACATGACGAATGTCAGCAAAAGCCGGCCGCTCTCGCCGCATCTCCAGGTCTACAAGCTCATCCCGACCATGCTCATGTCGATCGTGCACCGCATCACCGGCGGCGCGCTCTATGTCGGCACGGTGCTGGTCGCCTTCTGGCTCATCGCCGCCGCCTCCGGCCCCGCCTATTACGACTGGGCGAGCTGGCTGTTCGGCACGATCCTCGGCCGTCTCGTGCTCTTCGCCTACACATGGGTGCTCGTCCATCACATGGTCGGCGGCATCCGGCACATGTTCTGGGACGTCGGCCGGGGATACGAGAAGAATTTCGCCACGATGATCGCCCGCCTCTCGCCGGTCGTTTCGGCGGCGATCACCGTGGCGATCTGGGTCGTCGCCCTCATCGCCCGCATCTAGGAGGATTGCCCGATGGACATGCGTACCCCCCTCGGCAAGGTCCGCGGCCTCGGTTCGGCGAAGGACGGCACGGAGCATTTCTGGCGCCAGCGCCTGACCGCCGTCGCCAACGTGCCGCTGCTCACCTTCTTCGTCCTCTTCGTCGCGACCTATGCCGGCGCGCCCTACGAGGAACTGGCGGCGGCGATCGCCAACCCGATCGTCGCGGTCGTGCTGTCCGCCGTCATCCTGTCGGCCGTCATCCACATGCGCCTCGGCATGCAGGTGATCATCGAGGATTACGTTCACGCGGAGATGGCGAAACTCGCCCTCCTGATGCTCAACACCTTCTTTGCGATCGCCATCGGCGGGCTCTGTCTGTTCGCCATCCTGAAGATCGCCTTCGCAGGATAGACACGCCATGGCCTTCACCTCCTCGCCCGCCATCAACGGCCGGGCCTACCAGTATGTCGACCATGCCTTCGACGTCGTCGTCGTCGGTGCCGGCGGCGCGGGCCTGCGCGCCACGCTCGGCATGGCCGAACAGGGCTTCAAGACCGCCTGCATCACCAAGGTCTTCCCGACGCGCTCGCACACGGTCGCGGCACAGGGCGGCATCGCCGCCTCGCTGCAGAACATGACGCCGGACTGCTGGCAGTGGCATCTCTACGACACCGTCAAGGGCTCCGACTGGCTCGGCGACGTCGACGCCATGCAGTACCTCGCGATGGAAGCGCCGAAGGCGGTCTACGAGCTCGAACATTACGGCGTGCCGTTTTCCCGCAACGAAGAGGGCAAGATCTACCAGCGCCCCTTCGGCGGCCACATGCAGAACTACGGCGCCGGCCCGCCGGTGCAGCGCACCTGCGCCGCCGCCGACCGCACCGGCCACGCCATCCTGCACACGCTCTACGGCCAGTCGCTGAGGAACAATGCCGAATTCTTCATCGAGTATTTCGCCCTCGACCTGATCATGGCGCCGGACGGGCGCTGCACCGGCGTCGTCGCCTGGAACCTCGACGACGGCACGATCCACCGTTTCTCGGCCAAGATGGTCGTGCTGGCGACCGGCGGCTACGGCCGCGCCTATTTCTCCGCCACCTCGGCCCATACCTGCACCGGCGACGGCGGCGGCATGATCGCCCGCGCCGGCCTGCCGCTGCAGGACATGGAATTCGTCCAGTTCCACCCGACCGGCATCTACGGCGCCGGCTGTCTGATCACCGAGGGCGCGCGCGGCGAGGGTGGCTACCTCGTCAATTCCGAGGGCGAGCGCTTCATGGAGCGCTACGCGCCCTCGGCCAAGGACCTCGCCTCGCGCGACGTCGTCTCGCGCTGCATGACGCTCGAAATCCGAGAGGGTCGCGGCGTCGGCAAGGCGAAGGACCATATCTTCCTGCATCTCGACCATCTCGACCCGGCCGTGCTGCACGAGCGTCTTCCCGGGATTTCCGAGAGCGCCAAGATCTTCGCCGGCGTCGACGTCACGCGCGAGCCGATCCCGGTCCTGCCGACCGTCCACTACAACATGGGCGGCGTGCCGACCAACTACTGGGGCGAGGTGCTGAACGCCGACAGCGACAATCCGGAGCGCATCGCGCCGGGCCTGATGGCGGTCGGCGAGGCGGGTTGCGCCTCGGTGCACGGGGCAAACCGCCTCGGCTCCAACTCGCTGATCGACCTCGTCGTCTTCGGCCGCGCCGCGGCGATCCGCGCGGCAGAGGTGATCGACCGGACGGGCGCGATTCCCGCCCTCGACACGGCCGCCTGCGACCGGATCATGGAGCGTTTCGACGGATTGCGCTTTGCCGGCGGCGCGACGCCGACCGCGGTGCTGCGCGAAAAGATGCAGCGCACCATGCAGGAGGACGCCGCCGTCTTCCGCACGCAGGAATCGCTCGAGTCGGGCTGCCGCCGCATTTCGGCGATCTGGGGCGAACTCTCCGACATCAAGGTCACCGACCGTTCGATGATCTGGAATTCCGACCTCGTCGAGACGCTGGAACTGGAAAACCTGATGGCGAACGCCATCACCACGGTCTATGGCGCCGAGGCGCGCAAGGAAAGCCGCGGCAGCCATGCGCGCGAGGACTACACATCTGGCCCCTTCGCCGGCCGCGACGACGAGAACTGGCGCAAGCACACGCTCGCCTGGGTCGATGCCAAGGGCGCGGTGAAACTCGACTACCGCCCGGTCCATACCGAACTCATCGCCGACGGCATCGATCCGCACAAGATCGAGCCCAAGGCCCGCGTCTACTAAAGGAGAAACGATCATGGTTGAACTCGCTCTCCCCAAGAATTCGCAGATGACCGAGGGCAAGGTCTGGCCGAAGCCGGCGGGTGCCGCGAAGACGCGGGAATTCCGCGTCTATCGCTGGAGCCCGGACGACGGGAAGAACCCGTCGATCGACACGTTCTATATCGATGTCGACGATTGCGGACCAATGGTGCTCGACGGGCTGCTCTACATCAAGAACAAGATCGACCCGACGCTGACGCTGCGCCGCTCCTGCAGGGAGGGCATCTGCGGCTCCTGCGCCATGAACATCGACGGCACCAACACGCTTGCCTGCACCAAGGGCATGGACGACGTCGACGGGGCGATCAAGGTCTATCCGCTGCCGCACATGCCGGTCGTGAAAGACCTCGTGCCGGATCTCACCAACTTCTATGCGCAGCACCGCTCGATCGAGCCCTGGCTCAAGACCGTGTCGCCGACGCCGGCCAAGGAGTGGAAGCAGAGCCACGAGGACCGGCTGAAGCTCGACGGCCTCTACGAGTGCATCCTGTGCGCCTGCTGTTCGACCTCCTGTCCGAGCTACTGGTGGAACGGCGACCGCTATCTCGGGCCCGCCGTGCTGCTGCAGGCCTACCGCTGGTTGATCGACTCGAGGGATGAAGCCAAGGGTGAGCGCCTTGACAACCTCGAGGATCCGTTCCGCCTCTACCGCTGCCACACGATCATGAACTGCGCGCAGGCCTGTCCGAAGGGTCTCAATCCGGCCAAGGCGATCGGCGAGATCAAGAAGATGATGGTGGAACGGCGCGTCTGACCGGCGCGACTGTTTCCCCGATATCACACGATCCTAAAGAATCAGGTTGTGGCGACACGTCAAATCTGTATTTACGGTTCGGTCGGCCTATACTAGGGCAACGACAGGTTTTCGGGACTGGACGCGGGGAGTGACGAGATGCGGGCGACACAGGCGGTTCTCGGGCTGATGCTCATCGGTGCGCTCGCGGGATGCCAGCGGACATCGATGGGTGATTTCGGCGGGCGCGAGACGGTGGCCCCGGTCCAGGCGCAGCCGGTGCCGGCGGTGCAGTCCGGCCAGCTTGCCGCGCCGACGGGCGATCCCTCGCAGTTTCCCGCACCGCCGGTGACCGCGACCGCCGATCCGGCGCTGCCCCAGGACGGAACGCAGGTCGCCGCCGCCAGTCCTGCCGCGGCCGCGGCACTCGACGTCAAGAAGGAAGCGATGGTCGGCAACTGGCGCGTCCAGGCGGCGGGAAGCTCCTGCGACATGTTCCTGACGCTGACCAATCTCGGCAGCGGTTCGCGCGGCGGCACCCGCGGCTGTGCCGGCGAACTGACCGCGATGGGCTCCTGGGAGGTCAGCGGCAAGCAGGTCGTGCTGAAGGACCGCGACGGCAACCCGATCGCGCGCCTCTACAAATCGGCCGAATCGCGCTTCGACGGCTCGACCAACAGCGGCCAGTCCGTCAGCCTCAGCCGCTGATCGCCGGCATGACCTGCCGGTGACGGCGGCGGCACCAGAGGCCCCGCGCAGCGCATCGATTTCGTGTCACGCCCGCGCGGCGGCCTTTCCGGCCAGCCGCCCACGCGCCAGACGGTGACGGACCTTCGCTTGCCCCATTCCGAAGACAGTGTTTCCCGTATTCTCGCCGCCTGCATCGCCGAAGGCGCGCTGTCGGCCGATCCGGTGCAGATGAAGCTCGCCCGCCGCCTGGACGTGCTTTGCGCGGAACTCGTCGCCGGCCGGCCGTCGCGCAAGTCGAATGCGCTCGGCTGGCTGTTCGCCTCGCGCAAGAAGGAGCAGCCGCCGGTCAAGGGGCTCTATATCCATGGCGGCGTCGGGCGCGGCAAGACCATGCTGATGGATCTGTTCTTCGAGACGGTGCCGATCGAGCGCAAGCGCCGTGCCCATTTCCATGCCTTCATGGCGGATGTTCACGAGCGGATCGCCGCCCATCGCCGCCGACTGAAGAGCGGGGAGACCCGGCAGGCCGACCCGATCCCTCCCGTCGCCGCCGCCCTTCATGCCGAGGCGCGGCTCGTCTGTTTCGACGAATTCACCGTCACCGACATTGCCGATGCGATGATCCTGTCGCGGCTTTTCGCCGAACTCTTCGCCAAGGGCTGCGTGCTGGTCGCGACATCGAACGTCGCGCCGGACGATCTTTACCGCGACGGGCTCAATCGCGGACTGTTCCTGCCCTTCATCGATCTCCTGAAGGCGCATGCCGATATCGTGCCGATCGATTCCCCGACAGACTACCGGCTCGAGAAGGAGGCGGGAGGACCGGTCTGGAGCCATCCGCTCGGACCGGCGGCCGATGCGGCGATCGAACGGGCCTGGCGGCGCGAGACGGCGGGTATCACGCCCGCCCCCTCCGACGTCCCGCGCAAGGGGCGCGCCATCCCGGTGCCGCTCGCCGCGGGCCGCGCCGCCCGCTTCTCCTTCGCCGATCTGTGCGAGGCGCCGCTTGCCGCCGCCGATTATCTTGCCATCCTCGAGCGCTACGACACGCTCTTCCTCGAACATGTCCCCCTGCTCGATCCGGACCGGCGCAACGAGACCAAGCGCTTCATCCTGCTCGTCGACACCCTCTACGATCGCGGCGCCCGGCTTTACGCGTCCGCCGCCGCCGCGCCGCAGGATCTGCTGGCGGGCCGGCGCGGCACCGAGGGGTTCGAGTTCGACCGGACCGTGTCGCGGCTGATCGAGATGCAGGGCGCGTCGTGGCATTCGCGCCCGAACAGCGCCGGAACATGACGGAACCATGTCGGAAATTCTTACGTTTACGTAAGAATTTTTATATCTAACCGTTTGAAATTGCTTCGTCCAAAAGTATTGGTTGATATTTTACCTTTTGAGGGTTAATGCCTTGCGCCCGAGGGATGGGCGTCGGCCGCGCCGGAAGTCCCGCTCGATTATGGATCGCAAGAGGGATAGACTTTATGGCGCGCAACAAGATTGCACTCATCGGCTCCGGCATGATCGGCGGAACGCTCGCCCATCTCGCCGGCCTCAAGGAACTCGGCGACATCGTCCTGTTCGACATCGCCGACGGCGTGCCCCAGGGCAAGGGCCTCGACATCGCCCAGTCCTCCCCGGTCGAGGGCTTCAACGCGAGCCTCACCGGCGCCAGCGACTATGCGGCGATCGAGGGCGCGGATGTGTGCATCGTCACCGCCGGCGTGGCGCGCAAGCCCGGCATGAGCCGCGACGACCTGCTCGGCATCAACCTGAAGGTGATGGAACAGGTCGGCGCCGGCATCAAGAAATATGCCCCCGACGCTTTCGTCATCTGCATCACCAACCCGCTCGACGCGATGGTCTGGGCGCTGCAGAAGTTCTCCGGCCTGCCGGCCAACAAGGTCGTCGGCATGGCCGGCGTGCTCGATTCGGCGCGCTTCCGCCTGTTCCTCAGCCAGGAATTCAACGTCTCGGTCCAGGACGTCACCGCCTTCGTGCTCGGCGGCCATGGCGACACGATGGTGCCGCTCGCCCGCTACTCGACGATCGCCGGCATCCCGCTGACCGACCTCGTCAAGATGGGCTGGGTCACCAAGGAGCGGCTGGAGGAGATCATCCAGCGCACCCGTGACGGCGGCGCCGAGATCGTCGGCCTGCTGAAGACCGGTTCGGCCTATTACGCGCCGGCGGCCTCCGCCATCGAGATGGCCGAATCCTACCTCAAGGACAAGAAGCGCGTGCTGCCCTGCGCCGCCTATCTCTCCGGCCAGTACGGCGTCAGCGACATGTATGTCGGCGTTCCCGTCGTCATCGGCGCCGGCGGCGTCGAGCGCATCGTCGAGATCGAGCTGAACGAGGCCGAGGACGCGGCCTTCCAGAAGTCGGTCGGCGCCGTCAAGGGCCTGTGCGAGGCCTGCATCGGCATCGCGCCGAACCTGAAGTAACCGTCCCGCCGAAGCACAGGATCATCCCATGAACATTCATGAATACCAGGCCAAGGCCCTGCTCAAGGGGTTTGGCGCGCCCGTCGCAGAGGGCGTGGCGATCTTTTCCGCCGACGAGGCGGAGGCGGCGGCGAAGTCGCTGCCCGGTCCCCTCTACGTCGTCAAGAGCCAGATCCATGCCGGCGGCCGCGGCAAGGGCAAGTTCAAGGAACTCGGCCCCGAGGCCAAGGGCGGCGTGCGCCTCGCCTTCTCGATCGACGAGGCCAAGGCCCATGCGAAGGAGATGCTTGGGCATACGCTCGTCACCAAGCAGACCGGCGAGGCCGGCAAGCAGGTGAACCGCCTCTACATCGAGGACGGCGCCGACATCGACCGCGAGCTCTATCTCTCGATCCTCGTCGACCGCTCGGTCGGCAGGGTCGCCTTCGTCGTCTCGACGGAAGGCGGCATGGACATCGAGACGGTCGCCCACGACACGCCGGAAAAGATCATCACCGTGGCGATCGATCCGGAGGCCGGCGTCACCGACGCCGATGTCGAGGCGCTTGCCGCCGCGCTGAAGCTCGAGGGTGAGGCGAAGGCGGACGCGGCGACGCTGTTCCCGATTCTCTACAAGGCCTTCGTCGAGAAGGACATGAGCCTGCTCGAGGTCAACCCGCTGATCGTGATGAAGAACGGCCGCCTGCGCGTGCTCGACGCCAAGGTCTCCTTCGACGGCAACGCGCTCTTCCGCCATCCGGACGTGCAGGCGCTGCGCGACATCACCGAGGAGGACGAGAAGGAGATCGAGGCGCACAAGTACGACCTCGCCTATGTCGCCCTCGACGGCAACATCGGCTGCATGGTCAACGGCGCCGGTCTCGCCATGGCGACGATGGACATCATCAAGCTCTACGGCGCTGAGCCGGCGAACTTCCTCGACGTCGGCGGCGGCGCCTCCAAGGAAAAGGTCACGGCTGCCTTCAAGATCATCACGGCCGATCCGGCGGTGAAGGGCATCCTCGTCAACATCTTCGGCGGCATCATGAAATGCGACATCATCGCCGAGGGCGTGATCGCGGCGGTCAAGGAGGTGGGGCTTGAGGTTCCGCTCGTCGTCCGTCTCGAGGGCACCAATGTCGAGCTCGGCAAGAAGATCATCAACGAATCGGGTCTCAACGTCATTTCCGCCGACGACCTCGATGACGCTGCGCAGAAGATCGTCGCAGCCGTGAAGGGGGCCTGAGCCTTATGTCGATCCTGATCAACAAAGACACCAAGGTCCTCGTCCAGGGCCTGACCGGCAAGACCGGCACGTTCCACACCGAGCAGGCGCTCGCCTATCACGGCACGCAGATGGTCGGCGGCATCCATCCGTCGAAGGGCGGCACGAACTGGACCGGCGCCAAGGGCGAGACCCTGCCGATCTTCGCCTCCGTCGCCGAGGGCCGCGACGCGACCGGCGCCAATGCCTCGGTGATCTACGTGCCGCCGGCCGGTGCCGCCGCCGCGATCGTCGAGGCGATCGACGCGGAGATCCCGCTGATCGTCTGCATCACCGAGGGCATCCCGGTCGAGGACATGGTCAAGGTCAAGGCGCGGCTCGCCCGGTCGTCCTCGCGCCTCATCGGGCCGAACTGCCCGGGCGTGCTGACGCCGGACGAGTGCAAGATCGGCATCATGCCGGGCAACATCTTCCGCAAGGGCTCGGTCGGCGTGCTGTCGCGCTCCGGCACGCTCACCTACGAGGCGGTGTTCCAGACCTCGAATGAGGGCCTCGGCCAGACGACGGCCGTCGGCATCGGCGGCGATCCGGTCAAGGGCACCGAGTTCATCGACGTGCTCGAGATGTTCCTCGCCGACGCGGCGACCCAGTCGATCATCATGATCGGCGAGATCGGCGGCTCGGCCGAGGAAGACGCGGCGCAGTTCCTGAAGGACGAGGCGAAGAAGGGCCGCAAGAAGCCGATGGTCGGCTTCATCGCCGGCCGCACCGCCCCTCCGGGCCGCACCATGGGCCATGCCGGCGCCGTCATTTCCGGCGGCAAGGGCGGGGCCGAGGACAAGATCGCGGCGATGGAATCGGCCGGCATCCGCGTCTCGCCGTCCCCGGCGCGCCTCGGCAAGACGCTGGTCGAGGTGCTGAAGGGCTGATCGCGGCGCCTCCGGGGGTGTCGTTCGCCCCCGCAGACGCCATATAAGGCGGGCATGGCCGTCCGGTCGCCATGCTCGCGGCACGAATCGCAGGCAGTCTTCCCCGGCCGGGCCGCAGGCTCGGGGGAAGACGGAAAAGACAGGACGGCAGGATGCAGCGTCCCGGATGCCGAAGGCGGCGCCGGGCGCTGCAGACCCGCCGTTAAGACGAGACCACAAGGGCAGGAAACGCCGTCCGGGGCACGCCCGGCACAACCACAAGGCAGGAGGCGGGCGCGGCACGCTCGCGAGAGACCATGACCAGGCAAGAGGCCAACGAGCAGTTTCAGTTGACGTCGTTCCTCGACGGCGCGAACGCTGCCTATATCGAGCAGCTCCAGGCACGTTACGAAAAGGATCCGGCATCCGTCTCGGCGGAATGGGCGGCGTTCTTCCGCGGCCTCCAGGACGTTCCGGCCGATGTGGTGAAGGCGGCCGAGGGGGCCTCGTGGAAGCGGGCCAACTGGCCGATCGCGGCGAATGGCGAACTCGTCTCGGCGCTCGACGGCAACTGGCCGGCGGCGGTCGAGAAGGCCGTCGCGAAGAAGATCGAGGCGAAGGCCGCGGCCGGCCCCGTCGCCGCCGCGGCGAGCCCCGAGGAGATCCAGCGCGCCGCCCGTGACTCCGTGCGCGCCATCATGATGATCCGCGCCTATCGCATGCGCGGCCACCTCCATGCCAAGCTCGACCCGCTCGGCATCGCCGCCCCGGTCGAGGACTATCACGAGCTTTCGCCGTCGAACTACGGCTTCACCGACGCCGATCTCGACCGCAAGATCTTCATCGACAACGTTCTCGGCCTCGAATACGCGACCGTGCGCGAGATGATCGAGCTGCTCGAGCGCACCTATTGCTCGACGCTCGGCGTCGAGTTCATGCATATCTCCAATCCGGAGATCAAGGGCTGGATACAGGAGCGGATCGAGGGCCCGGACAAGGGCGTCGATTTCACGCCCGAGGGCAAGAAGGCGATCCTGCAGAAGCTGATCGAGGCGGAAGGCTTCGAGCAGTTCATCGACGTCAAGTACAAGGGCACCAAGCGCTTCGGCCTCGACGGCGGCGAATCGCTGATCCCGGCGCTGGAACAGATCATCAAGCGCGGCGGCCAGCTCGGCCTGAAGGAAATCGTCCTCGGCATGGCCCATCGCGGGCGCCTCAACGTGCTGACCAACGTCATGGGCAAGCCGCACCGCGCCGTCTTCCACGAGTTCAAGGGCGGCTCCTACGCGCCCGACGACGTCGAAGGTTCGGGCGACGTCAAGTACCATCTCGGCGCCTCCTCCGACCGCGAGTTCGACAGCAACAAGGTGCATCTGTCGCTGACGGCGAACCCGTCCCATCTCGAGATCGTCAATCCGGTGGTGATGGGCAAGGCCCGCGCCAAGCAGGACCAGATCGCCACCGTCTACGAGGGCGACATCATCCCGCTGCGCGAGCGCGCCAAGGTCATGCCGCTGCTGCTGCACGGCGACGCCGCCTTTGCCGGCCAGGGCGTCACCTCCGAAATCCTCGGCCTCTCCGGCCTGCGCGGCCACCGCGTCGCCGGCACGGTGCATGTCATCATCAACAACCAGATCGGCTTCACCACCAATCCGGCCTTCTCGCGCTCCTCGCCCTATCCCTCGGACGTGGCGAAGATGATCGAGGCACCGATCTTCCACGTCAACGGCGACGATCCGGAGGCGGTCGTCTATGCCGCCAAGATCGCCACCGAATTCCGGATGAAGTTCCACACGCCGGTCGTCATCGACATGTTCTGCTACCGCCGCTTCGGCCACAACGAAGGCGACGAGCCCTCCTTCACCCAGCCGAAGATGTACAAGGTCATCCGCGCCCACAAGTCGGTCGCGACGATCTATGGCGAGCGGCTGGTCGCAGAAGGGCTGCTCTCGGTCGGCGAACTGGAAAAAATGAAGGGTGACTGGCGCGCGCGGCTCGAGCAGGAGTTCGAGGCCGGCCAGTCCTACAAGCCGAACAAGGCCGACTGGCTGGACGGCGCCTGGTCGGGCCTGCGCGTCGCCGACAATCAGGACGAACAGCGTCGCGGCAAGACCTCGATGCCGATGAAGTCGCTGAAGGAGATCGGCCGCAAGATCGCGACGATCCCCGACGGGTTCAAGGCGCACCGCACCATCCAGCGCTTCATGGAAAACCGCATGCAGATGGTCGAGACCGGCGAGGGCATCGACTGGGCGATGGCCGAGGCGCTCGCCTTCGGTTCGCTCTGCGTCGAGGGCCACAAGATCCGGCTTTCCGGCCAGGACTGCGAGCGCGGCACCTTCTCGCAGCGCCATTCCGTCCTCTACGACCAGGAGACCGAGGAGCGCTACATCCCGCTCGCCAACCTCTCGCCGACCCAGGCGCGCTACGAGGTCATCAACTCGATGCTCTCGGAGGAGGCCGTGCTCGGCTTCGAATACGGCTATTCGCTCGCACGGCCGAACGCGCTGACGCTCTGGGAAGCCCAGTTCGGCGATTTCGCCAATGGCGCGCAGGTCGTCTTCGACCAGTTCATCTCGTCGGGCGAGCGCAAGTGGCTGCGCATGTCCGGTCTCGTCTGCCTGCTGCCGCACGGCTATGAGGGGCAGGGGCCGGAGCATTCCTCCGCCCGCCTCGAACGCTTCCTGCAGCTCTGCGCGGAAGACAACATGCAGGTGGCGAACGTCACCACGCCGGCGAACTATTTCCATATCCTGCGCCGGCAGGTGAAGCGCGACTTCCGCAAGCCGCTGATCCTGATGACGCCGAAGTCGCTGTTGCGCCACAAGCGCGCCGTCTCGTCGCTGTCGGAAATGGCCGGCGAAAGCTCGTTCCACCGCCTGCTGTGGGACGATGCGGAAATGGTCAAGGACGGGCCGATCAAGCTGCAGAAGGATGCGAAGATCCGCCGCGTCGTGCTCTGCTCCGGCAAGGTCTATTACGACCTGCTCGAGGAGCGCGAGAAGCGCGGCATCGACGACATCTACCTGCTGCGCGTCGAGCAGCTCTATCCGTTCCCGGCCAAGGCGCTGATCAACGAGCTGTCGCGCTTCCGCCATGCCGAGATGGTCTGGTGCCAGGAGGAGCCGAAGAACATGGGCGCCTGGTCTTTCATCGACCCCTATCTCGAATGGGTGCTCGCCCATATCGACGCCAAGTACCAGCGGGTCCGCTACACCGGCCGTCCGGCCTCCGCCTCGACGGCGACCGGCCTGATGTCGAAGCATATCGCCCAGCTCAACGCCTTCCTCGAGGATGCCCTCGGCGGCTGATCCGCCGCAGGCATCGCGCTCGCCCCAGATCAACGGACCTGAAACGACATGACCACAGACATCCGCGTTCCCACCCTCGGCGAATCCGTCAGCGAAGCCACCATCGGCAAGTGGTTCAAGAAGGCCGGCGACACGGTCAAGGCCGATGAGCCGATCGTCGAGCTCGAGACCGACAAGGTGACGATCGAAGTTCCCTCGCCCGCCTCGGGCGTGCTCTCCGAGATCGTCGCCAATGCCGGCGATACGGTCGGCCTCGGCGCTCTGCTCGGCCAGATCGCCGAGGGCGGCGCCGGTGCGGCGGCCGCTCCGGCCGAAGCGCCGGCAAAGGCTGCGGAGCCGGCTCCGGCCGCCGCTCCCGCTCCCGCCGCCTCCTCCATGCCGCCGGCGCCGGCCGCCGCCAAGCTGATGGCGGAGAACAACGTCGCCGCCGGCGACGTCGACGGCTCCGGCAAGCGTGGCCAGGTGCTGAAGGGCGACGTGCTCGCCGCCGTCACCCGCAGTGCCGCCGCGCCGGCGCAGGCCGTCGCCGAGCCCGCCAAGGTCCAGGCGCGCGCGCCCTCGACCACGGAGGATTCGGGTCGCGAGGAGCGGGTGAAGATGACCCGCCTGCGCCAGACGATCGCCAAGCGCCTGAAGGACGCGCAGAACACCGCCGCGATGCTCACGACCTACAACGAGGTCGACATGTCGGCGGTGATGGACCTGCGCGGCCGCTACAAGGATATCTTCGAGAAGAAGCACGGCGTGAAGCTCGGCTTCATGGGCTTCTTCACCAAGGCCGTTACCCATGCGCTGAAGGAACTGCCGGCGGTCAACGCCGAGATCGACGGCACCGACATCATCTACAAGAACTATTGTCACATCGGCGTCGCCGTCGGCACCGACAAGGGCCTCGTCGTGCCGATCGTGCGCGATGCCGACCAGATGTCGATCGCCGCGATCGAGAAGGAGATCGGCCGCCTCGGCAAGGCCGCGCGCGACGGCCAGCTCTCGATGGCCGACATGCAGGGCGGCACCTTCACCATCTCGAACGGCGGCGTCTACGGCTCGCTGATGTCCTCGCCGATCCTCAACGCGCCGCAGTCCGGCATTCTCGGCATGCACAAGATCCAGGAGCGCCCGGTCGTCGTCGGCGGCCAGATCGTCATCCGTCCGATGATGTACCTCGCGCTCTCCTACGACCACCGCATCGTCGACGGCAAGGAAGCGGTCACCTTCCTCGTCCGGGTCAAGGAGAGCCTCGAGGATCCGGAACGCCTCGTTCTCGACCTCTAAGCGGAGCGCATCACATGGACGCCGCCATTCGCGTATCGCCCTTCCTGCCGCTCGTCGGCTGGAGCGTCGTGCTCCTGATGGCGCATGTCATGCTGCAGGGCATGCTGGCGACGCGCGAGCTGGGCTCGGCCTGGAACGCCGGCCCGCGCGACGGGGACAAGGCGCCGAGCGGCGCGCTCGCAGGGCGCGCGGCCCGCGCCTCGGCGAATTTCCGCGAGACCTATCCGGCCTTTGTCGGGCTGGCGCTCGCGCTCGCCATTGCCGGCGAGCCCGGCGGATGGGCGCTTGCCGGAGCCTGGCTCTGGTTTGCCGCGCGGATCGTCTACGTGCCGCTCTATCTCGCCGGCATTCCCTATATCCGTTCGCTGGTCTGGCTCGCCTCGCTGGCGGGGCTGTTGGCGATGTTTCTGGCGCTTCTGTTCTAGAGGACGTTCGGTGGACGCCAGCTCACCGAAGGTCTCTGTCCTTTTGTGTCTGCCGCATCGTCCGACGCCGAAGCGATCCCGCTTCGGCTGGACATGCTCCAGAGCGTTCGCGGCCGGTAAGGCCAGACTAAAAAGGGGACATGCCCGGTGATCGCGTCTTCGCCGGACATGTCCCGGAGCCTGCCGGCGGATGCCGGTTTCGCCCGAGAGTGTTCGCCGTTCGCCCGGCGCATCCCGCGGGCCGGGGAGGGATCTCGATGCATGCCTATCTGATCGAACTCGCATCGCTGATGGCGATCTTCTCCTTCGCCATCGTCGCGCCGGGTGCCGATTTCGCCATGGTGCTGCGCCAATCGATCGTCAACGGCCGGCGCGCGGCGATCGTGACGTCGATCGGCGTCGGCTCGGCGCTGATGCTGCACGTCACCTACACGATCCTCGGCCTCGGGCTGATCATCTCGCAGTCGATCTACCTCTTCAACATCGTCAAGTGGTGCGGCGTCGCCTATCTCGTCTATCTCGGCATCGCCTCGATCAGGGCCGGCAGGGCGGACCTGTCGGTGGACGACGCGCCCGACGGCGTCCACACCGGGCAATCGGCGGCGAAAGCCTTCGGGCTCGGTTTTGCCGCCAATGCGCTGAACCCGAAGGCCGTGTTCTTCTTCCTGTCGATCTTTTCCACCGTGGTCTCGGCCGGGACGCCGATCGCGGTCAAGTTCGGCTATGGCCTGGTGATGGCGCTGTCGCTGATCCTCTGGTTCGTCGGCGTCAGCCTGTTCATGACCACGCCGCGGATGCGCGCCGTCTTCTCCCGCGCCAGCCGCTGGATCAACCGCGTAAGCGGGATGGTGTTCATCCTGCTCGGCCTCAAGCTCGCGGCGCAGAGGGCCGGCTGATGCGGATCGTGCTTGCCGTCGCGTTGGCGTGTTTTGCCGGACCGGCTGTCGCCGCCGGTCCCGGCGGCTGCCCGCAGGCGCGCGCGCTCTATGCCGATGCGGCCGGCCGCTACGGAATCGCCTTCCGGCCGGTCGGGTCGGCGTCAGCCGTCACCAGCCATCTCTTCCGCCTCGGTGATTCCGCCGGCACGGTGGTGCTGGATGGCCATGTCATCGCGGGCGGGATGCCGGAGCGCCCCGAGGGCGCCCTGCTTTTCGATTGTCCCGAAGGCGATGCGACCGGGGCGGAGCTCGACGCGTGCCGCGTCTGGGAGGGCGTGGTCTATGCCGTCGGCAGCGACGGCGCGGTCGGTTTTCTCGGAACGGGCGAAGCGGCGGCGCAGGTGCTGCTGCCGGATCTCTCCCGCGCGCTGATGGCGTCGCATGTTTTTGCGCCGGGCAGGGCGACGGCCGAGCCCGGCGACGTGTTCATATTGAAGGGCTGTGCCGCGTGAACCGCGCGGCGGCCTTTCGTTTTTGCCGCATTGTCCGACGCCGAAGCTACCCGCTCCGGCTCGACATGCTCTCGGTCAAGGGAAGGACAGGAAATGGCATATGATGTGATCGTCATCGGCAGCGGCCCCGGCGGCTATGTCTGCGCCTTGAAGGCGGCGCAACTCGGGCTGAAGACGGCGGTGGTCGAGAAGCGCGCGACGCTCGGCGGCACCTGCCTCAACATCGGCTGCATTCCCTCGAAGGCACTGCTGCATGCTTCCGAACAGTTCGCCCATGTGGCGCACGGGCTCTCCGGCCTCGGCATCGAGGTTCAGCCTCCGACGCTGAACCTGCCGGCCATGCTCGCCCACAAGGACGCGGTGGTGAAGTCGAATGTCGACGGCGTCGCCTATCTGTTCAAGAAGAACAAGATCGACATCTTCACCGGCACCGGCAAGGTTCTCGGCGAGGGCCGCGTCTCCGTCACCGATGATAAGGGCGCAGAGCAGGTCGTCGAGGCGAAGAGCATCGTCGTCGCCACCGGCTCCGACGTTGCCGGCATTCCGGGTGTTCCCGTTGAGATCGACGAGAAGGTGATCGTCTCGTCCACCGGCGGTATCGCGCTGGAGAAGGTGCCGGGCACGCTGATCGTCGTCGGCGGCGGCGTCATCGGGCTGGAACTCGGCTCGGTCTGGTCGCGCCTCGGCGCCAACGTCACCGTCGTCGAATATCTCGATGCGATCCTCGGCGGCATGGACGGCGAGGTGTCGAAACAGTTCCAGCGCATCCTCGGCAAGCAGGGTTTCGATTTCCGCCTCGGCGCCAAGGTAACGGCGGTCGAGAAGACGGAAAGCGGCGCGAAGGTGACCTACGAGCCGGTCAAGGGCGGCGATGCCGTGACGATCGAGGCCGACACGGTGCTGATCGCCACCGGCCGCCGGCCCTACACCGACGGCGCGGGGCTCAAGGAGGCGGGCGTCGCGCTGGACGCACGCGGGCGGGTCGAAATCGATGGCCATTTCCGTACCAGCATCCCGGGCGTCTATGCGATCGGCGACGTCGTGCGCGGGCCGATGCTCGCCCACAAGGCCGAGGACGAGGGCGTGGCGCTGGCCGAGATCCTCGCCGGCCAGGCCGGCCATGTGAATTACGATGTCATTCCGGGCGTCGTCTATACCCAGCCCGAGGTCGCCTCGGTCGGAAAGACCGAGGAGGAGCTGAAGGCGGCGGGCGTCGCCTACAAGGTCGGCAAGTTTCCCTTCTCGGCCAATGGCCGTGCCCGCGCCATGCTGGCGACCGACGGCTTCGTCAAAATCCTTGCCGACAGGGACACGGACCGGGTGCTCGGCGGCCATATCGTCGGCTTCGGCGCCGGCGAGATGATCCACGAGATCGCCGTCCTGATGGAGTTCGGCGGCGCGTCCGAGGATCTCGGCCGCACCTGCCACGCCCATCCGACCATGTCGGAAGCGGTCAAGGAGGCCGCACTCGCGACCTTCTTCAAGCCGATCCATATGTGACGAGGATGTTTTAGAGCCTCTCCGGCGGACACTGGTTCACCGGAGACACTCTGTCTCTCCGTTTTCACGCATTGTCCGCGCGTCACATCCGAGCCGGACCTGACCGGAAATGCTCTGGCAATAGGGAAATCTGCGGCTTGTCCTTCAGGCCGCAGCACCGCATGATCCGCCATGCCCCATCCCGAACCACCGGAGGCATGACCGATGACGACGCTTTCCGCCACCGCCTATTCGATCCCGCAGCGCGCGCTTCACTGGGCGATGGCGCTGCTCATCCTGTTCAACCTGATCTTCTCCGACGGCATCGAGGTCTGGGACCGCATGACCGATCGTGGCGAGCCGCTGACGCCGGACCAGGCCTCGGCCGCCAACCTGCATGCCTATGTGGGGATCGCCGTTCTGGTCCTTGCCCTCGTCCGTCTCTGTCTGCGGCTGGTGCAGGGCGTGCCGCCGGCGCCGGCGGAAGAGCCGCCGGTTCTTCGCCTCGCCTCGACGGTGGCGCACTGGACCTTCTACGCCCTGTTCGTGCTGATGCCGCTCGCCGGGATCGGCAAGTACTACTTCGACAACGACACCGCCGGTTTCCTGCATGCCGGGCCGCTGAAGTCGCTGATGTGGGTGCTGATCGTCGTGCATGTCGCCGCAGCGCTCGTGCACCATTTCTACTGGAAGACCGACGTGCTCCGGCGAATGACCAGCGGCCGGTAGCGACGGGGCTGGCTCCTCAGTCGACCGCCGTCACCGTGTAGCCGTCGGCGCGTAGCAGCTCGATCACGCCTTCCCTGCCGGGCAGGTGCAGCGCGCCGATGGCGATGAACGCATTTCCGGCGTCGAGGATCGGCGCCGCGCGCGTCGCCATCGTGTGGTTGCGTTCGGTGATGATCTTCTGCTCGAAGGCCGTCGAGGCCGCCGCCGTGTCGCCTGTCTTCTCCTGTGACACGGCTTTCATCATCGGCATGATCATGCCGGTCTCGCCGGACAGATAGAGGAGCGAGGTCGTCTCCATCACGTCGGCGATCGTGTCGCCGAGCGCCAGCGTCTCGATCAAGGCGCTGAGGTGAAATTCCGGCGCCAGCGCGTTCATCGCCTCCAGCTGCTCGGCGAGCGTTTCGAGACCCTTCAGCTGCTTGCCCTGTTTCAGTGCATCCTCGGCGAGCCGCTTGTCGAGGAAAGAGGCGCCGGCCGCCTTGCGGCTCGTCTCGCAGGCCGGCATCGCGACGAAGCTCGCAATGATCCACGGCTTCATCTTGGCAACGAGCGCCAGCGGGATGCCGCGCTGCTTCAGACCCGCTTCCAATGCATCCTTTTCCCCGGGCTTGAGGAAATCCTCGATCGTGCGGCCATCGGTGAACATTGTCAGGTCGGGGCGCGTCAGCATCGCCGCCGCCGCCTTCCTGTCGTCGACGATCTCGTCGGATTCGACGACGACCGTGCCGGCCGCGTCAAAGGCGGCCGGCGCGCCCTTTGGCATGGCGAGCACGCGCGGATCCGTCACATGCATGGTGCCGAGCAGGTAGGAGGGCGCAACGCCGGGTTTCTCGATCTTCCAGAACACGCCCTTGCCGTTCGGGATCGCCGCGGCTTCCCTGCGCATCGATTCGATCGTCTGCGGTGCCGTCCTGGCGAATTCCGCCATCAGGTCGCGGCCGCCGCAGGCGGGCGTCTCCGCATGGGCGGGACGGGTGAGCACGAGCGTGACGAAGAGCAGCGTCAAGGCGGCGACATGCAGCCCGGCGAGCAGCCAGAGAAGGCCTTCCGCCGCCCGCTCGCCGACCTGCCGCGCCAGCTCGGCTCCGGTTTTCACCATCATCTCGTTGCTCCCCGCTGCGTCTTCTTCCGACCCGAGGGTCTGTCAGGTTGATTGTATCCCTGACACACTCTAGCGCCGCCGCCTCTCGGCTTGGTTAAGTGCCATGGTTAACGCGCATCGCCGATCAGGCGCGCGGATGGGCGCGGTCATAGATGTCGAGGAGGCGGGCTGAATCGACGCCGGTATAGATCTGCGTCGTCGACAGGCTCGCATGGCCGAGCAGTTCCTGGATCGTGCGCAGGTCGCCGCCGCCGGCCAGAAGATGGGTGGCGAAGGAATGGCGCAAGGCATGCGGCGTCGCCGTCTCCGGCAGGCCGAGCGCGCCGCGCAGCCGCTGCATCGCCCGCTGGACGATCGCCGGCTGCAGCGGACCGCCGCGCGCGCCGCGAAAAAGGGGGGTCTCCGGATCGGGGCGGAACGGCGCGAGCCGGCGATACGCTTCGACGGCGGCGATCACCGGGGCGATCAGCGGAACGAGGCGTGTCTTGCCGCCCTTGCCGGTGACGTGGAGCGCGGTCGGGTCCCCGGAAAAATCCTTCGGCGTCAGGCCGAGCGCCTCGGAGATCCGCAGGCCGCAGCCATAGAGCAGCGTCAGCACGGCGGCGTCGCGGGCGCGGATCCAGGGTTCCTCGGCAAGCTGGGCGTCCGCGGTGACGACGCCGAGCGCCTCGCGGTCGGTCAGGGGCTTCGGCAGCGATTTCGGCTGGCGCGGCGCGCGCACGGCCGCAGCGCCGGTCGCGTTCGCCAGCCCCTTGCGCTCCAGGTGCCGGAGGAAGGAGCGCAGACCCGCCAGGCCGCGCCCGAGCGTGCGGGCGCCGGCACCGTCCTTCCTTCGGCTGGCGAGGAAGCCGCGCAGGTCGGCCGGTCGCAGCGTCGCGATATCGGCAAGCGTCGCCGGCGCGCCGAGATGGCCGGTGAGGAAGGCGAGGAACTGCCGCGTGTCGCGCTCATAGGCATCGAGCGTCAGGGCGGCGAGCCGCCGCTCGCCGGCGAGGCTGTCCAGCCACTGGCGGCGCCGCTCCATCAGTTCCGCATCGCCGATGATCAGGATATCGTTCACGCGTGTTCTCCAGAGTGACGGGGAACTATGACGCGGCAGGGCTTTTCGCCCGGTTAAGACGCCTGTCATTGTCCGATCATGTTCGCCTGCGACTGTCCCGGCCAAACAGGCGGATGCATTTCCATGACTCGACATTTCACCGCGACCGGATGGTCCCATCGCCTCGCGCGGGTCAGCCAGGGCCGCCCCGGACACATCGTCGACACGCTGATCGCCGAGCGCGGCAGGAAGATCGTCCACCACCCGCTCTGGCCGCTGCTGCGCCCGTTCCTCCATGCGATGCTCCACTACGACCGCGCGGTCGAATTCGCCGACGCCGTCGCCAACATGCCGGGCTTCCAGGCCTTCGAGCATGTAAGCCGCATCCTCTCGCTCGACATCCGCGTCGATCGCCCGGAGCACATTCCGGAGCGCGGCGGCTTCCTTCTCGTCGCCAACCATCCGACCGGCATCGCCGACGGCATCGCGCTCTTCGATCTCCTGAAGACGCGCCGCCCGGACATGATGTTCTTCGCCAACCGCGACGCGGTCCGGGTCAATCCGCGCCTCGTCGAGATGGTGATCCCGGTCGAATGGCGCGAGGAGCACAAGACCAAGCTGAAGGCCCGCGAGACGCTTGCGGTGACCAACCGGGCGATCGGCGAGGGCAAGGCGACGGTGCTCTTTCCCTCCGGCCGCATCGCCTATTGGGCGGACGGTCGGCTGAACGAGCGGCCGTGGAAGGGCTCCGCCGTCGGCTTCGCCCGCAAATACGGCCTGCCGGTGCTGCCGGTGCACATGCGCGCGCGCAATTCCGGGCTTTTCTACTGGCTTGCCCGCTGGAACACGGAACTGCGCGACATGACGGTGTTCCACGAACTTCTCAACAAGACGGGTGACCGCTTCGACATCACGATCGGGCGGATGATCGCGCCCGAGGCGCTCGACGGCGACGTCGCCCAAGTGACGCGGGCGCTGGAGCATCACACCGTGGCGGCGCTCGCGACGAACGCCGATGCCGCCTTCTCCCGCGGTTCCTGACCGGCGCGGAATGCTGTAGGAAGGAGCGGATGAGGCTCCGCTCCCTGTACGCCGCCAATTACCGTTCGCTCCGCGCGATCCGCATGGATCTTGGCGGCATCACCCTCTTCGTCGGCGAGAACGGCGTCGGCAAGTCCAATCTCTACCGGGCGCTCCAGCTCGTCCAGGCGGCGGCCGGCGGCATGCTCGCGCGCGAGATCGCGGCGGAGGGCGGCATGGCGTCGGTGCTGTGGACCGGCCCGCGCCGCGACGACGGAAAGCCTGTGCGCATCCGGCTCGAGGTCGAGTTGCTCGACGAGGAACAGGCGGTCGCCTATCGCTACCGGGTCGAGGCGGGGCTGCGCCCGCCGCTCGGCGCCGGTTTCGCCTTCGAGCCGCAGATCAAGGCGGAGACCTTCTCCATCGTCTCCGGTGCCAGGCCCGTGGTGATGATGAAGCGGGCCGGACCGGCGATCGAGGCGCGCGACGAGCGCGGCCGCATGGCGCTCTATCCCGGGCAGGCGATGCTCTCGGAGACGGCGATGGCGCTGCTCGGCGATGCCGGCCGCTTTCCGGAGATCGGCGCCTTTCGCCGGCTGGTCGGCGGCTGGCGCTTCTATCACGGCTTCCGCAGCGATCCGGCCTCGCCGCTCCGGCGTCCCTGCCTCGCGGTGACGGCGCCGCTTCTCGATGCGGATGGCGGCAATCTCGCCGCCGTCTTCGCCACGCTGGTGCACATCCGCGAGGATACGGTCGAGCTCGACCGGGCGATCGCCGCGGCGCTCGGCGGCGCGCGGCTCCATGTGCCCGATCCCGACGAGCAGGCCCGCTTCGGCCTGGTCCTGCCGGAGTTTCCCCGGCGGATCTTCGATCCGCGCGAGCTTTCCGACGGCCAGATCCGCTTTCTCGGCCTCGCCGGCGCACTGCTCTCCTATCGCCAGCCGCCGCTGATCGCGCTCAACGAGCCGGAGGCGAGCCTGCATCCGGACATGCTCGAGCCGCTCGCCGACATGATCGCGACCGCCGGCCGGTCGAGCCAGATCTGGATCGTCACCCATTCGGAGCGGCTGGCGGCGGCGGTCGCGCGCCGCACCGGCCTGCGCCCGCGCCGGGTGATCCGCGAGGACGGGGCGACCTCGATCGAGGGCCTCCGGCTGACCGGAGCGCTCGACGGCGAGGAGGAGTGATCCTGCCTCTGGAGCGGTGCGGCAAGCCTCCCCATATGGGTCCTGCCGAACGCTCGGCGGGGTTCCCTTTTTGACCGATGCGGGGCATGGTCGCGGCCGATGGGCATGGATTCGATCGATCTTTTCGGCGCGGAGGCCGCAGCACGGGCGGCATCCGCCGTGGTGCCCGTCCTGGTGCCGCTGCCGGTCGCCGGTCCCTACAGCTATGTCGTGCCCGAGGGCATGCATGTCGAGCCCGGCTCGGTGGTGCAGGTCCCGGTCGGCCCGCGCCAGGTGATCGGTGTCGTCTGGGACCAAGACGGGGAAAGCGCCGTCGATCCGAAGAAGCTCCGGCCGGTCACGCTCGCCTTCGACTGCCCGCCGCTCACGGCGGAGATGCGGCGTTTCGTCGACTGGGTGGCGAGCTACACCCTGTCTCCGCCCGGCCTCGTCGCCCGCATGGCGGTGCGCGCGCCGGCCGCGCTCGATCCGGAGCCGATGGTCGAGGCGCTGCGGTTCCTCGGCGGCGCGCCGGCGCGAATGACGCCCGCCCGCGCCCGCGTCCTCGATCTGGCGGGAGAGGCGGATGTCGCCTGGACGCGCAGCGGGCTCGCCCATGCGGCCGGCGTGTCGTCGAGCGTCGTCGACGGGCTTTCGGCGCAGGGGCTGTTCGAGCGGGTCTTCCTGCCGCCGCCGCCGGTGGTGGCGCCGCCCGACCCCGCCTATGCGGCGCCGCGCCTCGCGCCGCTGCAGCAGGAGGCCGCCGACGCCCTCGTCTCCGCCGTCCGGGAGGACGGTTTCTCCGCGTCGCTGATCGACGGCGTCACAGGCTCGGGCAAGACGGAGGTCTATTTCGAGGCGATCGCCGAGACGCTGCGGCGGGGCCGGCAGGTGCTGATCCTGCTGCCGGAGATCGCCCTGACCGCGAGCTTCCTCGAGCGCTTCCACGACCGGTTCGGCGCCAGGCCCGGCGAGTGGCACTCGGACCTTCCTCCGCGCATGCGGGAGAAGGTCTGGCGCGGCGTGGTAACGGGCGAGGTGCGGGTGGTCGCCGGCGCCCGCTCCGCCCTCTTCCTCCCCTTCGACCGGCTCGGCCTGATCGTCGTCGACGAGGAGCACGATCCCGCCTACAAGCAGGAGGACCGCGTCTTCTACAATGCGCGCGACATGGCGGTGGTGCGTGGGCGCATCGCCAAAATCCCGGTCGTGCTCGTCTCCGCGACGCCGTCGGTCGAAAGCCGGGTGAACGGCGAGCAGGGGCGCTACCGGCCGATCCACCTGCCGACGCGCTTCGCCGATGCGGCGCTGCCCGAACTCGGCCTCGTCGACATGCGCCGCCACCCGCCGGCGCGCGGCGGCTTTCTCTCGCCCGTCCTGATCCGGCAGATCGGCGCCGCGGTCGGGCGCGGCGAGCAGGCGCTGCTCTTCCTCAACCGGCGCGGCTATGCGCCGCTGACGCTCTGCCGCGTCTGCGGCCACCGTTTCCAGTGCCCCGACTGTTCGAGCTGGCTGGTCGAACACCGCTTTCGCGGCCAGATCCAGTGCCATCATTGCGGCCATGCGGAAAAGACGCCGGACCATTGCCCGGAATGCGGCACCTTCGATCACCTCGCTGCCTGCGGTCCCGGTGTCGAAAGGATCGCCGAGGAGGTGGAGAGCCATTTTCCCGACGCCCGCACCATCGTGCTGTCCTCCGACCTGATGGGGGTGAAGCGACTGCGGCTGGAACTGGAGGCGATCGCGAAGGGCGAGGCGGACATCGTCATCGGCACGCAGCTCGTGGCCAAGGGCCACAACTTTCCCAACATGACGCTGGTCGGCATCGTCGATGCCGATCTCGGCCTTGCGAGCGGCGATCCGCGCGCCGCCGAGCGCACCTTCCAGCTCCTGAGCCAGGTCACCGGCCGGGCGGGCCGCACCGGGCTCAAGAGTCTCGGCCTGTTGCAGACCTACCAGCCGCAGCATCCGGTGATGCAGGCGATCGTCTCCGGCGACCGGGAGACCTTCTACGAGCGCGAGATCGCCGAGCGGGAACGGGCGCTGCTGCCGCCCTTCGGCCGCCTCGCCTCGGTGATCGTCTCCGCCGACAGCCGTGGCGAGGCGGAAGGGCACGGGCGCGGCCTCAGGCAGGCGGCGCCGGCGGTCGCGGGGATCTCCGTGCTCGGACCGGCGGAGGCGCCGCTCGCGCTGATCCGCGGCCGGCACCGCTTCCGCCTGCTGGTGCACGGCCGGCGCGGCAGCGACATGCAGGGATTTCTCCGTACGATGATTGGCAAGGGGCCGAAGCCGCGCGGCTCGGTGCAGGTGCAGGTCGACATCGACCCGCAGAGCTTTTTATGAGCCGGGCCGCGGATAAGATACAAACACGAAGCGCAATGGGCTAAGACGCCGGGGCGCGGCCCGCAGCCCGCAGGGAGACGCCGATGGATTTCTATATTCCGACCGATCAGGGAGAATTCCTCGCCTTTTCGGCTGCGCTCGCCACCGCGCTTTTCGGCCTCGGGATGATGCTGTTTCCCGGCACGACGCTGCGCCTGCTCGGCCTCGACCTTCGCGGCGAAACAAGGCGCGGGCTCGCCGAGGCGCGCTCGCTCGTCGGCGGCACCCATGCCGGGTTTGCGCTCGCCGCCGTCTTCCTCGCCCAGCCGATGGTCTATCTGGCACTCGGCGCCGCGCTCGCCCTCGGCGTCTTCTCGCGCATCCTGTCCATGATGTCCGACCGCTCCGCCGGCCTTGCAACCGGAGCGATTCTCCTCGTGCAGACGGTGCTCGCCGCGCTGCCGCTCGCCTATGTCTTCGGGCTGATCTAGCCCCGCTGCAGGCCGGCAAAAAACGCAGCAGATTCCCAATTCAAGGCAAAATTCTGTCAAACAGGCGCCATCTGCGGCATTCGCCCGCCTTCGCGTGTTGCGAGTCCCAACATCCTATGCTAGACGAACCGCGACTTCGTCAGGAACGGGGTGGCCAAGCCCTGTGTCCGTGTTTAATACAGCAACAAATTCAAAATCTTAGGTTGCCAGATCCCCGCAAGCTGACATTTTGAATAAAGATGAGAGAAGCGTGTGCCCGTGGCAGACACATCCCAGCTTATTTCCGGTGTTGCAGAGCGCTATGCCTCTTCGCTTTTCGATCTCGCCCGCGATGCAGGCACGGTGGACGCGGTCTCGGCCGAGCTCACGCAGTTCCAGAGCCTCATCGATGGCAGCGCCGATCTGAAGCGGCTGATCGTCAGCCCGATCTTCTCGGCCGATGACCAGTTCAAGGCGATTTCCGCGATCGTCGAAAAGGCCGGCATTGGCGGCCTCACCGGAAATTTCCTGAAGGTCGTCGCGCGCAATCGCCGCCTCTTCGCCGTCCCCGGTATCATCTCGGCCTTCAAGGCCATCGCGGCGCGTCATCGCGGCGAAATCTCCGCCGACGTCACGTCGGCCCATGCGCTGACGGAGGCGCAGGAAACCGAATTGAAGGCGGCGCTGAAAGGCGTCACCGGAAAGGACGTGGCGATCAACGTCGTCATCGATCCGTCGATCCTCGGAGGGTTGATCGTCAAGGTCGGCTCGCGCCAGATCGACACGTCTCTTCGCACGAAACTCTCGAGCCTTAAGCTTGCACTGAAAGAGGTTGGCTGATGGATATCCGCGCAGCGGAAATTTCCGCGATTCTCAAAGATCAAATCAAGAACTTCGGCCAGGAGGCGGAAGTCTCTGAGGTCGGCCAGGTTCTGTCCGTAGGCGACGGTATCGCCCGCGTCTACGGTCTGGACAATGTTCAGGCCGGTGAGATGGTCGAGTTTCCCGGCGGCATCCGCGGCATGGCGCTCAACCTCGAAGCCGACAATGTCGGCGTCGTCATCTTCGGTTCCGACCGCGACATTAAGGAAGGCGACACCGTCAAGCGCACTGGCGCCATCGTCGACGTTCCGGTCGGTCCGGAACTGCTCGGCCGCGTCGTCGACGCGCTCGGCAACCCGATCGACGGCAAGGGCCCGATCAACGCCACTCGCCGCGCCCGCGTCGATGTGAAGGCGCCGGGCATCATCCCGCGCAAGTCGGTGCACGAGCCGATGTCGACCGGCCTCAAGGCCATCGACGCCCTGATCCCGGTCGGCCGTGGCCAGCGCGAGCTCGTCATCGGCGACCGCCAGACCGGCAAGACCGCGATCATCCTCGACACGATCCTTAACCAGAAGGCCATCCACGACAACGGCCCGGACAACGACAAGCTCTATTGCGTCTACGTCGCCATCGGCCAGAAGCGTTCGACCGTTGCCCAGTTCGTCAAGGTGCTGGAAGAGCGCGGCGCGCTGCAGTATTCGATCATCGTTGCCGCGACGGCCTCCGACCCGGCGCCGATGCAGTATCTCGCGCCGTTCGCCGGCTGCGCCATGGGCGAATATTTCCGCGACAACGGCCAGCACGCTCTGATCGGCTATGACGACCTCTCCAAGCAGGCCGTCTCCTACCGCCAGATGTCGCTGCTGCTGCGCCGCCCGCCGGGCCGCGAAGCCTATCCGGGCGACGTCTTCTACCTGCATTCTCGCCTGCTCGAGCGCGCCGCCAAGCTCTCCGACGCCAATGGCGCCGGCTCGCTGACCGCGCTTCCTGTCATCGAGACGCAGGGCAACGACGTGTCGGCCTTCATCCCGACCAACGTGATCTCGATCACCGACGGCCAGATCTTCCTCGAGACCGACCTGTTCTACCAGGGCATCCGCCCGGCGGTGAATGTCGGCCTCTCGGTGTCGCGCGTCGGTTCGTCGGCCCAGATCAAGGCGATGAAGCAGGTCGCCGGCTCGATCAAGGGCGAGCTCGCCCAGTATCGCGAAATGGCCGCCTTCGCCCAGTTCGGCTCCGACCTCGACGCCGCGACGCAGCGCCTGCTCAACCGCGGCGCCCGCCTGACGGAACTCCTGAAGCAGCCGCAGTTCTCGCCGCTGAAGACGGAAGAGCAGGTGGCGGTGATCTTCGCCGGCGTCAACGGCTATCTCGACAAGCTGCCGGTCGCCCAGGTCGGCAAGTTCGAGCAGGGCCTGCTCGCCTACCTCCGTTCGGAAGGCAAGGAGATCCTCGAGACGATCCGCAAGGAAAAGGCGCTGAGCGACGACACGCGCTCCAAGCTCAAGTCCGCGCTCGACAGCTTCTCCAAGAGCTTCGCGTAATCGGGGCCCGATTTAGGACGGATAACGGATGCCTTCTCTTAAGGACCTGAAAAACAGGATCGCCTCGGTCAAGGCGACGCAGAAGATCACCAAGGCGATGAAGATGGTCGCCGCGGCGAAGCTTCGGCGTGCGCAGGAAGCCGCCGAAGCGGCCCGGCCCTATTCCCAGCGGATGAGCGCCGTTCTCGCCAACATCGCCCAGGCCGTCGGCGCCGACGACAGCGCGCCGCGCCTGATGACCGGCACCGGCAAGGACAACGTGCATCTGCTCGTCGTCTGCACCGCCGAGCGCGGCCTCTGCGGCGGTTTCAACAGCCAGATCGCGCGTTTCGCGCGCGATCACATCCGCCGGCTGCTTGCCGCCGGCAAGACCGTGAAGATCGTCTGCGTCGGCAAGAAGGGTTTTGATATCCTGCGCCGCGAATATGCCTCGTTGATCATCGAGCGCATCGACCTGCGTGACGTGAAGAAGATCGGCTTCGTCAATGCCGACCAGATCGCGCGCAACGTGATTGCCCGTTTCGACAAGGGCGAGTTCGACGTCTGCACGCTGTTCTATTCCGAGTTCAAGTCGGTGATCTCGCAGGTGCCGACGGCACTGCAGCTGATCCCCGCCTCGGCGCCCGCCGATGCGACGGCCGCCGGCAGCGCCGGCGCCATCTACGAATACGAGCCCGACGCGGGCGCCATCCTCAGCGACCTCATTCCGCGCAACATCTCCGTCCAGGTCTTCCGGGCCCTGCTCGAGAACGTCGCGGGTGAGATGGGCGCCAAGATGAGCGCCATGGACAATGCGACGCGCAACGCCGGTGATATGATCAACAAGCTGACGCTCAACTACAACCGCCAGCGTCAGGCGCAGATCACCAAGGAACTGATTGAAATTATCTCGGGCGCGGAAGCGCTCTAGGATTAGGGAAAGAGGATAGAAACATGGCTCTTGAAGCTGCCGCCTCTGTGGGCAAGGTCACTCAGGTCATCGGCGCTGTCGTGGACGTGACCTTCGAGGAAGGTCACCTGCCGCTGATCCTGAACGCGCTTGAGACCGACAACAACGGCAACCGCCTCGTACTCGAAGTCGCCCAGCATCTCGGCGAGAACGCCGTCCGCACCATCGCGATGGATTCGACCGAGGGTCTGGTGCGCGGCCAGGCCGTCACCGATACGGGTGCGCCGATCTCCGTTCCGGTCGGCGACCACACGCTCGGCCGCATCATGAACGTCATCGGCGAGCCGGTCGATGAAGCCGGTCCGCTCGATCGTACCCATCTGCGCGCGATCCACCAGGACGCGCCTGCCTATGTCGAGCAGTCCACCGAAGGCCAGATCCTCGTCACCGGCATCAAGGTCGTCGACCTGCTGGCACCTTATGCAAAGGGCGGCAAGATCGGCCTGTTCGGCGGCGCCGGCGTCGGCAAGACCGTTCTGATCATGGAACTGATCAACAACGTCGCCAAGGCCCATGGTGGTTACTCGGTGTTCGCTGGCGTCGGCGAGCGCACCCGCGAAGGCAACGACCTCTATCACGAAATGATCGAGTCGGGCGTCAACAAGCATGGCGGCGGCGAAGGCTCGAAGGCCGCACTCGTCTATGGCCAGATGAACGAGCCGCCGGGCGCGCGCGCCCGCGTCGCGCTGACCGGCCTGACGATCGCCGAGGATTTCCGCGACAAGGGCCAGGACGTTCTGTTCTTCGTCGACAACATCTTCCGCTTCACCCAGGCAGGTTCGGAAGTGTCGGCTCTGCTCGGCCGTATTCCGTCGGCCGTGGGTTATCAGCCGACGCTTGCGACCGACATGGGCCAGATGCAGGAACGCATCACCACGACGACCAAGGGCTCGATCACCTCGGTTCAGGCGATCTACGTTCCCGCCGACGACCTGACCGACCCGGCGCCGGCAACCTCGTTCGCCCATCTGGATGCCACGACCGTTCTGTCGCGTTCGATCGCGGAAAAGGGCATCTACCCGGCCGTCGACCCGCTCGACTCGACCTCGCGCATGCTCGACCCGATGATCGTCGGCGAAGAGCATTACGAAGTGTCGCGCAAGGTGCAGGGCACGCTGCAGCGCTATAAGTCGCTCCAGGACATCATCGCCATCCTGGGCATGGACGAACTGTCCGAAGAGGACAAGCTCGCCGTCGCCCGCGCCCGCAAGATCGAGCGCTTCCTGTCGCAGCCCTTCTTTGTCGCCGAAGTCTTCACCGGTTCGCCGGGCAAGCTCGTCGCGCTCGAGGACACGATCAAGGGCTTCAAGGGTCTCGTCAACGGCGACTACGACCACCTGCCGGAAGCCGCGTTCTACATGGTCGGTTCGATCGACGAAGCGATCGAGAAGGCGAAGCGTCTGGCCGCCGAAGCGGCCTGATTGACACATCCGCGATGCCGGTTCGCCCGGCATCGCCGCCCGCCGCGGCGACGCCATGCCCGAAGCGGTGTTTTGCCGTCGACGTCATCCTGTCCGCCTGACATGTGTGCGGACATTTGAGGTAAAGTGAAGTCCCATGGCCGACAGTTTCAACTTTGAACTCGTTTCTCCCGAGCGGCTCCTGATTTCGGAGAAGGTTTCCGAAGTCGTCCTGCCGGCGACGGAAGGCGAAATGACGGTCATGGCCCATCACTCGCCGGTGATGACGACGATCCGTCCGGGCGTCGTCACGGTGAAGACCGCTGCGGGGGCAACCGAGCGTTACGTGGTCTTCGGCGGTTTCGCCGACATCGTGCCGGCCGGCTGCACGCTGCTCGCCGAATCCGCCCTGCACGTCAAGGATGTGGACCGCGCCTCGATCGAGGCGCGCATCGAGGCGGCGAAAGCCGACCTGACCAACGCGTCGGGCGACGAGCACCGCACCGGTCTCGAACAGTTCCTGTCCGACCTGACGACATTGCGGCAGACGGTCTTCGCCGGCTAATCCGAAACCCCGCTCCGGCGGGGTTTTTTGTTCGTGACGGCGCTTGCCCCATCGGCTGTTCTGGTCCGATGCTGCAAGGCGCCGATCGCGACCGGGTCGGCGTGCAGGCACCGTGCATGACATTTCAGATGAGGCGGAAGAGATGGGCAGTACGATCGTTCCGGTGATCATGGCGGGCGGCAAGGGCACGCGGCTCTGGCCGCTGTCGCGCGCGGCGGCGCCGAAGCAGTTCCTGGAATTCCTCGGCGAGGGCTCGCTGTTTCAGAGCACGCTGGCGCGGGTGGCGGATCGGGCCGCCTATCAGCCGCCGGTTATCGTCACCAACAGCGAGTTCCGCTTCCTCGTCGCAGAACAGGCGCGGGCGGCAGGCGTCGCGCTTGGCAGCATCCTCCTGGAACCGGTTGCGCGCAACACTGCACCGGCGCTGGCGGCGGCCGCCGCCTTCGTGCTGAAAACGCATGGGCCCGATGCGATCCTGCAGGTGCTCGCCTCGGATCACGAGATCGATGCGGGTCCGGTCTATCGCGCCTGCATCGCCTCGGCGCGGCAGGCCGCCGAGGCCGGGCGCCTCGTCACCTTCGGCATCCAGCCGACCGAGCCGGCGACCGGCTACGGCTATATCGAGGTCGGCGACGAGATCATGCCGGGCGCCAATATCGTCCGCCGCTTCGTCGAGAAGCCGCCGCGCGACAAGGCGGAGGAGATGCTCGCGACCGGCCGCTATGTCTGGAATTCCGGCATGTTCATGCTGCCGGTCGATCTCTTCCTCGGCGAGCTCGCCGCCTTCGAGCCGAACGTGTTCGAGGCTGCATCGCTCGCCGTCGAACGCGCGGCGAACGATCTCGACTTCGTCCGGCTCGACGCGGCAGCCTTCTCCGCCGCGCCGGACATTTCCGTCGACTATGCGGTGTTCGAGCGCACGGCCCATGCGGCGGTGGTGCCGTCGGCCTTTGCCTGGTCGGACCTCGGATCCTGGGACTCCGTCTGGAAGACCGGCACGAGGGACGCGGAGGGCAATGTGGCAAGCCCCGGCACGACACTTTCGGCGACCCGCAATTCGCTCGTCATCTCCCGCGATCTCCATGTCGCCGTTCAGGGGCTGGACGAGATCGCGGTGATTGCCAGCGAGGATGCCGTCTATGTCGGCCGCCTCGCCGACAGCCAGAATGTCGGCGCCATCGTCAAGCGGCTGGCGGCCGATGCCGCCACGCGGCCGCTGACGGAGGTGCATCCGACCTCCTATCGTCCCTGGGGCTCGGTGGCGTCGATCTCGGAGGGCGAGCGTTTCGCGGTCAAGCGGCTGATGCTGATGCCGGGCAAGAAGATCTCGCTGCAACGCCACCATCATCGTGCCGAGCACTGGGTCGTCGTGCGCGGCACGGCCGAGGTCAGCGTCGGCGAGGAAACACGCCTCTTGCAGGAGAACGAGTCGGTCTATATCCCGCAGGGCGTCGTGCACCGGCTCGGCAATCCGGGCAAGATCGCGCTGGAGATCATCGAGGTGCAGACCGGCTCCTATCTCGCCGACGACGACATCGTCCGCATCGCCGACGAGTTCGGCCGCGCCTGACGCCGATCAGGCCGGCGGAGCGGTTCAGCCGGCGAGCCGTTCGCCTGCCGGGCTCGCGCCATAGGCGCTGCCGAAGCGGTTGGCGAGGAACGCATCGAGCGGGATGTCCTCCTGCCGGACGAAGCCCGTCTGCGGCAGGGCGCCGGTCACCAGCATGTCGAGCACGGCGCAGATGCTCGCGGCCGTGGTGATCTGGATGGCGCTGGTCATGCGTCCCGAAACGGCGCCGCTGTAGACCTTGTTGGCATAGGTTTCCTGCACGAGCCGGCCATCGCGCCAGCCCGACACGGTGACGAAGATGATCACTACGTCCTGCACCGTCTGCGGCAGGGCGTTTTCGAGGATGTCCTTCAGCACCTCGCGACGGTGGCGCAGCCCGAGATCGTTGAGCAGCGCTTTCATGATCGCCGCATGGCCCGGATAGCGGATCGTGCGATAGTTGAGCGTGCGGACGCGGTCCTTCAGTGTTTCGCACAGCGTACCGAGGCCGCCCGAGGTGTTGAACGCCTCATAGGTCACGCCGTCGAGCGAGAATTCCTCCCGCTCCTCCAGCGCCGGGACCTCGACCAGCTGGCCGTTGACGATTGCCTCGCAGGGTTCGATATATTCGTTGATGACGCCGTCCGTGCTCCAGGTGAGATTGTAGTTGAGCGCGTTCGAGGGATATTGCGGCAGGGCGCCGACGCGCATGCGGACGCTGTCGAGCCGATCAAAACCGCGTGCAAGCGACTGCGCGACGATCGAGATGAAGCCGGGCGCCAGTCCGCATTGCGGGATGAAGGCGGAGGACGCGCCCTTCGCCAGCGCCTTGACATGGCGCGTCGAGGCGACGTCCTCGGTCAGGTCGAGATAATGCAGGTCGCCGCGCGCGGCCGCGTCGGCGATCCGCGTCGTCAGGTGGAAGGGGGCCGCGCTCAGCACCGCCGTCTTGGCCCTGAGGAGCTCGTCCAGCGCCGCGGCGTCGGCGATGTCGATCCGGCGCGGTGCGATGGCGGGGTGCCGCTCCACCTGCGACAGGCTCTCCTCCGACATATCGGCGATGGTGACGTCATAGCTGCCGGAATGGGCGAGCATCCGCGCAATGGTGCCGCCGATCTTGCCGGCGCCGATGATGGCGATCGATGTCATGATGGGTCTCCGCGTCGTGGGCCGGGGCTCCGGCTGCTGCCTTTCGCGGCAGTATCGTCGGTCGTGGCGTTGAAATGCAGCGGCAATCTGGTCAATATGACGATAAAATCTCCTCCTTCCGCCGATCGGGCAGGGCGAAATGACCATCACCGACAAGGATCGCGCTCTTCTGGACCTTCTTGGCGAGAATGCGCGCATGCCGACCGCGACGCTTGCACGGCGGCTCGGCCTGTCGCGCACGACGGTTCAGGCCCGGCTCGAACGGCTGGAACGGGACGGCGTCATCGCCGGTTACGGGGTGCGGCTTTCGGACACCGCGGAGGCGGCGCTGGTCAAGGCGCATGTGCTGATCACGCTCGCGCCCCGCGCGCTCGGCGAGGTTACGGCCGCGCTGAAGGCGATCGCCGCGATCCGTTCGCTGCATTCGGTCAGCGGCAGCTTCGACCTGATCGCGGTCGTGCATGCGGGCTCGGTCGGGGAGCTGGACATGCTGATCGACCGGATCGGCACGCTTGCGGGCGTGGAGCGAACCCTGTCGTCGATCATCCTGTCGACACGCTTCAGTCGCTGACCCGTGCCCGGCGCGCCTTTCCCAGACGCCGCAAGGCGCCGGCCGCGCTCCTCCTAAGGATGCGCAGGTCGGTGACGAGGCTGAAATGGCGCACATAATCGAGGTCGCGCCGGACCAGCGCGGCGTCGTCCGCGCCGGCCATGGCGCCGGCAGGACCGGCAAGGCCCGGACGCAGCCAATGCCGTTCCGCATAGTCCGGAACAGCATGCAGGCAGGGTCGGCCGCCGATCGCAAGGTCCGGCGCATGGGGCAGGGGGCCGACAAGGGCCATGTCGCCTCTCAGCACGTTCCAGAGCCGGGGGAGCGCGGCGAGGCCCGAGGCGCGGAGCAACGGCCCGATCCGCGTCGGTTCCTCGTCGCCGTGGCGGGCGCGTCCCCTGCCGTCCCAGCGGCCTGTGCGGAAGGCCAGGAGGTTGAAGGGGATGTCGTCGCGGCCGAGATGGAGATCGCGGACGAAAACGGGTCCCGGACTGTCGAGGCGGATGACTACGGCGATCAGCGGAAGGAGCGGCACCAGAAGAGCGAGCCCGACCGTCGCCGCCGCGATATCGATGGCGCGCTTCACGGCGAGCTGGACCGGGCGGGCGGCACGCGGATCGCGCCCCGCCGGAGGGACAAGGCGCGGCGGTCGCACGGCGGAGAGGGCAGGCCTGCGTGACGGAGGGGCGGGCTCGAAAGCAAGCGGCATCGTCGGTTTTCCCGGCATGGGCGAATCTCCCGTCCTATCCCGTCTTGCCTTCCCCGACAGGATGGAACATGTCCTGCAGCATCTGTATTGTTTTGGTGCAATACTGTCTGAAATCGAAATATTGTCGAATGTTGCATCGATCTTTAAGAGTATATACAGAATATTTCCGACGCTTGCAAGTTCGGCTACCGGCGTTCCGGGTCGCGGTCGTCGCCTCCGGCGCCGGCATCGCGGGATGCGATCGACGACGCCTCTCGGTCCTCCAACGGTCGGGTCGCCGGTCCGAGGCGCCCGCCCTTCACCACTTTCGATACGTCCCTAGGCGGCGCCTGCCGGACATGGCCGGGCGTCGGCGGCGCGTCGAAGGCGACGGGCAGCCAGCGGTCCGGATCGAAGAAGTCGGAGCGCTTCGCTGTCTGGCGGTCGCGGCTGAGATGGAAGTTGTAGCGCTCGGCCGGGCCGAATTCCCGCTTGAACTGGGCGCGGCTGCCGAACTGGCGGATATCGAAGGGCTCCAGCGCGCGGATGCGACGTTCCATCGTTCCGTCGTCCTGCCATCCGAGGATGCCGAGCATGGTGGCGGCGACCGTCGCCGCCTCGTCGGTCAGCCGCGTCCGGTCGGCCGGATCCTCGATGTTGAGCTTGAAGCGGAAGGACGCGGCACGGTTCTCGCCGTCGCCGCGCAGTGCGACGAAGATCGACGACGGCGCCTTGTCCTCCTCGAGCGGTTGTCCCTGCTCCCGAAGGGCATAGCATTCCCAGGATGTGTGATCGAAGGGGCTGGTCGACCAACTCATCGCGCCAAGGCCGAGGCCTGACAGCGACCGGCACAGTGCTTCCGGGTCCTTCCGGATCATGCGGGTGAAGGCCTGGGCCGGCGCGTTCATGTCGGCGAGGAGGGAGGCAGGCAGCAGCACCTGTTGCGGCTCGCGATGCCGTTGCGGTTCCGGCAGGGCGGAAACGGGCGCCTCGGCGGGGATCGGTCGCGTCTCCGGCAGCGGATAGCCGAGGCGAGCGGCAACGACCCGCAGGTTCTTCAGGTCGTTGGCCAGCAGAAACGTGGCCGCGATGCCGGCGAAGACGGCCGCCGTCACCGCCAGGAAAAAGCCGACCCCCGCTCTGCTCCCCGTCTTGCGATTCATCTCCGTCGGCATCCGCCCTGCGCCCGCACCCTCGTTCCGCGCAGGCTCGCGCCGGGCGATCCGTCTTGCCGGGCGCGCGGCCTTCGCATCGCCGCCCGACATCTCATGCTTTTCTTCCCGCACCCGGCAACGGCACGCAAGGCTGTCACGCCGGTTTCATGGCGGCCGCCGCGGCATTTGCCGCTGCGACGCCCCGGGCGCTATCGCCGCCGCCGGCGGACAGGCAGAATAAGGCAGTCAATCAAGGAAAGAGCGTGGCGGAACGGGAGGAATCCGGCTGCAGTCGCGGCGGCATCAAGCATCTCCAGCCGAAGCGGAATCGCTTTTGCGTCGGACGATGCGACAGGAGCAGGAGGAGAGCGTATTTCCAGCCGACGCGGGATGGCCTCCGGCGTCAAGCACTGCAGCCGGAACGAGAGGCTGCAGCACGTTCGGTGAGCCGGTGATCAGAAAAAATGTTCCGGCGACCGACAGTCGCGGCGATACGCCCGTCCGCCTGCGTCAGGCGCGCAAGCCCTCTCCCAGATCCGTCCGTGTCCTCGCGGAGAAGCGCGCTCAGATGTCAGGCAGAGACGCGCGTAGATCTCGAGGCGCGAAACACGACCGCCGCGACGACGACCAGCACGACGGGCCATGCGACACAGGCCATGAGCCCGGCAATCCGGGAGCGGTCCCAGCCGGCGCCGCTGATCTCGCCCTCTTCATGCGTCCGCAGAAGAAAGAAGATGGTCACCATCGCATAGGCCAGCAACAGGATCGTCGACGCTGTCACAGCCCTGCATCCTTCCTGATGGTTCGATGTGTTGTCACGGTCGATCTCGCAGAGCTGTCATGCCGGGCGTGAAGGACGGACAATCCTTCCCTGAAACTGCAATTCATTAAACATTGAATCGTTAACGCGACGTCGCGACTGTGCGGTATGTCTTTAACATTTCGTTAAGGATCATGCATGAAACGCTGAAACTTGGCAATCCTGATTCAGGTCGTCAGGGTTGCAACGGGTAGAATTTCCGGGCGCCTGACGGCAGCCCCCGGCGGTCGGGGCATCCCGCGGTCCTTCGGCGGGGATCGCCGTCAGCGGCTCAGCGTATTGTTGATCGAGGCCGCCTGGGCGACCGGCGCCGCCGTCGAGGAGACGAGGGTTGCGAACTTGCGCACCTCGGCCAGCGACGAATTGGCGATGTAGATCAGGTCGCTGTTGTAGATCTCGAAGCTCTTCAGCAGGAAGAAGCCGTTCGGATCCTTGAGGTCGATCTGGTAGATGACGTTGGCGAGGCCGTCATTGGACTGGATCGGCTTGCCGGGGAAGAGCCTGCGCACGAGGTCGACCGGCTCGGAGCGATAGATGAACACGCCCTTGGCGTTGGCGCGTTCGTCGTTGAGGCCGCCGACCTTGGCGAGCGCCTGGTTGAGGTAGAGCCGCGATTCGTCGAACTGGACCGATTCGTTCGAGGTTGAGGCGCCGAACACCGTGAAGCTGCGCGGCTGGCGAATCAGCGCGATGACGTCGTCCGGCTGCACGTAGATGTTCTCGCGCGGATCGGAGACGAGGCGCTCCATCGGGATCGTCTCGGTGCGGTTGCCGCGCGAGATCTGCACGGCGAGTTCATGCGCATCCTTGCGCGGCCCGCCGGCGATCGCGATGATGTCGAGAAGCTTCTCGCCGCGCGCCGACAGCGGAATCCGGCCGCTATTGGCCACCTCGCCGGTGACGGTGACGGTGTTCGACAGGTTCTTGATGACGCTGATCAGCACCTGCGGCTCGACCGCCATGCCCTGCAGCGCCTTCTCCACCTGCGCCTTGACCTCGCCCGGCGTCTTGCCGACGACGGTGATCGTTCCGGCATAGGGGACGGTGATCGTGCCGTTCTCCGAGACCGGCTGTTCCGGCACCATCGCGCCGCCGCCGCGGCCGCCGACGGCGGAGGCGAACAGGCCCTCGCTCGAGGCCTCCCAGATCGAGACGACGATCGTGTCGCCGATGCCGATCCGCGACGAGCTTTTCTTGCGGGCATTGCCGAAGGCGGAGAAAAGCTGAACCTGGCCGCGCCCCGACATCATGTTGATGAGCGGCGCGGTGACCTCGATCAGCGTATAGGGCGCATAGGCCTCCTTGGAGACTTCGAGAATCTTGCCGACGCTCGGGCCGGAGCTCGGCAGGGCGTTGCAGGAGGTCAGGGCCAGACAGGTCAGCACGAGGCACGACCCACGCAGATATGTTCTGTATCGCATCAAACGTCCTACTGCCCATCCTGCGCGCGGCGTGGAACTCGCCCGGCCCCGCGCCACGGTTCGGGGTGGGATATAACAAAATCGCGAGCCCGACAATCGGTGATCCGCCGCGCCCTTGCCGATGCGTCCGCGCGACGCAGGAGCGCGGACCGCAGCCCTGCCGTCACGTGCCATCCGGATATGCAACCCGAAGATGCGCGTATGCAGCGGAGCCGGCGGGAGCATAGGCCCGGGCTGGTTGACGAAAACTTACCGTCCGGCGGCGATGCGCCCCTTGAAGGGGCAACGTGAGCAAACATCCGCAATTTATTGATCAATAGGGATTGTTTTCCAGAAGCTCCGGCTTCCGGCGCCACACTTTCTGCGAGAAACGTACCGCCCGCTTCAGCGGGAATGCGTCGAACAGCGCCTTTCCGTCATAGTCGAGCGGCGTCCAGTTCTGGTCGATGAAGGAGATGGCGTCGTCCCAGTCGGTCGGCTGGTGCAACGGCTGGCAGTAGGTGAGCACCGCCTCGCGGTCGGCACCGCCGTAGAAATCGATCATGCGGTGGTCGATCGGCCGGTCGCCGTCATTGGCGAAATAGCCGGATTGTCCGGCATATGTGGCGAACCAGGCACAGGGGATGCCGTAGGTCTCGGCGATGACCAGGCCGTGCAGGCTGGTCGACAGGATGCGGCGACAGGAAACGATCTCGGCGATCTTCGCCTCCATCGCCGCCATGCTCGCGGGCGCATAGGTGTTGATGATGCGGATCGATGCGGCAAGCTCCGCCGGCAGTCCGTAGCGCACCAGCGACGCCTTGACCCGTCCCGCCGCCGTCGCCTCGTCGAGTTCGGAGATGTGGACGATGACGCCGAGCTCCCGATCCTTCCCGAGGTCGTGAAAAGGAAAGAGGCGCGGCAGGAACCAGACCGGGTCGCCATAGATCTCGGGCACGTCGAGGCCGAGCCCGCGCAGGTACTGGCCGGTCTGGCGGCCGCGCACCGCATGGATGCGCAGCTCCGTGTCCGCCGGCACGCGGTAGCCCGTCAGGGCCCCGTGCCAGTCGCGCTTGAGATCGAAGCCCGTCCCCCAAAAATGCACGATGCCGTTGTGCTGGGCATGGCCGATCGTGCCGACCGCCGCGAGCCGCTCGGCCTTCTGGCCGAAGGAGGCGCGCTCCACCGGCAGGCCGGCGATGGCGGAGACCATCACCGCGCTCAAGGCGTCGCCGAGATTGACGTCCGGATGCTGCGCGGTGGTCCAGACCCAGGACAGCCGGATGGAAGGCGCGGAACCGTCCTCCTCCGCCTTCACGCAGCCGAGCGCGGGCGTCTTGTGAACGCGGAAGAATTCTCTCGCCCTGGCAAATACCACACTGGTCTCCTTGGGGGCCTGTCGTTCGGAAATGCACGGTGTCCGCGCAAAGGGCGGTGCCAATGCCCGCCCTGCCGCGCCGGCCGCGCCGCTAGCGGGTCAGCTTGCGCCACAGTCTCGGCAGGATGCCGTCGCTGGTGATCTGCGCCTCGACGACCGTCTTCTTGCGCGTCGGGAGCGCGCCGATGACGGCATGGTCGAAAGCGCTGCCGGTCTCACCCTTGGACAGCGGCGCGAGCGGCAGCGGGAAGCTGTCGATCAGCCGTTCCTCGTCCAGCACCTTCGGCCGCCAGGTCGCATCGATGGCGCGGATCAGCGCGTCCCAGTCGGTCTCCTCGCGGCGCGGCTGGTACCAGACGTCGAGCACCGTCTCGCCGAGGCCGCCATAGAGATCGACGAAGCGCAGGTCGAGACCTTCTTCGGCTTCGAGTTCGATCCGGCCGAGACCGGCCTGGCGCGAGCGCGGCGAGAAATAGAGGCAGGGAATACCGTAGCTTTCCGCAAACACCATGCCGTGCAGGCTGGTCGAGACGATGCGCTTGCAGGCGAGGATCTCGTCGAGCCGCTCGCGCAGCGCGGCAATCGTCACCGGCGTCACCGTATTGATCAGCTTGACCGATCCGGCGAGGTCGGCCGGAATGCGGTGACGCTTCGAATCGTCCTTCGGATGGGCGTCGTAGGCCCGGTCGTCGAGTTCGGAGAGGTGGAGGATGACGCCGAGATCGTGCGTCTTTTCCTTCGGCGCGTCATGGAAGCGCGGCAGCAGCCAGAGCGGATCGCCATAGACGGCCGGGTTGGTGGCGTCGGGCGCGAGGATGCGGCGGCTGAACGGGCCCCGGGTCGCATAGGCGGTGATCCGGGTGTCGGCCGGCCGGGTGTAGAGAACCTTCTCCTCGGTGTGCTGGTTCGGGTTCTTGTGCGGCGAGGTGCCGGTGCCCCAGAAGGAGACGTCGCCGCCGGCGAACATCTGGCCGATCGTCCCGACCGCCGCCATGCGCACGCTGTCCGATTTCGCGTTGACGTGCCGGACGGGCAGGCCGCTCAGCATCGACACGATCACCGGTGACAGCGCGTCGCCGAGATTGAGATAGTTCGCGCTGCCATTCGTCGTGACCCAGGACAGGGGAATGGTGCCCGTCGACGACACGATGTCAATCAGCTCTTTGGACAAAGGGCGTTGATCCTTGCGGTTTACCCGGTCTCTCACGTCTTGTCGCCGCCGGAGACCGGTTGTCCGGCGGCGCAGGCCGTTCCGCGCCCCTGCGCGGTCCGACCGAAGATTGCCGGCACGCCCTATAGCGCCGGATTGCGCGAATGTCGAACGGTTTAGGCTTCGGGGAGGGCGAGGCCCTCCCGCGCGGAAAGCCCTTGACGCGCCCGGGCAACGGACGCAGAGGGAAACGGAGGCCGGCGCGGAGGCGTTTTCGCTGCCGCGCGACGGCGAGCAGGCGCATGTCAGCGCGAGAATCGAGGGCGACGCGTGTACCGCATGGTGATGGCGCCGGTGCCGATTGCGACCGGACGGGTGATCTTCGACATATCGCGCCTCTATCGCTGCCGCCACAATGCGTTCGCGACGGGCGTCGACCGTATCGACCTTGCCATCGCCCTCGATCTCGTCGCGCGGTTCGGCGATGCCTGCGATTTCGTCCATGCCGGCCTGCATGGCTGGTGCATGCTGCCGCGCGCGGCCTCGGTCGCCCTTCTCCGCCGGATGGATGCGGCCTGGACCACCGGCACGGCGCGGCCGGCCGCGCGGCGGCGGTCGGGGCTTGTCGCCTTTCTCGGGCACGCGGCGCGCGCGCGCCTCGGCAAACGCCCCGATGCGGCCGCGCTGTCCGACACGACCTATGTCGTCGCCTCCCATTCCGGGCTGGGGCGCCTGCGCGGCGGCCTGCGCAGCCTCGACCCTTCCGGCCGGATGCGGCGGCTCGTCTATATCCACGACCTGATCCCGATCGAGTATCCGGAGTATCAGCGGCCGCAGACGCAGGCGCAGTTCACCGCCTATCTCGACGAGGTGACGGAAAGGCCGCTCGTCGTCGTCGCCAATTCCCACGACACGGCCCGTCGCTTCGCCGCCTTCGCCGCGCGCAAGGCGATCGCGCTCGACGGCATCGAGGTCATCATTCCCGATCTCGTCGCCGGAGCGGTCGCCGCGGCACCGCCAAGGGCCGAGGTCCGAGCCCTTGCCGAGGGCGGACGGCCCTATTTCATCACGATCGGCACGATCGAGCCGCGGAAAAATCATCTTCTCCTGCTGAATATCTGGCGGGAACTGGCGCGGGCCGGCGAGCCGCCCTATCTCGTCATCGTCGGCAAGCGCGGATGGGAAAACGAGAACGTCGTCGACATGCTCGACCGCTGCGAGGCCTTGCGCGGATGCGTCCGGGAAATGCCGGGACTGGCGGACCACGAGGTTCAGGTGCTGCTGAAGGGCGCGCGCGCGCTTCTCTTTCCCTCCTTCACCGAGGGGCTCGGCATCCCGGTGCTGGAGGCGCGCGCGCTCGGCGTCGACTGCATCCTTTCCGACATTCCGGTGTTCCGCGAGATCGCCGGAGACGGGACCGTCCTTGTCGATCCGCTCGACGGGCCGGGATGGATCCGGGCGATCCGGGCGGCACTGACTTGACGTGAGGCGCGGCGCTCAAGGCGCCGGACAGAAGCGAGGCAAGGCGATGGGCATCGAATTCGTCAATGTCGGCAAGACGCTGCGCGAGAAGAAGCGCAAGACGAAGGTCTTCGAGGAGGCAAGCGCGTTGTTCGACGCAGGCCGGGTCAGCGGCGTGCTCGGCGCATCGAGCAGCGGCAAGTCGACCCTCGTCAACCTCGCGATCAGCAAGCTCCTGCCGGATGCCGGCCGGGTGCGCCGTTCGGCGCTGATCTCCTTTCCGGTCGCCGGCGGCGGCGTCTTCAACGGCTCGCTCAGCGCGCGTGAGAACATCGCCTTCCTCTGCCGCGTCTTCGGGCATGATCCGGTGCCGATCCTGCGCTTCATCCGCGACTTCGCCGAGGTCAGCAAGGAGGTGACGGAAAAGCCCTTCGGCGCCCTGACGCGCGAGCAGCGCACGCGGCTGATGTTTACCACCTCTTACGCCATCCCCTTCGACCTCTACATCGCCGACAGCGCGGTCGTCGGCGGAACCGGGGCCTTCCGCGAACAGTGCGAGGAACTGGTGCGCGAGCGGATGAAGCAGTCGGGCTTCCTCATCGTCACCAGCACGCCGCGGCTTCTTTCAAACTTCTGCAATGCCTTCTTTGTCATCGAGAACCACCGGATCGTCGAGGTGGAGAGCGCGGAGGCCGCCAAGGCGCGCCTCGGCGATGCGAAGCTGACGGACGGGGAAGGTGCCGTCGACGAACTGGTCGAGACCGGCGAGAACGACTATATCCCGCTGCTTTGAGCGGGCGCGACCGTTCCGGCGCGACGGCGGACGCGAATAATCATGGATATGGCGTGCCCGATCGACTAAGGGTGGGCCGATACAGGAACGCAAGTGACCCAGCATGAACGATGCCTCCTCCTCCCTTGACGACCTTCTGGTGTCGGCCCGCAGCTACGCCGAGGCGTCACCGGAGTCGCCTGCCGCGCGTCTCGTCAACGATCTGGCCCTGACGGTGTCGCGCATGCTGGAGCGGGAGGCACAGTTGCGGCGCGAGGCGTTTCTGGACGGGATCCGCGGGGCGGCCAAGGTGATCAAGAACCGGCAGCTCGCGCCGGACTCGATCCTGTCGGAGCTGATCAGCAAGGACAGCGACAACCAGGACCGCTTCGCCGAGGAGATTTCCCGTGTGGCCGTGTCCGAGCCGGTCACGCTAAAGGAACTGCGGGCGCTGAGGCGCAAGCTGACGACGGCCGAGGTCGGAAACGACGAGATCGACGAGGACGTGCGCCGGCTCTACTACCTGATCCTCAACCAGGGCGATCCGTCGTCGAAGGACGTGATGCCGCCCGGCTCCCCGTCGCGTTCGATCGATCTCGCCGCTTTCGTCGTCGAGCGGCTGCTGGCGGAGGGCTGGTGGACGCTGGGCAACAGCGGCCAGCGGGCGGACGACAAGCCGATGGCGAATGTCGGCCTTTACTCCGACCATGATTCGAAGCCGCAGACCGCGGCGACCCCGGCGCTCGCGCTTCTGACCGCCCTGACCTTCACGCTGATCCAGGCGAGCAAGGACTGAACGGCCGAGATCCGGTCCAGCCGAAGCGGGGCCGCCCCGGCGCCGCGCAAGGCGGCAGCAACAACGCGCACATCCGGTGATCCCGTGACGAGCGGAAAGGGTCTCCCCGCCCGCCCGCTCGGTCCGGCCCGTCAGGCGAGCTTGGTATAAAGTTCCGTCAGGCGCTGGTCGTAGACGGCGGGGGAGAAGAGCTTTGCCCGCTCGCGGCCGGCCGCCTGCAGATGGGCGAGCAGATCGTCATCGGAGCCGAGCGTGCGCAGGCCGGCCGCGATCGAGGCGACACTGTAGGGATCGACGATCAGCGCGCTGTCGCCGGCGACCTCCGGATTGGCGCCCTGGTCGCCGGTCAGCACTGCGGTGCCGAGCTGCATGGCTTCGAGGATCGGCAGACCGAAGCCCTCGTAGAGCGACGGGAAGACCACGGCGCGGGCGCAGCGGATCAGCGAGGCGAGCATGGACAGCGGCAGATAGTCGAGCTTGATGATCGACGCGGCCCCGCCGCCGCCGCGCGACCGGCGGCTCGACGAGACCCCCGGCTTTCCGACCGGCGGACGCTCGCGGCCGGCCGTGTCCGTCATCTTCATGTTGAGCAGGCGCAGCTCGTCGTCGTTCTTCCAGACCAGCTGGCCAACGATGACGAGCGGGATCTTCGACCCGCTGGCGAGATAGGCCTCGATGATGCGGCCGACATTCTTCTTCGGCTCGATCGCGCCGAAGAAAAGGAAATAGTTCCGGTTCTCCAGCGCGAAGATCGATTCCACCTCGTTGATCACGGTCTCGTCGGAGCGTTCGAGGATCGATTTCGGCAGGTTGACGGCCTGATAGGTGTTGGTGACGCGGCTCTCGTCGATCCCCATCAGTTCGACGATGTCGCGCTTGGAAATTTCCGAGACGGTGACGATATGGTCGGCCTTGTCGCAGATGTTGCGGACGATGCGGTAGAACTCGCGCTTGTTGTCGAGCGTGGCGAACGGCAGACGCAGCGGCACGAGGTCGTGGATCGTGTAGATGTTGGCCGCGCCCTTCAATTTGATCGGCATCGGATAGGTCCAGTGCGCGATCGATGCCGGCTCCTCATAGGTGACGGGCAGCGGCTGCCGGTAGACGCGGAAATGCCAGCGGCAGAAGGAATACGCGTCCCGGAGGTTGAACATCCGGTCGTAGGTCGGCAGGCGGTTGCGGAAGGTCGTCGAGATGACCTTGCCGGTGATCGGCACCTGCTTCGCCGTCATTCCCCACGGCGATGTGGCGAGGCGGCGGACCACCTGCGACGTGGTCACGGGCTTGCCGCCCGGATCGAAGAAGGTGACCTCGGAGAGAAGCGCGTTCTTGCCGGTTGCCGCCTTGACCCCGTAGAGAAGGTCGACCTTGTGGCCGAGGCCGGTCGCCTGTTCGCTGAGGTTGCGGGCATAGGTGGCGATGCCGGTTCCCTTCTCGAGCGCGAGATTGTAACCGTCGATCATGATCCGGGGCTTCGACATGGAGGGAAAGCATCCTTCAGCGTTCGGCGGCGCTCCTGGCCGGCGCCGGGCCAAGCTGCGCCTGGCGATCTGCCAGCCTATTTGCCATGTCGCGGCAAAAGACAAGATGCCGGGGCCAAAAAAGCCCGGCTGCCAGCCGCGCGGCAACGCCGCTGCGCGCCGGCATGCCTTGCCCGCCGAAGTGCCCAAAAAAAGTCCTGTGCATGGCTGATGAATTTGGCTTCTGTGCGCGCGACGGGCGCCTCCGGCGGCGCTCCCGCGGGCCCGTGCGACGACTTTTGATTGAACGGGCGGCCCATGCCGTGTAACAGGTGCGGGGATTGGCAAGTTTGAGAGACAGGCAGGGGAACTTATGAACTTCGAGCGTTTGGCGATTCCCGAGGTGCTCCTGATCACGCCGAAGCGGTTCGGCGACGACCGGGGCTACTTCATGGAGACCTTCCGGCAGAGCCTGTTCGCCGAGCATGCCGGCGATCTCGCCTTCGTCCAGGACAACCAGTCGCTTTCGGCCGACCGCGGCACGGTGCGCGGCCTGCATTTCCAGCTGGAGCCAAAGGCGCAGGGCAAGCTGGTGCGTTGCATCGGCGGCGCGATCCTCGATGTCGCGGTCGACATCCGCGTCGGATCCCCGACCTATGGCCAGCACGTCGCGGCCGAGCTTTCCGAGGCGAACGGCTGCCAGCTCTGGGTGCCGCCAGGCTTCGCCCACGGCTTCTGCACGCTCGTCGACAACACGCTGGTGAGCTACAAGGTGACGGATTACTACAGTCCCGAGCACGATCGCGGCCTGCTGTGGAGCGACCCCGCCATCGGCATCGACTGGCCCGTTTCCGAGGACAAGGCAACCCTGTCGGACAAGGATCGCCGCCAGCCCCGCCTCTCCGACCTGCCGGAAAGCTTTACCTACAAGGCATGACACGCGGCCCTGCGGCCGGCCGGAGCCCTGGCCTGCCGTCGGTGCGAAACGAAGACAGGCCGTCGCCGGTGCCATGCGCCGTGCATGGCCGCAGATGGAAAGATGGAAAGAACATCATGCGCGTTCTCGTCACGGGTGGGGCCGGCTTCATCGGCTCGGCGGTCGTCAGGCATCTGGTCGCGGTCAAGGGATATGACGTCCTCACCGTCGACAAGCTCACCTATGCCGGGACGCTGACCTCGCTCTCGACCGTCGACAACCAGCCGAACCATCGCTTCCTCAAGGCCGACATCTGCGACCGGGCGGCGATCGCGGACGCCTTCTCCTCCTTCCGTCCCGACAGGGTCATGCATCTCGCCGCCGAGAGCCATGTCGACCGCTCGATCACCGGCGCCCGCGACTTCGTCGAGACGAACGTCATCGGCACCTTCACCATGCTGGAGGCGGCCCGCGCCCACTGGCAGTCGCTCGACGGAGAGGCAAAGGACGCTTTCCGCTTCCTCCACGTCTCGACCGACGAGGTCTACGGATCGCTCGGCGACGACGGCCTCTTCACCGAAGAGACGCCCTATGATCCGAGCTCGCCCTATTCCGCCTCGAAGGCCTCCTCCGACCATCTGGCAAAGGCCTGGGCCCGGACCTACGGCATGCCCGTCGTCGTGTCCAACTGCTCGAACAATTACGGCCCCTATCATTTTCCGGAAAAGCTCATTCCGCTGATCATCCTCAATGCGCTGGCAGGCAAGCCGCTTCCCGTCTACGGCAGCGGCGCCAACATCCGCGACTGGCTCTATGTCGAGGACCATGCCCGGGCCCTCGACCTGATCGCCGAGCGCGGCCGGATCGGCGAGACCTACAATGTCGGCGGCCGCAACGAGCGTCGCAACATCGACGTGGTCAAGCGCGTCTGCGCGTTGATGGATCGCTTCCGCCCCGAGGCCGGGCCGCACGAGCGGCTGATCACCTATGTGCAGGATCGTCCCGGCCACGACGCCCGCTACGCCATCGACGCGACGAAGCTCGAGGCCGAGCTCGGCTGGAAGGCGCAGGAGAATTTCGACACCGGCATCGAGAAGACGGTGAAGTGGTACCTCGACAACGAGTGGTGGTGGGGACCGCTGCGCCAGGGCTATGACGGCAGCCGCCTCGGCCTCATCGGCCAGGCCGAGGCGAAGAAGGCCCAGGCATGACGGGCGAGCCGATCCGTATCCTGGTCACCGGGCGCGAGGGGCAGGTGGTCACCGCGCTCGTCGAACGCGGCGCGCTCCACCCCGACATCGTCATAGAGCCGCTCGGGCGTCCGGATCTCGATCTCGCCGACACGGCCGCCATCGCTGCCGCGATTGTCGCGGCGAGGCCCGACGTGATCGTTTCCGCCGCCGCCTATACCGCCGTCGACCTGGCGGAGACCGAAACGGCGACGGCCCATGCCGTCAATGCGCTGGCGCCGGGCGAGATCGGCAAGGCGGCGGCGCACCTCGGTGTCCCGGTCGTTCATCTGTCGACCGACTACGTCTTCGACGGCAGCAAGGCCGCGCCCTACGAGGAGACCGATCCGGTCGCGCCGCTCGGCGTCTATGGCGCCACCAAGCGCGAGGGCGAGGTGGCGCTCGCGGCGGCGACCGCGGACCACGCCATCCTGCGCACGGCCTGGGTCTACAGCCCCTTCGGCAAGAACTTCCTGAAGACGATGCTGCGCGTCGCCATGACGCGCGACCACTTGACCGTCGTCGATGATCAGGTCGGCAACCCGACCTCCGCCCTCGACATCGCCGATGCCGTCATCACGGTCGCCCGCAATCTCGCGACGCGTTCCGATCCGGACCTTCGCGGTGTCTTCCACATGACGGGATCGGGGGAGGCGAGCTGGGCCGATTTCGCCGTCGAGATCTTCGACGTCTCGCGCGCCGCCCACGGGCCGTCAGCCGAGGTGAAGCGGATCCCGACGCGCGATTATCCGACGCCGGCGAAGCGCCCGGCCAATTCGCGCCTCGATTGCAGCCGGCTCGCCCGGATTCACGGCGTCACGCTGCCGGACTGGAAGATCTCCACCGCGGCGGTCGTCCGCCGTGCGCTCGACGCCGCCCAGTCCTGAACTCTCCGTCTCCGGCTCATTCCTCTGACTGAAGGAACAATTCCATGAAGGGCATCATCCTTGCGGGCGGCAGCGGCACCCGGCTTCACCCCATGACCCTCGTCACCTCGAAGCAGCTGATGCCGGTCTACGACAAGCCGATGATCTACTATCCGCTGTCGACGCTGATGCTCGCCGGCATTCGCGATATCCTGATCATCTCCACCCCGCATGACCTGCCGAGCTTCGAGCGCCTTCTCGGCGACGGCAGCCGCTGGGGCATCAGTCTGAGCTATGCCGCGCAGCCCTCGCCGGACGGTCTTGCCCAGGCCTATATCATCGGCGCCGATTTCGTCGGCTCCGATCCCTCCTGCCTGATCCTCGGCGACAACATCTTCTACGGCCACGGCATCACCGACCTCTTCACGAGCGCGATCGGACGCGGGACCGGCGCCACCGTCTTCGCCTACCACGTCAACGATCCCGAGCGTTACGGTGTCGTGGAGTTCGATCCGTCGATGAAGGCGCTTTCCATCGAGGAGAAGCCGTCGGCGCCCCGGTCGAACTGGGCGGTGACCGGCCTCTATTTCTATGATTCCGACGTCGTCGACATCGCCGCCAATCTCAAGCCGTCCGCGCGCGGCGAACTGGAGATCACCGATGTCAACAAGGTCTATCTCGAGCGCGGCACGCTGAGCGTCGAGCTCATGGGCCGCGGCTATGCCTGGCTCGACACCGGCACGCCCGACAGCCTGCTCGACGCCGGCGAGTTCGTCGCCACGCTCGAGCGCCGCCAGGGTTTCAAGATCGCCTGCCCCGAGGAAATCGCCTTCCATCAGGGCTTCATCGATGCCGGCCAGCTCGAAGCGCTCGGAAAGGCGCTCGGGAAGAGCACCTACGGCAAATACCTGATCAACAATGTCCTCAAGGGGAAGTAGGAAGAGCTGCTGGTGACGCGCCCTCTGCTTGAGCCTGGCGCGAGCGGAACGGAGCAGTCGGGATGGTCATGACGATTTTGAAGAAAGTGCGCCGCACGCTGCTCGGCGTCGTCGCGCCGCCGCCGCCCGCGGTGGAAACGCAGGATGACGTCTTTGCCCGCAGCGTCCGCCTCGGCGATCAGGCGAATGCGCAGCGCAAGTGGGAGGCGGCGGCGGAGCACTACCGCACGGCGCTGTCGATCCGTCCGGCCTCGCCGGCGATCCAGGTCCAGTTCGGCCATGCGCAGAAGGAAATGGGGCTCCTGCCGCAGGCGGAGGCCGCCTATCGCCAGGCGATCGCCGCGGACCGCAACAATGCCGACGGCTACCTGCATCTCGGCCATGTGCTGAAGCTGCAGGGACGACGGAGCGACGCGATCGCCGCCTACAAGACGGCGACGCGCCTCGGGATCGACAGCAATCCCGGGCGGGACGCGCGCCGCGAACTGGAAGCGCTCGGCGAGACGCCGCCCACGGCGCTTCGCATCGACATCCCGCCGCTGCTGCTCGAGCCCGAGCATGCACGCCTCGTCCACGCGATCCACGCGAAGACATGGACCGTGGCGCTCGAGGGCGTTCGCGGCATCGCCAACCGCGACGAAAGTCCGGGCCTGCGTCTTCTCGAGGCGCAGTTGCTGCACGTGCTCGGCGAGATGGACGAGGCGGAGGCGAGCTACAACGCCTCCGTCGGGCCGAGCATCAACCGCGATGCCTTCGCCGCGCTCAAGGCCTTTTATCGCGATTGCGGCCGCGAGGAGGAAGCGTCCGGCGTGGTGCTGCGCGAACTCGCCTACCGGCTCGATGCCGGAGAGCCGTTCGACAATCTGGCGCCGCTGCTGTCCGAACTCGCCGCTCTCGGTCGGCTCGACGACGCCTTTTCGCTGGCGCCGCGTGTCTTTCCCTCGGCCGCCCGCTCCGCCGACGCCGCCGGCCGGACGGCCGCCGACGTCAAGCGCGACCGCGGCGCCGGCATCTTTCCGCCCGCCATGGCGGCGGCGGTCGCCGCACGGCTGGGGGAGGCATCCGCCGCCTTCGACGTCTCCGGCGAGGCGGCGCAGGCGACGCTGATGCGGCAGGAAGCCGAGGCCCTCGCGGCGCGGCCGTAAGTGCGGCGGGCGGCGATCACCGACGTTCGCCATCCCGCGCCGGCCTGTTCAAAGACGACGAGAAAGAGTGCGCATGATGACCACCAGCCTGTTCGATGCCGACTTCTATCTGAAGATGTATCCGGACGTCCGGTCGGCGAATGTCAGCCCGAAGTTCCACTTCGACCATTTCGGCTGGAAGGAGGACCGCAATCCCTCCCTCTATTTCGACACCTACTACTACAAGACCGCCAATCCCGATCTCGAATCGCTCGGCCGCAATCCGCTGGAGCATTTCCTCGAGGCCGGACGCGCGGAAGGACGACTGGCGCATCCGGAAGGCTCGGTCATCCTGCCCGACGTGCCGATCTCGCACCGCCCGACCATGTCGGTGGCGATCCACGTCCACGTCTTCTACCTGTCGCTGTTTCCCGAGATCCTCTCCTGCCTCGCCGACCTGACGATCGACTACGCCCTCTATGTGACGGTCTGCAAGAAGGCGGACGTCAGCGCGGCGGAGGACTATATCCGCGAGCGCCTGCCGGCCGGCCTCACGTCTCAGGTGCGCCTCGTCGAGAATTCCGGGCGCGACCTCGGGCCCTTCTTTCACGGCCTGAGGGATGTCATCAACGATTACGACGTCTGGTGCCATCTGCACACGAAATACAGCCCGCACATCCATTTCGGCAGCCGCTGGCGCACCTACCTGCTCGACCAGCTCATCGGCTCTGACAGCCGCGTGCGCGCGATCCTCATGCTGCTCGAAAGCCAGACGAAACACGGCGTCGTCTATCCCGACAATTATTTCCTTATCAAGAAATTCGTCAATCTCGGCGAGAACGACCAGGAGGTGGCCCGCCTCTTCGCCCGCATCGGCTATGAGCGTCCGCAACCGCAGGCCTTCGCCGATTTTGCCGCCGGATCGATGTGCTGGTTCAAGACCAAGGCGCTCGCGCCGCTGATCGATGCGGATTTCACGCTCGAGGAGTTCGGCGTCGAGGCCTCCCAGGTCGACGCGACGCTTGCCCATGCGATCGAGCGGGCGATCTGCATCGTGCCGAAATCCGTCGGCTTCGACGTCACCCGCTTCTATGCGCCGCCGCTGCGGCTGTCGATGCTCGAGAGCCCGGCGAGCTGCGCCATCGAGGACAAGGAGCCGGTCGGCGAACGGTGGAAGCAGAACACGCCGGCGATCTCGATCGCGCCGCCGCTCGAGCTGTCGCCGCGCAGCAACCATGTCAACAGCGATCACCTGCATGTCCACTGGGTCATGCCGGACTTCAACGAGGGACTCGGCGGCCACACCACCATCTTCCGCTTCATCAAGCATCTGGACGCCCAAGGCTACTACCAGACGATCTGGATCCAGAGCCCGTCGGTCAACCTGTTTCCGGCGATCGCGCTGGCGAAGATCAAGATCTGGTACCAGGACCTCTCCGATTTCGTCGTCGTCAAGTTCCTGCCCGACGATGTCGAGGCGATCAGCGGCGACGCGGTGATCGCGACCGATTGCTGGACCGCCTATCCGGTCAGCCGCATGACGCGCTTCAAGCACCGTTTCTATTTCATCCAGGACTGGGAGACGGAGTTCCATCCGGCCGGGGAACTGAAGTTCATGGCCGAGGCGACCTACACGTTCGGCTTCACCGCGCTGACGGCGGGCCGCTGGCTCGCGGAGAAATCGCGCCAGGCCGGGATGGAGACCATCGCCTGGTCGCTCGGCGCCGACCGCAAGGTCTATACGCCGCCGGAAGCGCCGCCGGCACGCGTCGCCTATCGGCCGGAGCCGCATCCCGAGACGATCCGCTTCGCCGCCAAGACCCGGGCGACGCCCGCGATCGAGGATCTGAAGCCCGGACCGGACGGGAGCGTGCTGCCGCGGCTCGCCTTCTATGCCCGGGCCTATACGCCGCGCCGGGCCGTTCGCCTCGGTCTCGAGGCGATGACCGTGCTCGCGAGGCGCGGCTACCGCTTCCATGTCGATTTCTTCGGCGAGGACATCGACTTCGGCGAGAAGCCCTACACCTACACGGCACATGGCGTGCTGAAGCCGAAGCAGCTTGCCGAACTCTACCGCAAGGCCGATCTCGGCATCGTCTTCTCCTGCACCAACTATTCGCTCGTGCCGCTCGAGATGATGGCCTGCGACCTGCCGGTGCTGGAGGTGGATACGGAAAGCACCCGCAAGGCCTATCCGGACGGCGCGGTCGCCTTTGCCCGGCCCTCCGTGCACGACATGGCCGACCGGATGGCGGCCCTCCTCGACGATCCCGCCGAACGCGATGCGATCGTCGCCGAGGCGAGGGCCTTCCTCGTCGAGGCCGACTGGCAGCGCTCGGGCGAGATCGTCGAGCGGGCGATCCGCGAGAAGGTGCTCGCCGCCGCCCGGCTCGATGTCGCGCCGCTGATCCGTACGCTGGAAGCGGAGGCGGCGGCCCGCGTCGGCGCGCCCGCGCTTCATCGCAAGCCGAAGACCTCGGTGTTCATCCCGACCTACAATGCCGGCCCGGAATTCGCGACGGTGCTCGCCGCCCTGCGCGAGCAGCGGTTCGACGACGGTTACGAGCTCGTCATCATCGATTCGGGCTCCACCGACGAGACAGAGGCGCTGATCCTCGAGGCGGCCCGGCACCAGCGCATCAACCATTCCACCATCGCAAGCGCCGATTTCGGCCATGGCCGGACGCGCAACGCCGGCATCGACCAGGCGGAAGGGGAGGTGGTCGCCATCCTGACGCAGGATGCCTGCCCCGCCTCGTCCGGCTGGCTGGCGGCGCTGGTCTCGGGCTTCGATGCCGGCACGCGTGTCGCCGGCGTCTTCGGTCGCCACCTCGCCTATCCGCTGCACGATGTGTTCGAGGGGCCGCCTCTCGCGGAGATGTTCGCCCGGTTCCGCCGGCTCGGAACACTTTATTCGTGGGAACGGGAAATGCCGGGCATCGTCCAGCGCGGCTCGCCGTCCTGGCAGTATCACCTGCAGTTCTACTCGGACAACAATTCCTGCATCCGCAAGTCCGTCTGGCGCGAGATCCCCTATCCCGACGTCCCCTGGGGCGAGGACATGATCTGGGCATGGAAAGTGATCAAGCTCGGCTTCGAGAAGGCCTATGCGGACGATGCGGCGGTCTATCATTCGCATGACTACGATCCGCGGAAACTGACGGAGGTCGGCCGCGAGGAGGGACGCATGTTCCTCGAGCATTTCGGCATGCTGATCGTGCCCGACGCCGACGAGCGCGACGAGGACAAAGTGGTGTGGAGCCTCGCCGCCCGGCAGCTTGCCGCCGACGAGGCGTTGCTGAAGGCGCATGGTGCCGCCACGCCCGAGCTGCTGATGCGTCGGGCGATGCAGCACGTCGCGCTGATCAAGGGCCGGCTGCGGGGCGCACGCGAGCAGCGGGAGCGCCTCAACGCCTGAGCCACGCGATCGTGTCCACCCGGCGCCGCCGAATCTCCCCGCACCCCCTTGACCCGATGCGTCGCCGATCCTAGGCATGGGCGCAGCATCGGGGGTGTCGGGAATGACCTACGCACAGGCAAGCCTGCTCGGCGTGACCTATCTGGAACATGGCGAGCCCATCGCCTCCTACGACATCGCGGCGTTGCGGGCCCATGCCCAGGCCCTGAACGGCCACGCGCCGACGATCGGCTGCGTCACCTTTCCGGCACTCGACGATTTCGACAATGTCCTGATCATCTTCGCTGGCAACATGGAGCGCTTCTTCATGTTGAGCGTCGCCCGCTTCGCCCGCTGCAAGGTGGTCTATTTCCAGGATTCGGCGAGCTTCTGGTACCAGGGCTCGGTGCTCTTGCCGAAGCTCACCGATCTCGGCCCCTTCCTGGCGGCACAGACCGAGGGGCTGCGCCCGGTGATCTTCGGCCAGTCCTCCGGCGGCTATGCGGCCCTTCTCGCCTCCACCCATTTCGAAGGAGCGCAGGCCGTCGCCTGCTCGCCGCAGACCTTCTGCGACAAATATTTCAAGGCGCGCATCCATTTCTCGCCGAAGCTCAATCCGCAGATCGCCCCGGACGATCTCATCGACCTCAAGGACTATCTGCCCGGCCGGACGAGCCGCAACGAGCTGACGATCATCACGGCCGCCTGCGAGCTGAACAACCCGTATGGCAGCCATTTCTGGGTCGACCACGCCCATGCCTTCCGCATGGTCGATGTGGAGAACCTCAGGATCTTCATGGTCGCGGGTTCCAATCATTCGCTCGTCTTTCGCCGCTCGATGGGATTTGCCCGCCTGCTGGAGGGCCTTCTCGGCGCAGCTTCAGCACCGGCCGAGGCGCGCCTCGGCATCATCGGCAGCTTCGCCGCCGGCATCGACGAGGCGAATACCGAGAAGGACTGGATCTGAGGCCGACGACGCGGAGCGTCCGGTCGGCCGCCGCCCGCGGACCTTGCCTGCCATGAACCTGCCATGGTCGACGGGATGATGCCGGATCGACGCTCCGGCGCCGGTTCCGGCACGATCGGGGCTCACCATAACGAGGGTATGCGCCATGTCGACGGTCGACGAACTTCTCGAAGCCGCCGAGACGGCACGCCGGGCCGGCGACTGGCCCGGTGCCGCGGAGGCCTACGGGCGCGTGCTGCTCGAAGATGCGGAGCCGGCGCATCTCTGGGTCCAGTATGGGCATGTGCTGAAGGAGGCGCGGCTCCTCGAGGACGCCGCCCATGCCTATCGCCGCGCCATTGCCCGCGACGGCACCGACCCGGACCCCTGGCTGCATCTGGCGCATCTCCTCAAGCGGATGAACCGCTTCGAGGAGGCGCGCGCGGCCTTCCGCCGACTGGGAGCGCTGCCGGATGGGCCGCCTGTCGACCACGAGATCGCCGGCCTGACGGTCGCGCTCGCGAGCGGAAGCGTTGCCCGCAACGAGGATACGGAACGCCCGTCGGGCGATGCCATCGATCGGGCGCTCGCGGTCTTTTCTGCACTGGCGCCCGTCGAAGAGGCCCGGGACCGGCGGACAGAGGCCGAGAACGCGCGCCTTGCCGCAGAGGTCCCGGCAGAGGCGCGGGGCTGGTTCGGCGCGGATGTGCCGGTTCCGGCGCAGCTCGATCCGCAGCGCCATCTGGTGATCCGCGATGGCGCTTTCCTCGCGACGACGGCGGATCCGCAGTTCGCGCTTGTCGTCGAGGGGACGCGCCTCGCCCCCGGCTGGTATGATGTCGAGGTGGCGATCAGCGAGACGCCGGGCCGCCCCTATCCGGTGCTTTATGTCGAGACGGAGCGGGACTGGTCGCGCTTCGACACCTTTCGGCTGGCCGAGCGGGCCGAAGGCGTCTATGGCGCGACGGTCCATCTGACGGCGCCCTCGGGCCGGCTTCGGCTCGATCCGATGGACATCGAGGGGCGGTTCGAGGCGGGCGAGGTCCGGGTGACGCTGCTCTCCCGCGCCGGCCTGCTGAAACGGCTTTTCCAGGCGGACCGCGCCGGCCTCGCGCGGTGCCTCGGACGGCTGTCCCGTGAGCCCCATCTCGACCGGCTGCTTGCGCGCCATGTCGCGGTCGCCGCGCCCGACCGCTATCGGCGCTGGCTCGAAGACCGGGACGGGAACCGTCCTGCTGCGGCGGCGCCGGAGACGAAGATACCGCTGCGCATCGTCATCGACGCGCGCCGCGAGGGCGATCCGAGCGAACTTGCGGCGGCAATCCTTTCGGTGCGGCGCCAGCTCTACGGGGATTTCGTTCTTGACATCATCCTCGACGGGGCGCCGGCATCGCAGCGGCGGCGCATCGACGCGCGCACCTTGCGCGATCCCCGCCTGCGGGTCTTGCCGGCGCCGGACCTGACCGGCGAACCCTATGACGACGAGCCGGCGGGAGGTCCCGCCTATTACCTGACCATGTCGCCCTTCCACCGCCTCGCCGACGGCGCGCTGGCGCGCTGGGTGTCCCATCTCGAGCGGCATCCCGGCCAGACGCTGGTCTATGCCGACAGTGACCTGATCGACCGCAGTGGCCGGCGCCACGCGCCCCGGTTCCGGCCCGAGTGGAACGAGGACTACTTCCTCACGGGCAACTACCTCGGAGACATGGTGATGGTCCGGGCGCCGGCGCTGCGCGCGGCCGTCCGGGGGGCCGGCTTCGAGGCGGATCATCCCTATCCGGCCCTCGTCCGCCTCTGCGAGACCCTTGCTTCCGACGCGGTCGGCCATATCGCCGAAATTCTCTATCATGAACGCGACGACCGGCCGCGCCCGGCGGCAACCGTTGTCGAGGCCGACCGGCGCGCTCTGGAGGAGAGCCTGGCACGGCGCGGCGTGACGGCGGCGGTCATAACGGCCCCCGGAGGCTACCGCCATATCCGATGGCCGTTGCCCGTGCCGGCGCCGCATGTGACGATCATCATCCCGACACGCGACCATGTCGACCTGCTGCGCGCCTGCGTCTCGTCGATCCTCGAAAAGACCGACTATCCGTCCTTCGACATCCTGATTGTCGACAATGGCAGCGTGGACGCGGACACCCGCGCCTATCTCGCCGACCTTCCCGAGCGCGTCGCCGTCCTTCCCGTGCCCGGGCCGTTCAATTTTTCCCGCCTGAACAACCGGGCGGTGGCCGAGGCCCGCGGATCTCTGGTCGCGCTGGTCAACAACGATGTCATGGCCATGGACGCGGAGTGGCTGACCGAGATGGCTGCGCAGGCATCCCGTCCCGGCATCGGCGCCGTCGGCGCCAAGCTCCTCTATGGCAGCGGCCATGTCCAGCATGCGGGCATCGTTCTCGGCATCGGCTCCGTCGCCGGTCACGGGCACAAATATGCCGAAGGCGACGCGGTCGGCTATATGGGGCGGCTTGCCTGTGCGCAGGCCGTGTCCGCCGTGACCGGCGCGTGTCTGGTCGTCGACAAGGGCAAGTATCTTGCCGTCGGCGGCATGGACGAGGAGGCGCTGCAGGTCGCCTTCAACGACGTCGACCTCTGCCTCAAGCTGGAACAGCGCGGCTGGCGGTCGCTCTTTACGCCCCATGCCCGGCTCCGGCATCTGGAGAGCGTGTCACGCGGTCTCGACACCTCTCCGGAAAAGGCGGCGCGGTTTCTGGAGGAGGCCGCCGTCATGCAGGCGCGCTGGGGCGAGCGGCTGCGCGACGATCCCTACTACTCCCCCCATCTGACGCGCGCGCGTGAGGATTTCACGCTGTAGCCTGTGGCCATGTGCTTTGGAGGATCTCAGCGGGCGCGGCGGTTGCGCAGCGCCCGTTCCATCATCAGGCCGAGGATCAGCAGGCAGGCTGTCCAGAGAAGGATGTAGGGGATCGACAGCATGTAGGTCGGGTACATCGGATAGAAGGACGTCCGGAACAGGGCGACCAGATGCATGATCGGATTGTACCACATATAGGTCTTGAGCGGCTCCGGCACGTATTCCGGAATGAGATATACCCCCGCCAGGATCATCTGCAGACGCGCGAAGGCGCTCCAAATGATCTTCCAGAGGGGAAAGAGATAGATGATAAAAGAATTGACCAGGCCGATCCCGAAGGAAAAGAGAACGATGATGGCGAGAAACTCGATGAGCCGGTAAAGGTCGAACGGATAGGCATAGGCCGAAAGGTCGAACAGGTGGATCATCCAGAAGAACGCCATGAAAAGGCTGACAAATGTGATGAATTCCACGGCCAGCCGGGCAATCGCGTAGTCGAGCGGCTGGATATAGGGCACGAAGGTGACGGATTTGGCCGCCTCGATGCCGCTCGCCGTCTTCACGCTCAGGCTGCGGAAGAACATCACCGGAAGAACACCGGTGGCGATGAACACCAGCAGGCTGTCACCGAGCGGCAGGCTCCGGCCTCTGATGACAAAGAGGATCCACATGAACAGGATCATGCCCAGCGCCTCGAGCAGGTCGAAGACCAGCATGAGGCCGCTCTTGCTTTTGCGCATGCGCAGTTCGCGGATCATCAAGGCACTGATGATCCGCGATTGACGCGAAAGGCCGGTCGTCAGAACCGCAGTGGTCATGTCGTCTTTCTCGTGCGGATTATGCTCTTCGGGCTGCCGCCGGAGCAGATCTGCTCCGGCATCCGGGAAAAGGGCATGCCTTGCCCTGCAATCCGGGCAACGGTCGGTCGTCCCTTAGGCGTGGTCGCGCACGCTGTAATAGATCAGCGTCAGGACGATCCAGGCACCGAGCGTGCAGAGGAAGAACACGAACGTATCGACGAAGATGCGCGGATAGGCGGCGAGCTGCGCGATGTTGGGATGGATGAAGGTGGCGAGATAGAGCTGGTTGCTGTTCGCCTTCATCCGCGCCGTCTCATAGTTCTGCAGCGAGGACTGGTAGAGCTTCGTCGCGATGTCGATATCGGTCTTGCTGGCTTCGAACTGCGAGATGCGGGTCGCGTCGTTCGCCGACATCGTGCCGCTGCCGTCGTCACCGCCGCCCACCTGCGCCTGGAGGTTCGCCACCTGCTGTTCGGCCGCGGCGATCTGCTTCTTGAGGTAGGCGATCTTCGGCGAGGAGGCGTCGAGATAGCTCGAAAGCGTTACGAATTCCGACTGGAGATCGGACAGATTGCTGCGAAGGCGGGCCGCGAGCTGCAGCTTGCCTTCCGCCTCCTTCGTCGCGTCGACCGACTGCTGGCCGGCGCGCAGCGCGACATCGCGGTCGCGCGCGTCCTTCAGCCGCTGTTCCGCCAGGTCGAGCTCGCTCTGTGCGAAGGCCATCTGCGTCTTGCGCGCCTTCTCGGAAAGGTCGTTGACGAGCTTCTCGCAGAGCAGTTGCAGCTCCTGCGTGATCTTCAGCGCGTCCTCGGGGGTGAAGGCCGATACGGCAATGGTGCTGATGCCCGTCGCCATGTCGAAATGGGTGGTGATGCGGTTTTTCCAGTAGGAAACCAGCTGCTCGACGGATGCATCCGGATCGAGGCGGGACAGATAGTCGATCCCCTCGTTCGAATAGATCTCGCGCAGGCCGACCGTCTTCTCCAGCGCATCGACCGTCTCGCGGCTCGCGGAATACTCCGCCACGATATAGCTGTTGGAGATGATCAGCGCCGACTCGAGCGCCACCGAGGCCTGGAACTGGGTCGCGTCGCTCGGCCGCACGGAGAAGCGGAACTCTGAGACATATTGCGGCGTGGCGACGAAGGCGAAGTAGAGGCCGGCCGCCACCGTCGGCAGGAGCACGATAGCTAGCAGCGACATCACCGTTCCGGAGATGCCGTTTCTCACCCGTTGCGACAGCCCGTGCAGCCGCTTCGAGCGGTAGACGACCGTCTTCTTGGTCTCGCGCGGCAATGGCGCCTTCGGCTTCTTTTCGGGCTCGACCGGTTCGTGCTGCGGCAGGTTCGGGATCGCGGCGGGAGCGGCCTTGGCGGCCTGCGGCTTCGCCGTCATGATCCGCTTTTCGGGACGCAGGCGGTCCAGGCGCAGCACGAGGCCGCTTTCATCCTGCGGGCGTTCGCTTCCGCCGGGCTGAACCTTCTGGCTGGGTTCCAATGCCGTCTCCTTGGCTTTGTCCACGTTCCCACCATGATCCGTGAGAGATCCTTATAGCACCGGTTGGGCCCAATAGAAACCCACCCGGATCGGCCGCACAAACAGCAGAATTGCGGCGTTTGCATGTCTCGTCAGACGATGGCCGGCGCTGCTTCCCGCAGGCTCCCATGCAGCATGAGCGTCTCGTCCGAGGACCGCCGCTCGCGGGGAAGGCCGAGATGGTAGCCATAGCCGGTCACCAGCCGCGCCGTTCCGAGAACGGTCAGGCGCCCGGTGCCGATCAGCCCGTCCAGAAGGCCGAGGCTGCCGAGCGCCACGCCATCGCCGCGCACCGCGGCCTCGATCGCCATCGGATAGGTCGAGAAGCTCAGCCGCCCGCCATGCAGCGTCGGGACGGGCGGCTGCAGCCGGGCGAACCATTGCCGGAAGGAAATCCAGTGCGCGTTGAACCGTTCGTAGTCGAGAAGATCGAGGGCTGCGACCCGGACAGGGTCGAGCGTCGCGGCGTCAAGGCCGCGCTCGGCCAGATAGCCGGGGGCGGCGACGGGTGCCAGAACCTCCGGCAGAAGCGGCGTCAGCGTCCAGCGGGGATGCTCTCCCGTCGAATAGAGGATGGTCAGGTCGTTGTTGTCGGAGGCGAGATCGCCGGTCGCGTCCGAGGTGACGAGGCGCAGCGAGAGGCCGGGATGGCGCTCGGCAAACGCGCGGAGCCTGGGCCCGAGCCAGAGATGGGAGACGGAGCCGCTGGCGGCGATGGTGATCGTCCGGCGGGCAGGGGTGCGGAAGGGTTCGAGGCTTTCATCGAGATAGTCGAGCGCCGCACGGACCCGCTGCGACAGGCGCTCGCCCTTCGGCGTCAGTTCCAGGTGCTTGCCCCTGCGCAGGAAGAGCGGCGCGCCGAGCTGTTCCTCAAGCCCGCGCACACGCTGGCTGACGGCGGCCTGACTCACATGCAGCTCGCGGGCGGCGCCGGAAAAATTCATGTGCCGGCAGGCGGCGTCGAACACACGGAAGGCGTCCAGGGAAATGCGGTCGAGCATGGGCCGATCATAAGACAGACTTATCATGAAAGCAAAGATTTCGACGTCTTTGAAAATTTCAGATTGTGATGCAGCCTGTCTTTCTGATCATTCTCCGTCGGAGCCAGCGCGTGACCTTCACCACCTCCTTCGTTCCGGAAATCCGCTTCGGTTCGGGCCTTCACGCGACCGTCGGCGTGGCTGCGGCCGGTCTTGGCGGGGTGCGCCGCGCGACGCTGGTCGTCGATGCCTATCTCGCCGGCACCGGACTGGCCGACGAGGTCGCCGGCCAGCTCGAGGCGGCCGGCATCGGCTGCGTCATCTTTGCCGAAGTCGCCGGTGAACCGAAGCTCGCCCATGTCCGCGCGGCCTCCGCCGCGGCCGCAGGTTCGGATCTGGTGATCGGCATCGGCGGCGGCTCGGCCCTCGACATCGCGAAGATCGCGGCCTGCACGGCGGCTTCCGGCGAGGATGCGATGCATTACGCGCTCGCCGCGAACCCGCTGCCGAAGCAGCCGCTGAAGACAATCCTCGTGCCGACGACGGCCGGCACCGGCTCCGAGACGTCCGCCACCGCCATCTTCTCCGGCCCGCAGGGCAAGAAGCTGTGGATCTGGGGAGCGGAGACAAAGGCGGATCTCGTGCTTCTCGATCCGGGCCTGACCGTCTCCCTGCCCGCCCACCTCACCGCCTGGTGCGGCCTCGATGCCTTCATCCACGCCTTCGAGGCCTCGACCAACCGCAATGCCCATCCCGGCGGCCGGTTCTACGGTCACGAGGCGATGCGGCTGATCACCGGCGCGCTGGAGACGGCGGTTCGCGCACCCTCTGACATCGAGGCGCGGGGCCGGATGCTGCTCGGCTCCTGCTATGCCGGCATCGCCATCGACAATTGCGGCACGGCGATCGCCCACACCATCAGCCATGCGCTGGCGGGCCTGGCGCCGATCCATCACGGTCTGGCGACCGCGCTCGGCTTCGAGGCGACGCTTGCCTGGCTGGTCGAGGCGGGAACGGACGATCTCGATGCGGCGGCGAAGGCCTGCGGGCTCGGTTCGGCTCCGGAGCTTCCTGCCTTCGTCGGCGGCCTGATGGACCGGTCGGGCGTCGTCCGCGCCTTGCCGCCGGCATTTTCCGCCGTTTCCGCCGCGATGCTCGCCGCCGAGATGCGGGCTGCGGAAAACCAGCCGATGCGCCGCGCGACCATTCGCGACGTGACCGACGCCGACATCGACCGCTTCGCCGACCAGATCCTCTCCCTGCCGAAAGCCGCCTGACCATGACCGACACCCGGACCCGTGCCGATTGGGAAAACCTGCTCGCGACGCTCACGCCCCAGGGGCGGCATTTCATCGATGGCAGGCTGACGGACGCCATATCGGGCGAAACCTTTTCCCGTCCGAGACCGATGGACGGGAAGCCCGGCACCGCGCTGGCGCGCGGCCGCGCCGCCGACATCGACCGCGCCGTCGCCTCGGCTCGCAAGGCCTTCGACGGCGCCGTCTGGCGCGGCAAGGAGCCGCTTGAGCGAAAGACCATCATGCTGCGCTGGGCGGCGCTGATCCGCGCCCATGGCGAGGAACTGGCGCTGCTCGAGACGCTCGACGTCGGCAAGCCCGTCACCGCCTCGCTCGGCGTCGATGTGCGCCTCTGCGCCGACGGCATCCAGTTCTATGCCGAGATGATCGACAAGCTCTATGACGAGATCGCGCCGACCGGGCCGAAGGCGCGCGCGCTCGTCAGAAAAGTGCCGCTCGGCGTCGTCGGCGCGATCACGCCTTGGAATTATCCGATGATCATCGACGCCTGGAAGCTCGGGCCGGCGATCGCGGCGGGCAACTCGGTCGTGCTGAAGCCGGCCGAGCAGTCGTCGCTGACGGCGATCCGGCTGGCCGAGCTCGGCTTCGAGGCCGGGCTGCCGGCGGGCGTCCTCAACGTCGTCACCGGCCATGGCGAGGAGGCGGGCAAGCCGCTGGCGCTGCACATGGATGTCGACATGATCGCCTTCACCGGCTCGACCGAGGTCGGCAAGCTGATCATGACCTATGCCGCCCAGTCGAACGTCAAGCGGGTGGCGCTGGAGCTCGGCGGCAAGTCGCCGCTGGTCGTCTTCGCCGATGCCGATCTCGACGCGGCGGCCTCAGCCGTCGCCTGGGGCTGCTTCTACAATTCCGGCGAGACCTGCCATGCCTCGACCCGTCTGGTGGTCGAGCGTTCGGTGCAGGAGGCGCTGATCGAAAAGATCCGCGCGGTCACCGCCCGAGAGATCACGCTCGGCCATCCGCTTGATCCCGCCGCCCAGATCGGCGCCTTGATCGAGGAGGGGCATATGGAAAAGGTCCTGTCGATGATCGCGGCCGGGGAGAACGAGGGTGCGAAGCGCGCCTTCGGCGCCGAGCGGGTGATGGCGGAGACCGGCGGCTACTATGTCTCCCCCGGCGTCTTCGTCGACATGACCAACGACATGAGCCTCGCCCGTCAGGAAATCTTCGGGCCCGTTCTGGCCGCGATTCCCTTCGATACGGAGGAGGAGGCGCTTTCGATCGCCAACGACACGATCTACGGTCTCGCCGGCGCGGTGTTTACCCGCGACATGGACCGGGCGCACCGCATGTCCGAGGCGATCCATGCCGGCACGGTCTGGATCAACACCTACGACATGTCGAATTTCGCCACACCCTTCGGCGGCTTCAAGCAGTCCGGCTTCGGCCGCGACCGCTCGGTCCACGCGATCGACAAATATTGCGACTACAAGACCATCTGGCAGCAGTTCGGCTGAGGAGACGCCCGTATGAGCAGGATCGTCTCGATCGCCATCACCCATCACCGCCTGGCCCTCGATCCGCCGTTCAAGGCGAGCTGGGACGGCCGTCCCCGCCGCCAGTTCGACGCCACGATCGTGCGCGTCAGCGACGACGAGGGCCGCGAGGGCATCGGCTCCGGCGACCTGATGAAGGGGTTCGAGGGCCACGAGGACCTCTTCATCGGCGAGGATCCGCGCCATCTGGAACGCCATTACGAGGTGCTGTCCCACATCAATTTCCATTATGGCCGCTGCTGGCCGCTGGACCTCGCGCTCTGGGATCTCGCCGGCAAGGTGACGGGCGAGCCGGTCTGGCGCATGCTCGGCGGGCGCTCGAGCAAGGTGCGGCTCTATGCCTCCTCCGGTGTGTTGCGCGCGCCGGCCGAGATGGCCGAGCAGGCGGAGCGCTATGTCGAGGACGGTTTTCCGGCGCTGAAGGTCCGCTTCACCTCGTCGTCCGGCGGCCGCGAGGGCTGGCGGGCCGACGTGAAGGCGCTCGAGGCGGTGCGCGCCCGCATCGGTGACCGGCTGGAACTGATGGTCGACTGCAACCAGGGCTGGCGCATGCCGTGGGACACGTCGCTGCCCTGGACCTTCAAGGATGCGCTGGCCGTCGCCCGCGAACTCGAACGCCTCGGTGTCTACTGGATGGAGGAGCCGCTGCACCGCTCCGACCGCGAGGGCATGCGCCGGCTGTCGGATGCGACCGGCATCCGCATCGCCGGCGGCGAGATGACGCGCGAACTCTACGAGTTCCGCGACATCATCGAGCGCCGCGCCTTCGACGTCATCCAGCCGGACGTGGCGCTGGTCGGCGGCATCACCGGCTGCCGCCGCCTCGTCTACCAGGCGCGCGAGGCCGGCATCCTGTTCACCCCGCATTCCTGGACGAACGGCATCGGCGTGCTCGCCAACGCGCATCTGACCGCCGGCGCCGGCGATGCCCCCTTCCTCGAATATCCCTATGACAACCCGGAATGGAGCGAGGCGCGGCGCGACTATCCGATGGCCGCGCCCCTGAAACAGCAGTCGGGCTGGCTCGACCTCGGCGACGCGCCGGGCCTCGGCATCGTTCTCGACGAGGAACGGCTGGCGGCGACCCGGCTCTGAAGGCCCCGAAGCACCGGGACCCTGCTAGCCATGCGGCCCGGTGCGATGATCCGGGGTCCGGCCCGTATCGACAGGCCGCATGACGAGCGGATATCCGCATCGCGGCCTTGTTGCCGACGGTTTCCGGCAAATCCCGGATCACGGTCAATCCGGACGATGCCCGGCCCGGTGAATGGGGTCGGTCGTCCCTCGCCGTGGCGAGGCCTCTCTTCCTTCGCCGGACCGGGCGCCGCGCCGCGCGAATCGTCTGGAAAGCGAGAGGGCTCGATCGGCCAATCGTCACGACGCTCCGGCTCGACCCCGGCGCATGCCGTCCTATATTACAATATGTTCACTTTGCTCCGCAGCAAGGCGGGATTATAGGCCCGCGGATGTCCCTGTCCGAAGGTGTCGCATGCCCGAGACTACCCCGTCGCACCCGCACTCCGAGGCCGAGGCCGCCGGTCCGCCCCCTTCCATCCTGCGCCACGGCCGGCTGATCGCGCTCGTCGCGATGCTCGCCATGCTGGCGGTCGTCGGCTATGCCATCGTTCACCTTACCGAAGAGGTCCGCTACGAGGACGTGACGGCGGCGCTGGCGAACACCTCCTGGGTCTCGGTCGGCCTCGCCATCGGCTTCACCGCGCTGAGCTTTGTCGCGCTGACCTTCTACGACACCGGCGCCCTCTCCTACCTGAAGAAGAAGCTGCCCTATGCCGACGTGGCGCTGACGGCGTTTTCCGCCTATGCCGTCGGCAACACCGCCGGCTTCGGCCCGCTGTCCGGCGGCGCCATCCGCTATCGCGCCTACACGCGGCTCGGCCTGAAGCCGGAGGAGATCGGCGCGGTCATCGCCTTCGTCACGCTCGCCTTCGGCCTCGGGCTTTTAAGCGTGGGCGCGCTCAGCATTCTGGCGATCGCCCCGGATGTGGCCTCCCTCACCGGCGTGCCCGCGGGCGTGCTGCGGCTGGTCGCGGCGCTCATCGTCGCGGTCCTCGTCTTCGTCGTCATCGCCACCCGCGACGGCCGCATCCTCCGGATCGGCCGCGTTTCGCTGCGGCTGCCCGATTCGCGCACGGCTTCGCGGCAGTTCCTCGTCACCGTGCTCGATCTCGCGGCCTCCGCCAGCGTGCTCTACGTGCTGCTACCGGATGGCGCGATGAGCTGGCCGGCCTTTCTCGCCGTCTATTCGGTCGCCGTCGGCCTCGGCGTGCTCAGCCATGTTCCGGCCGGCCTCGGCGTGTTCGAGACGGTGATCGTCGCGGCGCTCGGCCAGGCGACCGATGTCGACAGCGTGCTCGGCGCGCTCGTCCTCTACCGCTTCATCTACCACGTCCTGCCGCTGACGCTGGCGGTGCTCTTCGTCGTCGCGACGGAGCTGCGCGGCCTCTGGCGCCGGCCGGTCGCCTCCAGCCTGCGCCGCGTCGCCGGGCAATTGTCGCCGCTGCTGATCGCCACGCTCGCCTTCATCCTCGGCGCCATGCTGGTGTTTTCCAGCGTCACGCCGACGCCGGACGACAACCTCGCCTTCCTTTCCGCCTATGTGCCGCTGCCGGTGATGGAGGGCGCGCATTTCCTCGCGAGCCTTCTCGGCCTCGCCCTGATCGTCGTCTCGCGCGGCCTGGCCCGAAGGCTCGACGGCGCCTGGTGGGCGGGGATCGCGATCGCGCTGGTCGCGCTGCTCTTCTCGCTGCTGAAGGCGGTGGCGCTCATCGAGGCGGGTTTCCTCGCGCTGCTGATCGTCAGCCTCGTCGCGACGCGCCGCCTTTATGTCCGCCCCGCCACGTTCACCAGCGAGCGCCTGACGCTGCCCTGGCTGACGGCGATGGCGGCGCTTCTCGTCTTCGCCGGGGTCGTCCTGCTCTTCGTCTACCGCGACGTCGACTACAGCAACCGGCTCTGGTGGCAGTTCGAGCTGGCGGCCGAGGCACCGCGGGGCCTGCGCGCCGTGCTGGGCCTTGCGATCGGCCTCGGCGCCGTCGCCTTCTGGAGCCTGATGCGCCCCGCCGCCGGCGCGCTCGACGCGGCGACGCCCGCCGATGCGATGGCACGCGCCGTGGCGATCTCGCAAACGCAGGGCTTTTCCGACGCGAACCTGGTGCGCATGGGCGACAAGGAGGTGATGTTCTCGGAAGACGGCCGCGCCTTCCTGATGTATGGCCGGCAGGGCCGCTCCATGATCGCCCTCTTCGACCCGATCGGCCCGAAGGACGTCTGGCCCGAACTGATCTGGAGCTTCATCGAGCGGGCGCGAAGCTGCGGTTGCCGGCCGGTCTTCTATCAGGTGTCGCCGGCCGGCCTCTCCTATTACGCCGATGCGGGCCTGCGCGCGTTCCGCCTGGGCGAACTCGCCATCGTCGATCTCGCGAACCTGACGCTGAAAGGCGGGAAATGGGCGAATCTCCGCCAGACCGCCAGCCGCGCCCAGCGGGACGGGCTCAGCTTCTCGATCATCGACACGGCGGAGGTTCCGGCCGTCGTCGACGCGCTCGCCGCCGTCTCCGACGCCTGGCTCGCCCACCACAATGCGCGCGAGAAGGGCTTCTCCCTCGGCGTGTTCGAGCCGGGCTACATCGCCCAGCAGCCGGTGGCGGTGCTGCGCTTCGAGGACCGCATCGTCGCCTTCGCCACGCTGCTCGTGACCGGGACGAAGGAGGAAGCCTCGATCGACCTGATGCGCTTTTCTCCCGACGCGCCGAAAGGGGCGATGGATTTTCTCTTCGTCAGCCTCATGGAGCACTTGCGCGATGCGGGCTACAGGCATTTCAATCTCGGCATGGCGCCGCTCGCCGGCTTTTCCGAGCGCCGCTCCTCGCCGGTCTGGGACAAGATCGGCCGGACGGTCTTCGAGCACGGCGAGCGCTTCTACAATTTCAAGGGACTGAAGGCCTTCAAGGCCAAGTTCCACCCGCACTGGCAGCCGCGTTACATGGCGGTCGGCGGTGGCTTCAATCCGGTCCTGGCGCTGATGGACGTGACCTTCCTCATCGGCGGCGGCATCAAGGGAGTGCTGAAGAAATGAACCTTGCCTTGCTGCGCCGCGCCGCCGTCGCCTGCCTCGTTCTCGCCGCGCCGGCGATGGCGGACGGAAAGGACACCTTCGACACCGGCATGATCCCCTCGCCGCGCATCCTGCTGCCTGAGGCGGACGAGACGGGCGCCGTGGTGCTGATCTCGGATGCCGGTGGCTGGTCGGAGCGCGAGGACGGGCTTGCCGCCCGCCTGAAGGACGAGGGCGCGGTCGTCATCGGCATCGACCTTCCGGCCTATCTCGCCGCGCTGGCGAAGGACAAGGGCGACTGCATCTACATGGTCTCCGACATCGAGTCGCTGAGCCAGCAGGTGCAGCGCGCCCACGGCAACGAAAGCTACCATCTGCCCATCGTCGCCGGCGTCGGCGCCGGCGGCGCGCTGGCGCTGGCGATCGCGGCGCAGACACCGGCGGCCACCATCGGCCATACGCTTTCCGCCGACCCGGAGGCGGGCATCGCGCTGCCCCTCCAGCTCTGCACGCCGGCCGCGAAGGAGCGCGCGGGCGAGCGCATGGTCTACGGACTGACGGACGGCCCGCTTCCCGATCCGGTCACGGTGCTGCAGTCGGATGCGGCGCCCGAGGACGGCAAGGCCCATGTCGACCGGCTTCTCGCCGCCCATCCCGACATCGAGGTGACGGCGGTCGACGGCGATTCCTGGACGGAGTTTTCCGACGCGCTCTCGGACCTCGTCGCCGCCGGCCATGATGACGACAATCCGCTCGGCCTGCCGCTCACCGTCCTCGACACCAAGCCGACCCGCGACACGATGGCGGTGATCTATTCCGGCGACGGCGGCTGGCGCGATATCGACAAGCAGGTCGGCGACGTGCTGCAGCAGCAGGGCATGCCGGTCGTGGGCATCGATTCGCTGCGCTATTTCTGGTCGGAGCGGGAGCCGCAGGCGGTGGCGCAGGACCTGTCGCGCATCATCACCCTTTATGAGAAGCGCTGGAACGTGAAGCGTGTGCTTCTGATCGGCTATTCCTTCGGCGCTGACGTGCTGCCCCGCACCTTCACCCTGCTGCCGAAGGGCGATCAGGACAAGGTAGCGCAGATGTCCCTGCTCGCGACCTCGCACCAGGTCGACTACAAGATCTCGGTGCTCGGCTGGATCGGGGCGTCCGGTTCCGATGGCGCCGGCGATCCGCTCGATGACGTCGCTAAGATCACCCCGTCGCTCGTCCAGTGCATCTACGGCATCGACGACAAGGACGACGATGCCTGCCCGGCCATGGCCGGGCGCGGCATCGAGGCGATCGAGACGACCGGCGGCCACCATTTCGACGGCGACTATCCGGCGCTCGCCAAGCGCATCCTCGACGGCCTCGACCGGCGGCTCGCCGCATCGAAGTAAAAAAACCCCGCCGCGCTCGATGCGCGACAGGGCTTCCTCGTGCCTCGTCAGCGAGAGCACATTCGGTGAACACAGGTTCACAGAGCGTGCTCTCTTCGTTTGTCCTTGCCGCATTGTCCGACACCGAAGCAATCCCGCTTCGGCTGGACATGCCGTAGGCTTTTGCTTTTACGCATGTCCCGCAAAACGCTGCGCGCTTTTGCGGGACATGCTTTAGGCCCTTACTGTTTTGTCCAAGATTTGACGAGTTCGTCGTAGTTTACGGTGATGGGTTTTTCCTTTTCGTTTTCGATCTTG